>JAAZVX010000033.1 GCA_018623095.1 Marinobacterium sp. | reverse complement strand
TTGCCACCCAGTTGCGATCCCTCTTTTTTCAGGAATCCCCACAAGCCAACGACCGTATCTTCGACCGGCCAATCAGCCAAAAACTGACCAAAACTGTCCTGTTTTTGACTGATTTCATGAATCATCACGGCGTTGATGCGAGTTGCTTTGATTTTACCAAAATGGCGAATAAGATCTCGATTCTGCATTAATCTATCAAGCTGATCATCACTCATCAGTGAGACCTTTTCAGGATCGAAACCAAAAAAGGCCTTCTCAAAAGCGGGCCATTTACCATCCACTAACGAGCGCTTAAGTCCCGCACAGAAGATACGCCAGGTCATCGACGACAATACCCGATCATCCGGGGTTGCCAGGAGCTCTTCCCTATGAGCCGCCCTTGGACCCAATAGCTCAACATCTCGCCAACCTGGGTGAAAATGCTTCGCTTGTTGCAGAAGCTGTGCAAATGATTTCATCAGTGGTCCGGTTCAAAGTTGAGTGACGCAGAGTTAACACAGTAGCGAACTCCGGTTGGCTGTGGTCCATCCGGAAATATGTGCCCCAAATGGGATCCACACTGACTGCAAGTTATCTCTGTGCGCACCATACCATGGGAGTGATCCGGATGCTGCTCAACCCTTCCCTCACCCAATTCATCAAAAAAGCTGGGCCAGCCACAGCCAGAATCATATTTTAGTGTGCTATCAAACAGTTCTGCATCGCAGCATTTACAGCGATAGAGGCCTGATCGCTTCTCATCAAAATAGGCACCGGTAAACGCTCGTTCGGTTCCCTTTTGACGACATATATAAAACTCTTCCGGTGACAACTTGTCACGCCAGTATTCATCGTCTTTAAAATCATCATTTTGCATTATAAAAAACCTCTTTAAGAGCAGGGTAAACCCTATACCCAAACCGAGCAAAGTCGTATAGTTACAATATATGCGGTTTGCTCATTAACATATTGCTGTTACGGCGTATTCTACTCAAACCGATCCCCTATAAATTAATCTCCCCGCGAGAAGAGCTCTACCGATGTCTCAGATTAGAAAGTCCAACAAACTCAACAATGTATGTTACGACATTCGTGGACCTGTCCTTCAAGAAGCAAAACGCTTAGAAGAGGACGGTCATAAAATTTTGAAGCTAAACATTGGTAATCCCGCTCCGTGGGGCTTTGATGCCCCTGACGAGATTGTTCAAGACGTTATCTACAACTTACCAAGCGCACAGGGTTACTGTGACTCAAAAGGGCTTTTTGCGGCCCGTAAAGCCGTCATGCAAGAGTCACAGCGCAAGGGAATTAAAGATGTCACTATAGAAGACATCTACATTGGTAATGGTGTATCTGAACTGATCGTTATGGCAATGCAGGGACTGCTTAACGACAACGATGAGATGCTGATTCCAGCACCAGACTACCCACTCTGGACCGCCGCAGTAAGCCTGTCGGGTGGTACGCCAGTTCACTATCAGTGTGATGAGGAACGCGACTGGTTCCCCAATATCGAAGATATTCGCAGCAAGATATCCGAGCACACCCGTGGCATTGTGGTGATTAACCCCAACAACCCGACTGGCGCACTCTACCCCGAGTCGGTGCTAAGAGAGATTATTGAGCTCGCACGTGAGCACAATTTGATCATTTTTGCTGACGAGATCTACGACAAAATTCTCTACGACGAAGCAAAGCACACTTCGATCGCATCGTTAACTGATGATGTACTGGTCTGCACGTTTAACGGGTTATCCAAAACCTACCGCGCAGCCGGTTTTCGTTCGGGTTGGATGTTTATCAGCGGCCCTAAGCACACAGCAAACGACTACATTGAAGGCCTAGAGATGCTGGCTAATATGCGTCTTTGTGCCAATGTTCCTGCTCAAAACGCCATACAAACAGCGTTGGGTGGTTATCAATCAATTAATGAATTAATTGTACCGGGTGGTCGTCTATGCGATCAGCGAGACCTCGCCTATAAGATGTTAAATGAGATTCCCGGTGTCAGTTGTGTCAAACCAAAAGGGGCTATGTACTGTTTTGTTAAGTTAGATCCTGAGATCCACCCCATTCGTAATGACGAGAAGTTTGCATTGGATCTACTTCAGCAACAGAAGGTTTTAATCGTGCATGGTAGCGGTTTCAATTTACCAGATACTCAACACTTTAGAATTGTATTTTTACCAGAACCCAGACTTTTAGAGGATGCCATTTCTAGAATTGGTACCTTCTTAAAATCTTACAAACAGTAACTCGTGCTCTAAGGAGTGGAGCCATGTCGTATTAATGTCACAGTTAAAGGCTATAGTGCGACGATCAAACAGGAGTGATTATGTTTTTAAAAGTCAAAAAAGATCGTGGAATTGGCATGAACCACAACGGCATGGATAAAAAGCTAGTTGTGGACATTACCTCAAATTTTTTAATCAACATGACGCACATTGGTGAGATCTCTTTTTACTCACAACATGAACCGCGCCAGCGTGTCGATTTAGCAGGCCATACGTACACCCAACCTGCTGGCACTAGGGTCATTCATTTACAGATGGCTCATACCTACGCATCTTTGACGGGTGAGAGTCGTGAAGGCATTAACCGAGTGCGTGAAAAAGTCTACTACAAACTCTATTTCGCTCCTGAAAACATCGACTCCTACCAAGAGTTGCGTGATGCGATTGAGGCGCGTGTAGTCAATCTTTAAGGTTGAATTTAGGTTGCCTCGTCACCATTAGAGAAATAGATAAAGTGTTATTAAGGAAGCAACCTAGATGCTCAGAATCATACTCTTCTTAGCGACTAACCTCGCCATCATTCTGGTGGCCAGTTTGACGCTCAACATCCTTGGCGTTGGACCCTACCTAACCTCAAACGGCCTAGACCTTGGCGCGCTGCTTGCCTTCTGTGCGGTGTTTGGTTTTGCTGGATCTTTCATCTCCCTGTTTATCTCTAAGTGGATGGCAAAGAGAACAACGGGCACCCAAATCATTGAACAGCCAAGAACGGCTGAAGAGAAATGGTTGGTCGACACGGTTGCAGAGCTGTCTCAAAAAGCGGGCATTGGCATGCCGGAAGTCGGCATCTTCCCATCTAATGCAGCCAATGCGTTTGCCACTGGGTGGAATAAGAACAACGCGCTTGTTGCTGTGAGCAGTGGCCTTCTGTCACGTTTTAAAGCTGACGAGGTTAAAGCGGTATTGGCACACGAAGTGGGTCACGTGGCGAATGGCGACATGGTCACTCTGTCGTTGATACAAGGCATTATTAACACCTTTGTCATGTTCTTGGCTCGTATTGTTGGATATGCCGTTGACAGCTTCTTGCGCCGTGGCGATAACTCCGGCGGTGTTGGCATAGGCTTTTACATAGCGACCTTTATCGCCGAGATGGTGTTTGCATTCTTTGCTCACATGATTGTGGCTTGGTTCTCGCGTCGTCGTGAGTTCCGTGCTGATGAGGCGGGTGCAGATCTCGCTAGTAAACAGGGTATGATCAACGCACTGCAGAGACTACAAGCCGAATCTGGCCAAGCTCAAGAGTTGTCAGGTCAACTAACCGCGTTTGGCATTAGTAGTGTCAAGAAACAGGGCTTCATGGAGATGTTTGCGAGCCACCCTCCTCTAGCGGCCCGAATTGAAGCCCTTCAAAACCGCCGTTAAATACCGACACGATAGATAACAGCATCTCGATAGCCGGTGTGCACAGTGACCACACCGGTTAATTTTCGATCCAACTCAGGGTCGCCACTGTCAATAATGAGCGGACGACCATGAAGACCAACAATCTTAGATCGTGTCGCAACGACATAAAGCCCTGATAGACCCACTTTTTGAATCAACTCAGCACTCAACTGTTGATTGCCTCGACCGAGCAAATGTCCTTGCCCACCGATCGGTGTAATGACTACTTTAAAAGGTGAATCACCGATTAACTCAATCAGCTGCTGCGCTGAACAATCGCTTGCGATAATCTCCCCATCTCTGATGAGATCTGTGCCCAACAGTGTATTTTCCAGTTCCAACTCTTCCATGATCGCGGCGACTGTCGTCCCTGAACCCATCACATAAAAAAGGTCAGGATCCATCTGCTCAACAAAATCTGCTGCAATATCGGCCACAACGAGCTCTTCAACCTCCTTGCCACCCTCTTTCACAGATTGCACATACTGATGTTCAGCTGGAACAAGTAACTCGCCATAATATTTTGCACGAACTCGCCCCTCTCTAAATTCTGACTCATCGATGTCGCGCACCTCAGCCTGTTCCATTCGAACCAAGCGCCCTTCAATTAGATCGGTAACCAGAGACCCCGCCAACGATGGCGTCAGCGTGTAGACGCCGGAGTGAATTTTCACTCCTGCAGGCACACCTAGGACCGGCACTTGCTGTCCAATGGACTCGTAGACATTGCGAGCCGTACCATCACCACCGGCAAACAAAATCAGATCGACACCCCTGTCTACCAATGCTTTTGCAGCTATCAAAGTATCTTCGGCCGTGGTTGGTACCTGCTGCGGTGAGCCGAGAACCTGGCAATCCATTCCCGATGCATTTATGGACTCTTCGCCCATTGCTCCACCCCAAGTAAACAGTTCAATCTGATCACTCTTGATAGACTCGAGTGCGTGACGCATTTTCAGAGGTGCAAGTTGCTTAGCCCCCCTCTTTATCGCTTCATCTCGAATCGCTTCGCCATCGCTCCCTTTTAAGGCAACACTGCCACCAATACCTGCATAAGGGTTAACCAACACCCCTAAACGAAACTTCATACTTGCACCTCATCCACTTTAAACCCTAAAGCTGCAAGCTCGGATTTGATCGATTCTGTCGTCTGACCGGTCAGTTTTAATGATGAAAATTCTCGACGCACTGGGTAGCTCTTTCTAAGTTGGTCAAAGGCTTGAGACTGATTATCAATAGGCATTAAAGAGTTAATGAAACGATCATGATCATCTTGAATGGAGTAGACCGATCGAATCACCTGCAGGACCGTTGTTTGTTGAGTTAATTGCAACTTATGGGAGGGATAATCTGTAAATAGACTCTCAAACGAGGTAGAAATATCGTGCCCAAGGATTTCACAGTAGCGCTCATAAAGCATGTAAGTTCCGCGCAACTTACCCTCTAAGCTATAACCAGCAATATGGGGCGTGCCGATAAGCACATGGTTTGCTAAATCCTTATCAACACGCGGTTCCTCTTCCCATACATCCATTACCAACCTGACATCAGATCGCTGAACGGCTAGGTCTGCAAGAGCTTTACCGTCAATGGTTGGCCCTCGTCCGGCGTTTAATAGTAGAGCACCTGATTTAAGCGCTTGCAGAAGCGAGGCATCAATTAAATGGTGAGTAGCATGATCACCGCTCGTCGTTAACGGTAGGTGACAGCAGATAACATCCGATTGCGCCATCAATTGAGCGAGCGAAGTGTCAACAAAAGATGCATCCCGCTCAGCACGCGGTGGATCAGAAACAGCAACATTAACGCCTAACGCACTCAAGCGGTTTACCAATCGAGAACCTACATTTCCAGCACCGACAACCCCGTAACTGAGCTTGAGAGGATCTAAGGCGCTCATTTCTGCATATTCATAAATAGCCGCTAGCGCGTAATCCACCACAGAATCCGCATTGCAGCCCGCTGCATTGGAGAAGGGAATTGAGCGCTCAGCGAGGTAGTGAGTATCCATATGATCCATACCAATGGTCGCCGACCCAACAAACCCTAATTGCTTGGCGTCACTTAATAACTGAGCGTTGACTTGGGTGATTGAGCGCACCAGCAGCGCATCTGCATCCGCTAATTGACTGGATTCTAAAGAGCGACCCGCGACCCGACGCACCTCACCAAAGCTGGAGAACATGGTCTCTACGGCCGGCATATTCTCATCTGCAACAATGACTTTTTTGAGTTTTATCATGAACACCCCTTAAGATGGAATGTATTATACGGGCAATCTAAAAATGTGCGATCTGAAACGAAACCAGCAGCATCTTGTAATACGTTTTGTAAATTAAAGTAAAGTTGTTTCACTGTTGTGATCGTTCATGAAAACATAAGCACCATTGAGTTAGGGTACTAAGTGATTAATCCACGTAAACAGATCGCTATCAGTCTATTTCTGATGCTTGGCATTGTGCTTTTAATCTGGGCTTCACAACTTTTTTTAGATACGAAGTCTGTGACTGGCTGTAATATTAACAGCGGCCAATGCAACGTCGTTAGCCATGACGTTCAATATCGTTTTACACTGGGTCCAATGCCAGCTAAATCACTCAACAACATGACGCTGACGGCTGAAACTAATGTGTCCGGCGTCAATCGTGTTTGGGTAGACCTACAAGGTGCCGATATGTACATGGGCGTTAACCAGTTTGAACTGAACGAGGTAAGTAGTGTGTGGCAAGGTGATACTCAGTTAGCTGTCTGCACCACCGGAACAATGACCTGGCTGGCCAAGGTCATTTTTGAAACCGATTCAGGTCAAGAGATTGTGGAATTGAGGTTTGATGCACGATGATCATTCGCAATAAAAATCTAATGACCATTGTAGCGCTCGTTTTAGCTGCAGTGGTTATTAGCTGGATGTATTTCAAACCCGATAACCGTTACCAACCGGTTCAGCTCGGTGGTGAGTTTCACGGTCAAAGTATCGATGGCGATGTGTCCCTAAGTGATTTCAAAGGCAAGTTAGTACTGCTCTATTTTGGTTACACCTCGTGCCCGGACATCTGCCCTACTTCTTTAACCAGTATGAAGTTTGCTTTCAATGAACTTGATGATGACCAGCTAAACCAAATTCAGCCCATTTTCTACAGCGTCGACCCTGAGCGGGATTCACTCGATCAGCTACAGGTCTATTCTCAGTTTTTTTCGCCACTCATTCTTGGAATGACGGGCAGTCGTCAGCAGATCGACAGCGCGATCAAACAGTATGGGGCTTACTATCGAATGGTCGATCAACCCGACTCAGCTATGGGCTATACAGTCGACCACTCCTCAAAAATTTATCTAATCGATCAACAGGGTGAGTTCCTAGGGAGTGTTTCACACAACAATCCCAACCAACTCGTTGAAAAAATTCGCTCCATTTTGCAGTAGGAAATATGATGAAAAAACTGTTAATCGCGTCACTACTAACCAGCACACTCGCCCAAGCTGATGTCGAGATATCAGACGCTCGTGTACGTGCAGTCCCGCCGGGTCAAAAAATGACCGGCGCGTTTATGGATATCAAAAACAGTGGCGCTGACCTTAAAGTGGTATCGGCTGAATCCTCTATCTCAAAAGTGGTCGAGCTTCATACTCACATCAAAGATGGTGACGTCATGCGCATGAGAAAGGTACCTGCTATTGAGTTACCCGCAAACAGCACGACTCACTTAAAACCAGGTGGTTTGCATGTGATGTTCATTGGTTTAAAGGAGACACTTAAGATCGATCAGAAAATTGATCTACAGTTGAATTTCAGCGATGGCAGCAGCCAATCATTGGAAGTGCCTGTCAAAATGATTCAAAAACCAGGCATGAAAAAAACGATGAAACACGAGATGAATCACTGATCGATCAGCAGATCTTACAGCCACGGGTACGACTGTCGAAGTGGCTGTAAAGCGCTAAACAGGCCTCAACCTCTGACTCAAACACACCTAATAATTCCACTCTATAACCGTCAATATAGTCAACACGATAACCGTCTATCTCTTGGGTCACCCGATACGACTTGAAGCCGACGCGGTAGACGCCTGAGTAGTGTGGGTAATCAATTAGAGATCGCGCTTGGTATTTAACCACCGGCCAGTCTTGATCAAGTCGCAGCGCAGGTACTTTTAGCGGATTGTCGTTATGCAATGCGAGGAAGATCTGTAACTGTTTAAAAGTATCAAATACACCCAGCACCCAAACACCTCGGTCTGACTGACCCTTCTCTAGGGGGCCTTCAGTGTAGAGGTAATGCTGAGTCGGTAGAGCCAACCTAAGATAGTTGAATTGATCCGTGGCACAAGCATAGAGTGACCAACCTACTCCTTCACTCTGCAGGGACCACTCAGATGCTGTGATCTTTAGCTTGCGCAAACTGAGCACTCTAAATGGAACTGAGCAAGGCTGAGAGGTTCAACTGTATAGAGTGCTCTAAGGGCCTCACTGAGTGCCTGCAAACGTGGGTTCATGCCATTAGTGAGCACTTCTTGAGCTCGATTAACAACGGACTGTTTGAAGCTATCTGACGGACCTAACCCTTGCGATAGATTATCCGCACTGAAGTGAAACTTTCGACCAGCTGAAAGTGTCAAAATCCACTCATAAGCTTGTGGTGAAACTTCTACTCGCTCAAATTCAGATTGTTCTTCAGCCGTGCGGCCGTCAGGTTTATACCAGTACCCAAAATCTTCAAGCAAGCGTCTCTCCGGTCCCGCAACACACCAGTGAGCAATCTCGTGGAGGGCGCTGGCAAAGAATCCGTGAGCAAAAATAATACGATGATGTGGATAGCCTGAATCGGCTGGCAGGTAAATCGGCTCCCCATTCCCTCGAACCAGTTCAGTATTGTGGGACTCCAAAAAGAGGGTATTAAAACACTCTATCAGTTGATCAACTTGAGGATCGAGATCCATATCAGGCTCCAAGAAACGATCCGCATATTATAGTCCTGTTATGGCATGGAATTAATCTGACAGACACAAAAAAAGCGCCGTATGGCGCTTTTTTTAGAATCTTAGTCTTATGCTACAACAGTTACGTTGTCAGCCTGAGGACCTTTTTGACCCTGAGTAACTTCGAAAGTTACTTGCTGGTTTTCAGCTAGTGTACGACGACCAGTACCGTTGATAGCACGGAAGTGAACGAATACGTCTGGACCGTTCTCCTGCTGAATGAAACCAAAACCTTTCTCGTCGTTAAACCATTTAACTGTACCAGTTAGCTGCTCTGACATTTTTTGCCTCTTTATCCTGTTCCATATAGGAACTTTAGTGCATCCCCGAAGGGAGTTATCTACCAAGTAGATTACTTGGCCTGAGTGCGACCTGTGTCGCGAACTAAATTACAAGCCTATCTTGTAACTCAGTTATTTATTAGCAGGATGAGGTGACAAAAAGATGACACGACACTCGAACTAATAAAATTAGTGCTTAGTTCAGAGTGGAAAAGGAGCAGCAGATCAGGTGCGAAGTTTTACTTTCGGTGTTCCAGCTAAACTTAGGTTTAGCTCTAGTGCAACTTGTTTCTCTGGACGTTTAAAACGCCACAACGTAAACAACTAAGATTAGTGTAATCCAGTTACAACCGAATACAACTGTTTTTTATCAATGTTACGCTTTTTGCCGTTTTTTAACGCTAGATGACCCTTTTTTAGCCTTACCACGTGGTGGTAAGCCCGTATGCTGAGTCAACACTCTACCTTTTTTAACACTCTTATTATGTCTGATAATGTTTTTACGGCGAGGGCTCTTATATTGATCACCTTCTGAATTCTTTTCAGGTATCAATTGATTCGGCCCGTCACCAATCAGATCAGAACGACCCATTGACTTTAGAGCGTCACGCAGAAGCGGCCAGTTTTCAGGATCGTGATAGCGTAAAAACGCCTTGTGTAAACGGCGCTGTTTTTCACCTTTTACCGTCTCAACCCGTTCAGATGACTTTTTATAACTCTGACGTTTCAGAGGGTTTCGGCCGGTATGGTACATGGCGGTTGCCGTCGCCATTGGGGATGGGTAAAACGCTTGTACTTGATCTGCTTTGAAATCATTACGCTTTAACCAGAGTGCTAAATTCATCATATCTTCATCGGTAGTACCCGGGTGAGCCGCGATGAAGTAAGGGATCAGGTATTGATCCTTACCGGCCTCTTTCGAGAACCGTTCAAACATTTTCTTAAACGCATCGTAGGTGCCGATACCTGGCTTCATCATATGATCAAGCGGTCCACGTTCAGTATGTTCCGGTGCTATCTTCAAGTAGCCACCGACGTGGTGGGTTACCAGCTCTTTGACGTATTCGGGATCCTCTACAGCCAGGTCATAGCGTAGACCCGATGCAATCATGACCTTCTTAACCCCTTTTGTTTTGCGAGCTTTACGGTAGAGCTCTGTCAGGGAGGAGTGGTCAGTGTTTAAGTTGTGGCAGATTTCCGGGTAGACACACGAGAGCTTACGACAAGACTTCTCAATCTCTGGCGACTTACAGGCGATGCGATACATATTGGCCGTCGGGCCGCCTAAATCAGAAATAACGCCGGTAAAGCCTGGGACTTTATCTCGGATCTCTTCGATCTCATTCAATATAGATTCATGAGAACGATTCTGAATAATCCGCCCCTCGTGTTCTGTAATAGAGCAGAAAGTACAACCACCGAAACAGCCGCGCATGATATTCACCGAGAAACGAATCATCTTATACGCAGGTATCTCTTGCCCCTTATAGATGGGGTGAGGAACGCGTGCGTAGTCCAGACCGAAAACAAAATCCATCTCTTGCGTTGTTAAAGGTATCGGAGGCGGATTCAACCACACCTCTTGATCGCCATGCTGTTGAACCAATGCGCGAGCATTACCAGGATTGGTCTCGAGATGGAGCACTCGACTCGCATGGGCATAAAGCACAGGGTCTCTCGAGACTTTTTCAAAAGAGGGAATGCGAATGACGGTCTTACTTCTATCCAGTTGTACTTTGGGTTCTATATGAAGAACCTGTACCTCATCAACGAGGGGTTCTTCGTCTTGACCATTTTCCAACATACACTGATCAAGATCGCGAGTATTAACATAAGGATTGATCATTCGATCAATTTTGCCGGGTCTATCGATACGTGTGGAGTCGATCTCCATCCAGCCATCTGGTGTATCCGTGCGAATAAAGGCGGTCCCTCTAACATCGGTCAGCTTCTCAACCGAATCACCGGCGGAGATCCTTTGTGCCACTTCAACAATGGCACGTTCAGCGTTACCGTAAAGCAGAATGTCAGCCCTTGAATCGAGCAGTATTGAGCGACGCACCTTATCTTGCCAATAGTCATAATGGGCAATACGACGCAGTGACGCTTCAATACCACCCAGCACAATGGGTACATCTTTAAAGGCTTCGCGGCAGCGCTGGCTATAGACAATACTCGCTCGATCTGGACGGCTACCGGCTTTGCCACCCGGTGTATAAGCATCATCAGAGCGAATTTTACGATCAGCCGTATATCGGTTAATCATAGAATCCATATTACCGGCCGCCACACCGAAGAAGAGACGCGGCTTACCCAACGCTTTGAATGCGTCAGCGCTCTGCCAATCCGGTTGGGCAATAATTCCTACCCTAAATCCTTGTGACTCCAACAGACGGCCGATGATAGCCATACCAAAAGATGGGTGATCAACATAGGCATCACCGGTCACAATAATGATATCGCACTGACTCCAACCCAGTGCCTGCATCTCTTTTTGAGAAACCGGCAAGAAGGTTGAGCTAGGTTGAGAAACCGCTGATTCGATAATATTAGTCGCTGAAGTGGCCATAAAAGGTAGCTGCTTTGTGAGTTGCAACAATTATACGTTACAAAAGGGTTGAGGTCTTATCGCAATAATCACTCTAGTAGATAACAAACGACCCTTTAACGAAATAGTTTTGGTCGGTAGCGAATTTTGGATCTAGAGAACTGAGGCAGATGTCTGTTAAGGCGACGATTGATCAAGCTAAATAAGCCAATTACAACCAGCGTAAGAAGGATAAAGTAGCCGGCCAAGATCGGATACGGAACAAATGGGTTGAATGTTTTATCGGCGAAGTAACTCGCATAATAGAGTGCATCCCCCTGCTGCTTCCAAGCAGGAAAACCTGAGAAGAACACTAAGGTAGTGGCATGGAATAGAAAAATCGCCTCATTAGTGTAAGCCGGCCAAGCCAACCTCATCATCGTAGGCCAGGTAATTTTTCTAAACTTAGTAAAGCCCGAAAACCCAAATGCATCGGCCGCTTCTGAATCCCCTTTAGGGACAGACTGAAGTGCGCCATAAAATATCTCACCAGCATAGGCTGAAGTGTTCAAAAATAGGACGATCGTTGCCCCCAACCATGCGGCTGTAAAGGGTTCAAAAAACGCTATTTCCGATCGCAACGAAAGAAATAAGAAGTAGGCAAAGAAAAACTGAATAAACAGCGGGGATCCCCTAAAAAGGAAGATAAACCACTCAGAGGGTTTCCTTAGCCACGCATTCCCGGACGCTTTACCTAGAGCAACGGCCGTGGCTAAAAAGAATCCTGCCATGAGTGCCAGCACACCAAAATAGATATTCCAGATCATTCCCGACCCAATCAGGGTGAACTGTTGGCACAAGGTGAAGTCACTGGTTGGCAGCAGTCGTTCGCCTATACCGATAGAGCGAAGGCCATAGTCCGAGATCGTTTGTATACAGCTCACTGTGCAGCCCTCCTTAGCTCTTCACCGCCAGCGGTCGCCTGACCTAAAGATAAACGCGTCATCAATCGATTAAGGACCACTTCAGAGACCTTTGTGAATGCCAGATAAAACACCAGCAGCGCAAGGAAATACCACATTCTCCAATCACCATGCGGGTAATCGGTAAAACGAGCGTGTTTGGTGCCACCTAACTCACGCGCCCAATAGACAATGTCTTCGACGCCCAGCAAAAACAACAACGGCGTCGCTTTTATCAATACCATCCAAAGATTCGATAGACCGGGAAGTGCATAGACCCACATCTGAGGAACAATAATACGCCAGAAAGTTTGGCGAGTGGTCATACCGTATGCCCAAGCGGTCTCAATTTGGGCTTTAGGAACGGAGTTCATGGCGCCAAAAAGCACATTGGCAGCAAATGCACCAAAGACAATGGCAAAGGTTAAAACCGCTAAAAAGAAACCGTAAACCTCATGGATCCACTGAGGCGAAGTACTTAACGGCAACTTCGCCACTGAACAGACGATGAAATCATTCCCCTGACGAATGGGTTGATCCCAATCTGGACACATCGCATGGTGTCGAAGGTATTCAAACCCTTGATCGAGTGCGATGACAAAAAACATAAAAAAGGCAATATCAGGCACACCCCGAACAATCGAGATATAGGTCTTACCGAATAGACGAGCGGGTGCCACCTTGGAACGCGCCATTGCCGCACCGCCAAAACCGAAGGCGAGCGCAACCGGAGCGGTTATGGCGAGTAACAACAGAACGGTACCAAACGAGGTGTAAAATGAGAGATGTTTACCTGTAGTTAGGTAACACGAGAGCCACGCGAGGCCCTCTAAACTTTCTGGATTAGCACAATATTCGAACATAGAGTATGAAAAAAGCCCGCGCAGTGTTTACCGCGCGAGCTTCTTACGACTAGAACTGTGTCGCAACATCCCATTTAGCAATGAGTTCATTCAATGAGCCATCGTCTTTCATAGACTGAATAGCTTTATCGAATTTAGCGCGCAGTTCCGTATCGCTTTTTCTAAAGCCCATACCGACACCGCCACCGATCTGCTCCATGCGAGAAAGCATGACCAATCCATCTTGACCGACAAACGGATCTAAGAAAGATTTATCTGCTAGCACAGCATCAGCTTCGCCGTTACGTACCGCTGCAACGGTCTCTTCAGGCGTCGCAAATTCAACGACCGTCCACCCCTGACCTGCAACAAAGGCTGCTTGAATAGTCGTTGCTTGAGCCGCAACAACCGCACCTGCTAGATCGACATCAGCAGACAGTGCTAGGTAAGCAGATGGATCTGGTG
>JAAZVX010000123.1 GCA_018623095.1 Marinobacterium sp. | reverse complement strand
TCTTGAGTGTAGCGCGCAACACCACTCCACTCAGTCGTGATCGGCCAACGTGTGGCCAAATCGATCTGATTGAAGGTGTTAGTCCCATCACTGCTCTGTGTTTTACGCAGGTTTGCGTACAACAAACGCTCATCATCAGGGCGGTAGTAAGCGCGGTAGTTTTCCGTCAACAGCGCGGCTGTTTCACGATCAATGCGCGAGTCATGGCTCAGTGTCAGTACTTCGGATGGCTTCCAGCTAGCGTAGAGCGCGTAATCCGATTGATCAGCGGTGCCAGTTGAGTCGCCTGGACGAGCGTCGTGGTCACCGAAATAGTGAGCCTGCGCAACGCCTGCTGAGATCAGTTCACGACCGGTAAGGCTGTAGACCTTACTCTCTAAACCCAGCGTGGCTTGATCGGTATGGCTGACGCGGTCGTTACCGGAGTAGCCCAGGTTGTCGAACAGGTTGCCGTAGCTAAAGCCCAATCGTCCCGAGTCGAAATTAGGTAGGCCAGCAGAGTCATCTCCATCGACATGGATGAGTTTGATGCGCGGTTCAAGTGTTTGTGTACTTATTTCACCTTGACGTTCGAAAATGAGCCCAGAGTCCAGTGAAGCAAATGTATTTGTATGCTGCTCAGAAATGTTGTTGTTTAAGTCATATTGACTATACCAAACGCCTGCATTAGGTCTTAAATAGCCCCAAGTTGTCTCTGCGTTATATCCAATCGACTGACGAGCATGAATACGCTCACCGTCATTTGTAGAGTTTGGCTTATCAAAGTTAGTGTACTGCGCCTGAAGGTTAAGAGAGGCTTCGCCCAGTTCTTGTGAAGTGCTGAAGTTAAGTTGTGGCAGACGAGCGTATGGGGGTGTGTTGTCCAGAGACTGGTAGTCATTGACCAATGCGCTCACTTGCCAGTCATTACCGCTGTAAGCGATTTGTGCTTTTTGGCTCAGGTCATCAGCAGCGGGAACCGCCAGTGTTACGGGTGTTAGATCATCAAAGTAGGTGTCATCACTGACGCGAGTAAAGCTGACATCACTCGACCAGTTAGGTGCCGGCGTGCCGGTGTGGTTAAAGTCGATCAACCAGCGTTCACTGCCCTGATAATCATCATCCGGCAACCAGCTGGTGTTCAATGTATTCATACTGAAGCTGTTTAGGTAACGCGCTTCGTTTTCAAACAGGATGCCGCGCTGTTCAATGATACGCGTGGTTAGCGTGTCATCGATGTTAGGGGCAATGTTGAAGTAGTAGGGTAGAGCCAGATCGTAACCGTCTTGTTCGCTGGTACTCAAGGATGGGTAGAGCAGGCCTGTTCTGCGTGTATCATTCAAAGGCCAGTAGAAGTAGGGTAGATAGAAGACTGGCACACCGGCCACTTCAAAGCGTGTATTCCACGCCTCTCCGTACCCCTCTTGTGGGTAGAGTTCCATCTCGGCTGCGCGAATGCCCCAGTCGTTGTTACCCGGTTCACAGTAGGTAATCAACGTATCTTCGGCTTCAACTCGTTGGTCACCAAAGCGTGTCATCGCCTCTGCATTACCGCGCATGTGTTGATCATGCATAACAAAACGCGCTTCATTCGCGATGGCGATTTTATTATTGAGATCAGCGGACATGGCATCTGCCGTCATCAATAGATTAGGTTCGCGGTAACGAACATCACCTCGCAGTAGAGCTTGACGCGACTGCGACTCAAACTCCGCTAGGTCTGATTTAATTTGGCGACCAGACTCTTCGATAATGACGTTGCCGCGCAGTATCGATAAGCCGTCTAGGTCGACATCCGATTCATCCGCGTTGATGACGGTACTGCTATCTTCGTTACCGGGGGCTAGATCGCCCACCCAGATATTAGGCTCGTCATAACGGCCTTTACAGACCATCCCTTCAGCATCCAGGGGTGCTAAGCGGACCCAATCTAAATTGATGTCACGTCGGTCATCACTCGGGTCGCGAATAATGGCCTTTTTACTGGCGGTTTCGGGTTTCGGTTCTGCTACTGTCTCGACAGGCTCAGGTTTGGCAGCCAGTGTTTGTTCTGGCTTAGCGGCAGATGCTTGCTCAGGTTTTTTCTCTCTCTTTTGCGCCGGTTTTGGCAGCGGTTTTGTAATCTGCGCTTCGATCGCATCATCAGTGGCTGAGATCCGCGTTAATGGAATGGGTTCAGGTTTGAAATCGGCTGAAGCACCACAACTCCACCCCCGCTCTGTCTGTTCACAGTCCCAAGCGCCCGCTGCGTTTGCAGCGTTCGTGCTGCCTGCAACAACCAAGCCTAAAATGATTTTTGTAATTGCGTTTTTTTCGAAGGGCATTGAATGCGATCCGCTGGCTACCGAGACGACGTTTAAGTAGCCTCAAAAGTCGAGTAATATTGGGCACTTATAATAAAGATTCCCGCTCTTCAGTACCAGAGGTTAACGTAAATGGGTTCGCGCCAAGCGCAATTAAAAAACTGGGCTAGACAGGTCTGGCCCTATGCCGATCGCGACCAGCTAGAGATTACCCCTGTCAGTGGTGATGCCAGTTTCCGTCGATACTTTCGTGCCACGACACCAACAGCCCAGTTGATCGCTGTGGATGCCCCACCAGAGAAAGAGAATTCAGAGCCTTTCGTACGTATCGCTAAAGAGTGGTCCGATAAAGGGGTTCATGTACCTGAGGTGGTGGCTGATGATCTTACCTTAGGGTTTATGTTGTTAGAGGATTTTGCCGATCAGCAGCTCCTAGAACGTCTGCAATCCGAAGGCGATGCACCCTACCTTCAAGCGTTAGAGACGCTACTGGGCATTCAGATGCTGCCGGCCGAAGGGTTGCCTCTTTATGACAGAGCCGTGTTAACACGTGAGATGAATCTCTTCCCCGAGTGGTTCCTAGGTGAAATGCTCGGTATAAAAACCGGTTGGGAAGGGCTATTAGAGACGACCTATCAACAACTGATTGATTCAGCGCTTAATCAGCCACAAGTGTGTGTGCACCGTGACTACCACTCGCGCAATTTGATGCCGCTAGATGATGGCGGATTGGGGGTGATAGATTTTCAGGATGCATTGATTGGGCCGCTGACCTATGACTTGGTGTCACTGCTGCGCGATAGCTACATTGAGTGGCCAGAGCCACGCGTTGCCGAGTGGGTAGAGAACTATCGCCTCATGCTGATGGATGTCGGTTTCGCTTTGCCAGACTCGACTGGGTTTAAAAAACAGTTCGATCTGATGGGGATGCAACGCCAACTCAAGGTGTTGGGAATCTTCTCTCGACTCTACCTGCGTGATGGTAAGTCGGGATACCTAAAAGACATTCCGTTAACCTTCACCTATCTCTATCGAGCCGCTTCGGCCCATGCCGAATTTTCCGATTTGAAAGAGGCATTGTCAGGGCTGATCCCAGTCATGCGTCAGCACGAACTGCTTGGGCAGTATATCGATTCAGAGTGGCCTAATTTGTGAAAGCGATGATTTTGGCGGCCGGTCTTGGTACACGCATGCGCCCTCTGACTCTGACAACACCAAAGCCCTTGATACAAGCGATGGGGAAACCTTTGATTGTCTATCAGATCGAAAATCTAGTCCGAGCGGGCATCACCGATATCGTGATCAACCACGCTTGGCTCGGCGAGCAGATTGAGCAAGCGCTTGGCAGTGGTGAGCAGTTTGGTTGCACTTTGCGTTATTCAGCTGAGCAAGATCCGCTAGAGACCGCAGGAGGCATTCGCAAAGCCCTGTCTATGCTCCGAACCGAAGGGTCTGATCAGCCGTTCATTTTGGTCAATGGTGATGTCTATCTCTCTCAAGAGTACGCTGATCTGGATTTAACGTTGGAATCTGATGATCTTGCAAAACTCTGGTTAGTCGAAAACCCAAGCTGGCACATGACTGG
>JAAZVX010000122.1 GCA_018623095.1 Marinobacterium sp. | reverse complement strand
TAACACCTCACGAAGTTCTAGCGCAGTTCTGAGATGCCCATTGTGAATGGGATCAAAAGTACCGCCAAAAAGAACCAAAGGAGGTGTTTGCATTACTTACGAACCTGTCCTTCTCCATAAACAATGTATTTCTGAGATGTTAACCCCTCGAGGCCTACCGGCCCACGAGCGTGGATTTTGTCCGTTGAAATTCCGATTTCAGCGCCCAGTCCATACTCAAAGCCATCGGCAAATCGCGTTGAGGCATTGATCATGACTGAACTAGAGTCGACCTCACGCAGAAATTGTCGAGAAAGTGTGTAGTTTTCAGTAATGATCGCGTCAGTGTGATGCGAACCATAGTGATTGATGTGTTCAATTGCACTATCAATGCCATCAACCAATTTAATTGAGAGAATGGGGGCAAGGTACTCTGTCGCCCAATCCTCCTCAGAGGCAGCGTTAGCTTTAATGATTGCACGTGTCTTGTCACAACCGCGAAGTTCAACACCTGCTTCGGCATAGGCTTCGGCGAGTTCAGTTAGAACTTCATCAGCGATCGCTTCGTGAACAAGCAAGGTCTCCATGGTGTTACAGGTGCCGTAGCGATGCGTTTTAGCATTAATCGCAATATTCACACCCTTAGCTAGATCAGCCTCAGCATCGATGTAGACGTGACAAATCCCATCAAGGTGTTTAATCACAGGGACACGAGCATCGTTAGAGATTCGCTCGATCAACCCCTTACCACCTCGAGGAACAATGACATCAACAAACTCTGGCATTGTGATTAACTGACCAACGGCCTCGCGATCAGTCGTCTCAACCACCTGCACAGCCGACTCAGGCAGACCCACTTGTTTCAGACCAGACATGATGGACTTAGCAATCGCCTTATTAGAGTGAATGGCTTCAGAGCCGCCGCGCAAAATCGTTGCATTACCCGATTTCAGACAAAGACTGGCCGCTTCCACGGTAACATTTGGGCGTGATTCGTAAATGATGCCAATAACACCTAACGGAACACGCATCTTTCCCAACTGAATACCTGAAGGCAGAAAACGCATATCGGATACATCACCGACAGGGTCTGGCAATGCAGCCACCTGACGCAAGCCCTTAATCATGCCATCTATGCGCTCCGGTGTCAGAGCAAGGCGATCCAACATTGCATCGTCAAGCCCACGAGCTTTTCCAGCCTCAAGGTCTTTCTGGTTCGCTTCGGTGATAGCGTTGCGACCGGCATCGATAAGCTCTGCCATCGCAAGTAACGCACTGTTTTTCTGTTCTGTATTTGCACGTGCTACAACACGTGAAGCTTCGCGTGCATTCGCACCAAGCGTCTGCATGTAATCCGCTACATTCATCAGGTTTTTACCGATCAAATTTTCGAGTGCCGTAGTATAGCCTGTGTGCGCTTAAGAGCCCACCAATTACCAGAAATTCCAATACCTAAACTTCGATTAATCGCTAAGGAATAAGTTACAAATTTTAAGATTCAATTGGTCGATCGGTTGCAAACAGACTGGTATGATTACGAGCTTAATTACAGGATTTGGAAGCAGATCATGCTTGAACAAGACGGCGAACAATACAAAGGCTACCTTCGCTGGTATCAACGCCCTGCCTTTGCTGCAGCCATTGCATTGATCCTACTCTTTTCATCCACGCTCATTGGTTCTTATCTTCTGGCACAAAAGGCAGCGCATAATGAGGCGCTTAAGCAGGCGAAAATCTGGAGCAATAGTGCCTCCATGCTGGTCGCCCCACTGATTCTCTCGAAAGACCTGGTCAGCCTAAACTTTGTCACAAACCAAATCGCAGATGATCCCTTTGTTGCCGGGATTCAAATCACCGACAGTCAGACCATGCGTCTGGCAGCGGCAGGTAAGCAAGAGGGCGTACACACCGCCAAATCAATTGCACCAAACAACGAAACCATTGCTCAGTTAGAGGTGTGGATCGACCCAACTCCCGTTCAGCAACAGCTTAATTACCAAACCGGTTTGATTAGCACTGGCGCTGTCATCGCCTTCCTTCTGTCTCTTTTTATCTATCGCCGCCAGAGCAAACTACTTGAGGAAGAGGTCGCTTACATTGAACAGGTTGAGCAACACTTCGATGCTCAAAGTACAGACTCGATGGAGCCTTCTGATTCACAAAACAGTCACGCGATTGATGACGAAAGCGACGACGAAAACACCACAGACTCCGAAGAGATTGAGACACTTGAACATGAAGCAAGGGCCGACGCGCTAGAGAGTGACAGGGAAATCGACGCTTCATATGACGATGACATCTCCGAATCAGAGTCTAGTTCGACATTAACAGAAGAGTCCGAAGAGGATTTGGATGAGATAGGTGCTTTCGGTTCCGCTTATGATGACCCGTCGATTAATCAGTCAAAAGCCAAAGCGACAGATATTCCACCCTGGGAATCCGATGAACCTTCAAGTCCCGCAGAGGTGTCTGAAGATGTTGAACCACCGATTGTCAAAATGCAGGTGAGTGAGACAAATAGCGGTGAGATCGATCTGGTCGATCTTCTCAAACCGGAGAAAATTGAGCCCAGTGTACCGCCATTCAAGCCAGTTACAAAAGAGCCCGAACAAGAGCGTGAAGAACCTAGCTTCGAAACTCTGATGTTCGATACGGCACCTGATCATCGTGAGTCTGAGAAAAAACTGGCGCGCAAATTGCCCATCATTAATGAAGAGCAGCTCGACCTCTATACGATTGAACAGGAGCTTGATCTGTTAATCCCAGCCGGTGAAGCCGCTTATATTGTCCTCATCGACTTTACCAGCCCACACTCCGCTCTCATTTCTAATGATGAGCAGCTTCAGATCAAGCGCACTTATCGAACGTTGGCAAATTCTGTTGCCAATATTTATGAGGGCGAGGTGTCAGCACTGGGTGAGGATATCTTGATTCAGTTTGATCATGCTAATGAGGAAGACGAACATGGTGTCAATGCAGCCTGTGCAGCCATGTTGTTTACTCAATTAGCACGTTCCTACAACAGAAGTCGCTCAGATCAGCAGCAACCGATTCTTAATGTACACACAGCCATAGTGCGAGGCCAACAGGGGCGACAGGACAGAATGGCCGATGAAGCTCGCTTCTTAACTCGCTCAACAAAGACAGACAAGTTAATTAGCCATACAGCACTGTCTGAAGCGCCTGATCTAAAAAACGGTGTTCTGTCGAGTGCAGACATTAAACGCGAAGAGGAAGATAAGGTTCTGATCTTATCATTGAGTAAAAGCTACCAAGAGCTACTAGAGAAACAGGGCCGGTACCTACTAGCCAAACTTGCTCAGCAAGCATCGCAGTAATGAGTGAATAGATTCTATAAGAAAGGGAGCCATTAGCTCCCTTTTGATTGTGTGCATGAGGTTACTCTACCGATAGGTGACTCACTCGCTGATAGCCTCTGGGCAACTTATTACCTCGACGGCCTCGCTCCCCACTGTAATGATCTAAATCTGCCTTAGACATTTTCAGATACTGTTTACCGGCATGAATCAGAAGCTCTTGATCCTCATTAAGAACCGCGACGGCAACCATCAACTCTTCGCGAGCCTGAGCCCTAGCCGAAGGAATATTGATGATCTTATTGCCTTTTCCTCGCCCTAGAACAGGCAATTCAGAAACTGGAAATACCAGAAGGCGCCCTTCAGAGGAGACGGCAGCGATCAATCCATTTTCACTGTCAGTGATCGAAGCAGGCGTTACTATATTAGCTCCTTTTGGCAGAGTCAGAACTGCTTTACCATTCTTCGTCTTACTGGTCATGTCACCGATCGATGTAATAAAGCCATAGCCGGCATCTGAAGAGAGCAGCACCTTGTCACTCTCTTTACCCGCAGCTAGCGCTTCAATCGATGCGCCC
>JAAZVX010000121.1 GCA_018623095.1 Marinobacterium sp. | reverse complement strand
GCATGATCAGGACAATAATTGCCCACTTCATATGTATAAAACCTTCTTATCTGCTATTAATAGAAGTAGGTACTCAACAGGGAGAATCACTATGAGTCACTACAGTCGCATTCTTGTTGCCATCGACCTTTCAGAGGAGTCTGGCGCCGTACTTGAAAAAGCAAAACTGCTGGCTGAACAGAACCAAGCTGAGCTTAATCTCATTCATGTCGTCGAAATCGTCAGCTACGCCTACGGCGGTGAGATTCCTGTCGATATTGCCGATATTCAGACGCAAATCGAGAACCACGCTGAATCGAAACTAAGCGCTTTATCGACAAGCCTTGGCTACCCGGTCAACAAAGCAATTGTCGCTACTGGTAACACGGGTTCTGAAATTCATGCCGTCGCGAAAGATCTTAAAAGCGACCTGATCGTTATTGGCTCTCACGGCCGCCACGGGCTGTCGCTTCTGCTAGGCTCTACGTCCAATGGTGTTCTGCATGGAGCAGAGTGCGACATACTCGCGGTCAGGTTAAGTCACTAACCCTCAGCCATCGCCTCTAGCTCCACCCAACGATCCATCTGTGATTCTAGCTGAGCTTCTAAAGCGCTTAACTTTTCCAGCTCAGCCGTCACCTCTTCATGTGGGCGCTGATAAAAATCGGCCGAACTACAAATCGCTTGCTGCGCCTCGACAGCAGCCTCTGTCTGTTCCATCTGCTCCGGCAGCATGTCCAGTTCACGCTGAAGCTTGTAAGAGAGCTTAACGGGTTTCTTGGCTTCAACCGTCTCTTTTGGAGCGGCTTTAGACGGTTCAGATTTTGGAACAACACTTTGCGACACAACCTCTTTAGGGCGCTGACGTAACCAGTCATGGTAACCACCCACATACTCACGGATGACACCCTCACCTTCAAAGGCCAACGTGCTGGTCACAATATTGTCTAGGAACTGACGATCATGGCTCACCAATAATAGTGTGCCCTGGTAGTCGAGCAGTATCTCCTCAAGCAGTTCCAACGTCTCCACATCAAGGTCATTGGTTGGCTCATCGAGTACCAGAAGGTTTGAGGGCTGACTGAAAAGCTTAGCCAGCATCACGCGATTGGTTTCCCCCCCTGACAGAGCCTTAACCGGTGTGCGCGCTCGCTCAGGTGTGAAGAGAAAGTCTTGAAGATAACCAATAATGTGGCGCGATCGACCATTAATATCGATACTCTCGCGACCGCCAGAGACGTTATCGATAATACTTTTTTCTGGATCAACTTGACCACGCAACTGATCGAAGTAACCGACCACCAATTGACTGCCTAAGCGTACATCGCCCTGATCCGCCTCCTGTTCACCTAAGATCAATTTAAGCAGCGAACTCTTACCGATACCATTGGGACCGATCAGACCGATGCGATCACCACGCTGAATACGAACCGATAGATTTTTAACAACGGGTTGTCCAGCATAGCTCAGTGAAACGTTATGTAACTCAGCGACCAACTTGCCAGAGCGAACCGCCTCCTCAACATCAAACTTCGCTTTGCCTTGACGCTCTCGACGTTCAGAGCGCTCTACACGAAGCTGTTTTAGTGCACGAACACGCCCCTCATTACGGGTACGACGTGCCTTAATGCCTTGCCGTATCCACGCCTCTTCTTGAGCCAGTTTTTTATCAAACAGTGCAGCTTGCTTTGCCTCCTCTTCCAGCAGTTTCTCCTTCTGAGTGAGGTAGGTTGAATAACTGCCAGGGAAATCGACCAACTGACCACGATCCAACTCAATAATTCGCGTGGCCAATCGCTCAACCAGTGCACGGTCGTGCGAGATGAACAGAAGCCCACCTTTGTAGGAGGCCAACACCTCTTCCAGCCACTCAATGGTTTCGATATCCAAGTGGTTGGTAGGCTCGTCCAATAACAACAGATCTGGACTTTGAACCAGCGCTGCACCCAGTGCCGCACGACGGCGCCAGCCGCCTGACAATTCAGACATCAGCTTATCGCCTGGAAGCTGAAGCTGACTCAAAATACGGTCCACACGTGTCTCTAATGACCAGGCGTCGCGAGCTTCAAGATCATGCTGCAGACGCTCCAACTCGTCGAGTGAGGCGTTGCTGTTAGCTAACAGCGTTTCGTAGCGCTCTCTTAACTCAACCAGATCGGCTAGACCCTCTTCAACCACAGTACGAACTGATCGTTCATCCGCCGCAGGAAGGCTTTGTGGTAACTGGGCAATTCGAGCAGTTGGGTTGCGCCAGATGACACCACCGTCGACATCCATTTCACCCGAAACGATTTTCAGCAGTGTAGATTTACCGGTACCGTTAATGCCGACCAAAGCCACTCGCTCACCTGCCTCTATTTGCAGGTTGGCGTTGTCTAAAATTGCTCGGGTACCAAAGGCCAGAGAGACCTGATCAAATCGAATAAATGCCATGTGAGTCGCTTAATGATTAAACTGGTCGCGTAGTTTAACTCAGTTGCTAAAAATTAACCTGACAAGGGGTGAATTTTTTGCAAAATTGAACCATAGTTGATCTATAAGATTATGTGAGTGTGTGCTTTGCAAACGACCAATAGAGTGAACAAATTCTTAGCGACCATTCTCTTTTCAACTTTAGCCATTAGCGCAGAATCGATGGCCAAAGCAAAAGAGAGTGCTGAGCAACTTGCGTTTCTAAAAGCTGAGAGGCTCGCCAAACTGGGTCGCCTTGATCTATCGGATCCTGATGTAGCATCCCTTAAGAATTACCCGCTCTACCCCTATCTACGTTTTAATCAACTCAGAGCACAATTAAATCAGCTCAATCCAGAAGATGTGGCACAGTTCTCTGCCGAATTCCCTGACTCTCATCTAGAGAGCTTATTGCGCTTCAACTACACAGAACATCTTGGCGAGAAGAGAGATTGGGACGCCTTTCTTACCCACTACAGCGAGATCGACTCACCCAATACGGTGATGCAGTGTCGATACGCAGAAGCACTCTATCGGCAAAAGCAAACAACTGAGGCGGCCAAACTGGCCGCTAAGCTCTGGAGCGTGGGTCGATCGCAGCCAGATAGCTGTGATGACCTATTCAGGTTGTTTCGATCCAATGGGGACCTAACCAGTTCAGTCGCACTTAACAGGGTCCTTAACGCCCTTGATGCAAACAAATGGGGCTTATCAGGTTACGCGCTCCGATTTGTTAAGTCAGATGTCGATCGTCGCATTGCGGATGCTGCGCGAGCGGTCTATCGTTCACCCTTTAAAGTACTGCAGATGGGGAGCGGTTATTCATCCAAACAGCTTGCCAAAATTCAGCGCATCGCCATTGAACGCGCCTATCGTCATGACCCTTACGAGGCGCTCAACCTGCTGCTAAAACTTGGCAAACAATTTGATTTGAGCCTAACTGACAACCTAAATGAGTTAACGCGAGTCGGTGTCAGAGTCGCTAAGGAGCTCGATGCTCACGATCGAATCAAACTGGCCAAGCTGGATCCACAGCATGTCAGTGCTGAACTGACTGAGTGGCGCATCCGCTTAGCGCTTCTTGAACAGGATTGGCAGGAGGTCGCTACTCTGATCGCCAAGCTGCCCAAAGAGCTGCAAGACTCTCCTCGTTGGCAATATTGGTTGGCTGCACTGCCTGACAACCCTATGCGCACTCAGATTTTAGATTCATTACGAACCAAACGCAGTTTTTATGGCTTTTTGGCCACAGATCATCTTGGTCAACCGGCAGATTTGAACCATGAACCACTGACACTCGACCGGGGTCTGTTAACGGCATTAAGAGACTCCTCGCACTACCGCCGCATCAAAGAGCTGACACAACTGGATCGATTCACCGTCTCTCGATCGGAGTTTAACCGGTGGATTGAAGGCATGTCAGAGAACGAAATCCAACACGCAGCGCACCTGATGAACGAGCT
>JAAZVX010000120.1 GCA_018623095.1 Marinobacterium sp. | reverse complement strand
TTAAATCACGCACTGGCGGAGTCTTGTGACGTCTGGTTTTATGATACCGCCTCTAAAACACCGATTGATGTCTATAGCGATTACTTAGAACGTTTCGGTTTTGGTCAAGTGACCAGTTTGGATCTGCCTGAAGCGGGGCGCGCTATATTACCCTCTAATGAGTGGAAAAAACGTCGTGAGAAGCAGCCTTGGTACCCAGGTGACTCGCTCAATTTGAGTATTGGCCAGGGTTATATGATTGCTACACCACTTCAATTGGCGACCGCGACAGCGGTGCTAGCCAATCGTGGAAAATGGGTACGTCCGCAGATGATTAAGAGTTTCATCGCTGAAAATGAGTTAACAGAGGAACAGATGGAGATCATCCAAGAGCTCCAACAGAAGCCTACACTTCCTGATGTTGAGCTTGATCATCCAGAGTATTTTGAGACGATTATTGAGGGAATGGTCAATGTGGTTAATGCACCCTATGGCACGGCTCGCAAAGCCGGTGCAGGCACCTCGTACACAATGGCCGGTAAAACAGGTACGGCTCAGGTCGTTGGTATTGCACAAGACGCAGAGTATGACTCAGAGGCTCTGCTTGAACGGCAGCGTGACCACGCTCTGTTTGTAGCCTTTGCACCGGCCGATGATCCCAAGATTGCGGTAGCGGTTGTTGTTGAAAACGGCGAGGGCGGTTCAAGAACAGCAGCACCGGTCGCACGTGAGTTGATTGATGCGTGGTTGTTGGGTGATTACAGCAGTGAGTTGGGGGATGATTGATGTCTAAAGATTTTCACCGCTCCGTATCACCGGATCAGTCAGGACTCCGTAAGCAGCGTTCGCTCTGGAGTTATACCCATCTCGACCTGCCGTTGTTGCTGCTCCTGTTGGCGCTCTGTGTGGCAGGACTTGTCATTCTCTACAGTGCATCAGGTCAAGATTGGGCGTACGTTGAACGTCAGGCAATTCGGATGGCAGCGGGTTTTGCGGCATTAGTATTCTTAGCTCAGGTACCCCCTAGGGTGATTATGAGGGTTGGCCCTTGGCTCTATCTACTGGGGGTAGCGTTATTGGTTGGTGTAATCCTATTTGGTGTAGGCGCCAAAGGGGCACAACGTTGGTTGGCATTACCCGGTTTTCGTTTTCAACCCTCAGAGTTGATGAAGCTGGTTTTGCCTATTGTGGTAGCGGGATATATAGCACGTTATACACTTCCGCCTAACTTTAAAGCCATCGTTGTGAGTCTGGTCTTAATAGCGATCCCATTTGCTCTCATCATGAAACAGCCCGATCTTGGGACATCCCTACTGATTGGTGCCTCAGGGGTCTTTATTCTACTTTTTTCTGGAATTTATTGGCGTTGGATATTTTTAAGCGCAGGTATCTTAGCCGCCTCTCTGCCGGGTCTTTGGATGATCATGAAAGATTATCAGAAGCAGAGGGTGCTGACATTTTTAGACCCGGAGAGCGACCCACTGGGTTCGGGTTGGAACATCATACAGTCTAAAACGGCAATCGGCTCGGGTGGTCTGTCAGGCAAAGGATTCTTGAGTGGAACACAATCTCAACTCGACTTCCTTCCTGAATCACATACCGATTTTATTATTGCGGTGATAGGTGAAGAGCTGGGTATGAAAGGGGTGTTGGTACTGCTTACTCTCTACTTGCTAATCGTCGGTCGAGGCTTAATGATCGCTGTTAAGGCACCTGACAGTTTTTCCCGTATGCTAGCTGCCAGTATCACGCTAACCTTTTTTGTTTATGTCTTTGTCAATATAGGCATGGTTAGTGGAATTCTGCCAGTAGTGGGGGTTCCCTTGCCGATGGTGAGCTATGGAGGAACCTCGATTGTAACCTTGATGATTGGGTTTGGAATTCTGATGTCGATTCATACTCATAAATCGATGTTGCGACGCTAGAATAATAAGACTATAGCTTGGAGAAAAGCATGTTCAAACGTTTTAAATCAGTGGTGTTAATAGGCTGTTTAGCGGTATCGACAGCCTCTTTTGCAGGGTATGACACGCATCCGCGAGCTCAGATTTTAATCGATGATCTGAAAGCGGACGGTTTCGAGGAGAGTTACATTCGTGAAGTGTTAGGTCGTGCCAAATATCAGCAGAGCATTATTGATGCAATCAGTCGACCTGCCGAGCGTCGCCTAAATTGGGGTGAGTACCGAGCTATCTTTATTGAACAGCGCCGCATTAACCAAGCTGTTCAGTTCTGGCAAGAGCACAAAGAGACGCTTCAAAGGGCGCAAGAGGTCTATGGTGTGCCACCTGAGATTGTTCTAGCGATCATGGGTGTGGAGACGCGTTTTGGCCGCATCACTGGTAACTATCGTGTATTGGATGCGTTATCGACACTGGGATTTGATTACCCTAAACGCGCCGACTTTTTCCTGGGGCAATTAGGCGACTACTTTCGCTTAGCTCGCCAAGAGGGCGTCGAACCTGGTGTATTGAAAGGCTCTTACGCTGGCGCTATGGGTTATGGTCAATTCATTCCTTCCAGCTTCTTAGCCTATGCCGTGGATTTTGATGGTGACAAACAGCGCGATATTTGGGGTAACCCCGTGGATGCTATCGGCAGTGTGGCTAACTACTTTGCCCGTCATGGTTGGCGTGCTGGTGAGCCGATTATCAGTGAAGTTCTGTTGAACGGGAATGTGGATTCTGAGTGGTTCAACAAAAGCCTTAAACCCCAACTAACCCTGGGCGAGTGGCGTCAACGTGGTGTCCTTGCTAAGAGTGAGTTAGGCGAGGATCAACTGGCAACACTGATGCGTATGAGCAGTGAGCAGGGCGACCAATACCTTCTTGGCTTACATAATTTTTATGTCATCACGCGTTATAACCACAGTCGTCTCTATGCCAATGCAGTTCGTGAATTGAGCGAGGCTATTCATAAAGAGATCAATAAGGGCTAGCAAGTGAGAAGGATTACCCTGAAAGCTGTCGTTGTGCTGTTCGCTATAGGTCTTGTGGGTTGTAGCTCAACGCCTACTTACGATCGTGAAACGGCCGGTGGCCGATACAAAGTGCGTAAAGACTTTGCTCCCGAAAATCCACCGGATGTGTCAAACGTTGCTGATGCTGTGCCCGTCGATATACCTTACAGCCGTGGCGGTAATCGTTCGACCTATGAAGTCTGGGGGAAACGCTATAACGTGCTCCCTTCGCACATCGGTTATAAAGCAGAGGGTATAGCTTCTTGGTATGGCTTGAAGTTTCATGGCCACAAAACGTCGAACGGTGAAATCTACGACATTTATAAGATGTCCGCGGCGCATAAAAGTCTGCCGATTCCCAGTTTTGCAAAAGTGACTAATCTAGACAATGGTAAGTCAGTGGTTGTGCGAGTTAACGATCGAGGCCCATTTCATGATAATCGGTTGATCGATCTAAGTTACTCAGCGGCCGCGCGATTAGAGATTCTGCAAAGAGGAACTGGTCGTGTTCGTGTTGAGGCGATCGATGCCCGCGATCCTGCCGGCCTTAATCAAACGACTCAAAGTACGGCTCAATCAGCTGAAAAGGGCGTCGATCAGCAACAGCCTTCTGTGGCCGGTTCTTTTCTGCAGGTGGGCTCATTCAGTAAAGAGGACTCAGCCTTATCTGTTCAACAACAGCTCTCAGCGATTGAAGGTGCTCAGACCATCATTAAAAGAGTGCGTCAGGGTGATTCCGAATTTCATCGAGTCTTAGTGGGTCCATTGACTGACAAGCGGTCGATCGATTCCATGGTGCAAAATTTGGAGTCGATGGGCTATTCAGCTCCATTACTGATAAACTCCCCTTAAACCGTTTTAACCTATCTAAAAGTTGGAAAGATGCTCTTAAAGATTCGTTCCCTATTGCTATTTTTTGTCGCGCTTGTGTCAATCAACACTCACGCGGCTGTTCTGCCTCCACC
>JAAZVX010000119.1 GCA_018623095.1 Marinobacterium sp. | reverse complement strand
TCATCTTGAAGTGGGATATCGTAGTTGCGAATCTTGCCGTAGCCAAACTGATTCTTGGTCCAACCAAAGCTTTACAACCGGGTTTCGTCGCCTACCCTCTCAATCTAACCGGGGATCTTCCGATCACACTTCTGGCTTCCACCATCTCGTTAACACCTGGAACGTTGAGTGCAGAGGTGAGTAAAGATAGAGAGTGGCTCTATATCCATGCACTCGATCTTCCAGATGAACAAGCGTTAATCGATGAGATTAAGCAGCGCTATGAGACCCCTTTAAAGGAGATCTTCCAATGTTAGAGATCACACTTAACCTTGTTCTTGTCATGATCAGTATCGCGCTCATCATGAACATTTACAGTTTAGTGAGGGGCCCGTCTCTGCCTGAGCGCATTTTAAGTTTAGACACGCTCTACATAAACAGTATTGGATTGATTCTTATCTATGGCATTGTGCAGGCTAGCTCAATTAACTTTGAGGCAGCACTGTTAATCGCGATGTTAGGATTTGTCAGTACCGCTGCGCTCTGTAAATACCTGCTGCGCGGCGACATTATTGAGTAAGGGATAGGTAGTAAACACTATGAATTTTGCGATTGAACTGATTCTATCCCTGCTGCTGTTGCTAGGCGGATCGTTAATTCTGATCGGCTCGTTGGGTCTGATTCGTCTACCCGACGTGTATACCCGTTTGCACGCACCAACGAAGGCAACCACACTGGGTATGGGGGCGATCTTAATTGCCTCTATGCTGTTTACCCTATTTGATCAGGGCTCTTTGAGTGTGCAGCAACTGCTGATCACGCTCTTCCTGTTCATCAGTGCGCCTTTAACTGGGCACCTATTAGCCAAAACAGCGATGCACCAGCGCCTAAAACAGACCGACAAGACCAAAAATGCCGAGCTGATTGAGACCGCTCGGGATCGAAAAGCGCCCAATCAATCTACCGATTGAGGCAACGCTAAGCTCGACGTGACCAACGGCTCACCGGCCTCGATCTTTCGCTGGGCCTCTTCAATCGAACGATCTTTAGGATAGATCGCCTTAGCCCTTGAAATCAGGGCCAGAGCACCCGCTTCATCCCCAATATTCTGGCGAGCAGTAGCCACATCTCGGTAGAGTTGAATATCCGGTATCTGTTCTAGATAAGCTTCGCCCCACTCTATAAAGCCCAACACCGCATCTCGATCTTGCTGTTCGATCGCGCCATACAGTGAAGAGCGCATGACAAAATATTCACCTAACTCTTTAAAATAGAGGTTGTTGAGCGCGAACCTCAAATGGGTCGGTTCAGTGCCGCGATTTTTGTAGTACTGCATGATGCCCGTCTGCGACAGCAGAGAGTGAACTAAAAAGAGTACCAAAACCGGCACAATGATGATTGGTGTGCCTTTCAAAAGAACAGCTGCACCTTGCGAGAGCTTCACAGGTTTAACTGCGCTTCTGTAAGAGAACAGCACTGACAGCAATAGTGTCAGAAGAATCCAGTGGTAGGTAGAGATATAAAACGGCAACTCGGTCTGGGTATGCAGCGCGATGGGCAATAGAAGAGCAGCAATCGCCAAACCCTCAGCCCAACCTAAACGAATCAACTGCAACACCACCCCTAATACGGCAAAACCAATAGCCAAGAGTGCAACTAAGCCACCTTCATCCATCCAAAACAGTAACTCATTGTGTGGATGAGAGAAACGTGGGGCTCCATCAACCGCTGATGCGTCCGTTGTCTGGTAGTAGGTCACCCGCTCGTTTTGAAATTCCGACTGAAAACTGCCGATGCCGTGACCAAACAGCGGCGAGCGTTCAAACACATCATAGGCGATGCGATAGATATGAGGACGGGCATCTTTACCCTCCTCGGCTAGCTTTTCGATCTTATTATAGGCCTGCAGCGCCCCATCATTCGCTTGATAACCCGCAACCGCACCGGCTCCCAGCGTAAAAGCCAAGGCAATCGCTAATAGCGGCTGGTTGATTAACGCCTTAATGCGCCCTGCAGAGATCAACAACAGCGCCAGCAAGGCACCAATCAAACCAACCCTAGAACCGGACGCAGCAACCTCTAATGACGCAAGAAACAGGGTTAAAAACAGCGCTGATTTTTGCGGCCAACGCTGTCCACTGAAAGTTTTCGTGGTCGCTAACCATAGTGCTAGCGCCACTGCCGATGCCATCAATGAAGCTTGTAAATTGGGCTGCTGGAACATCCCCAGTAGTCGATTGCCAGACGAGATAGGCACCCAGCCTCTAAACAGTGGGTGTGAGATCATCTGTACTAGCCCGACTAGGGCATGAATCAACATCGAGGCCAATAACAGGTAGAGTAGCTGATTCATCTGTTGCTCAGTCAATCGATACTGCAGCACAGAGAACCAGAGCGCGATACCGCCAAACACCACACCCAGACGAATCAACCACTCCCCAGGTCGATCCATGCCTGAAACAAACCCCGTCAGGTAGAGGCCTATCGGCATCGCTAAAATTAACCAAAGGTAGTTTGGACGCACCCATTCGCCAGAATCTATAATCGTGAAAATAGCGCCAGCAATGATAAAGAGCACCGGCATCCAGACCACCGCATTAAACGGCAGATTTAATCCTTCACCACCCAAATTGTCTTGGTAGTAGAAGGGCGCAACTAAAAACAGCAAGCTTAACAGAATCGTTAACGTTTTCGATGAACGACTCTCGTGGTCATCTTGGCCCAATAGTTGCATGTAATCTCCATAAGTTTGGGTAAATAAAGTCTGATGCTTAAGTAATAGCATATGTAAAAAAATTGTCGTGCTTTTATGCTTATAATGACAGTTATACCTATAAAGTAGATTTATTAATTAAGGAAATTCAATGCTCTCTAAAGTGATCATCCCTGTTGCCGGTTTGGGTACTCGAGTTCTTCCAGCCTCTAAAGCCATTCCTAAAGAGATGCTACCCGTTGTTGATAAACCCGTTATTCAACACGTCGTAGAAGAGGCAGCACGTGCAGGGTTTCGTCAAATTGTCCTGGTCACTCGTTCAGGTAAAGAGTCGATCGAAAACCATTTCGATGCAAATTATGAGCTAGAGCAGATGCTTGCGCTCAAGAATAAGACGGCACTGTTAGATGCAGTGGAGAATTCACTACCAAAGGGCATTGAGGTCATCTCCGTGCGCCAACCTAGTGCAAAGGGACTTGGACACGCCGTACTCTGTGCTGCACACGTCATTGGTTCAGAGGACTTTGCCGTCATGCTGCCCGATATGGTGATCGACGATGAAGGGCTTGCCAGCGACTTCTCTGAGATGGTGAAACGCTACCAGAAGAACGGATCAGGTCAGATCATGGTAGAGGGTGTCCCCCAAGAACATGTTGATCGTTACGGTATCGTAGACTGCGGTGGCCAACAGCTAACAGCGGGCACAGGCGCTCCAATTCACGGCATGGTTGAGAAACCACCCGTCGATCAAGCACCATCAAACCAAGCGATTGTCGGTCGTTACATTCTGCCTAACCGTGTCATGGAGCTATTGAAGACGACACAACCTGGCGCAGGCGGCGAGATCCAACTGACCGATGCGATGCTAGAGCTACTGTCAGAATCAACAATGGAAGCCTACAGCATGCGTGGTACTGTCTATGACTGTGGTAACAAAGCGGGGCTTCTTCAAGCAAACCTCGCATTCGGTTTGAAACATCCTGAAACGGCTGATGCGATGCGCGACTTCCTGGCGAATAAGAAACTTTAAGAGGTCGATATGACGCACGCTTGGTCGAAACTGGAACAGTCATCCGCTCGCCTCAGCGCGCAGCACCTTCGTGAGTTGATCGATACCGATCAACGCTTTGAATCACTATCGTTTCGACATGAAGGGATGCTGATGGATCTCAGCCGTCAACGCATCGATGCTCAGGTCCTCAGTGAGCTACTCGAACTCGCTGAGGAGAAAC
>JAAZVX010000118.1 GCA_018623095.1 Marinobacterium sp. | reverse complement strand
TTTGGCGGCATGGCTGGCTGTGCCATGATCGGTCAGTCTGTGATTAACGTGAAATCGGGTGGTCGAACTCGCTTGTCGACACTCATCGCAGGGGTCGTCTTACTAATATTGGTCGTATTCCTAGATGAGTGGGTTTCTCAGATCCCAATGGCGGCTCTGGTAGCTGTCATGATTATGGTCTCTATTGGCACATTCTCTTGGGAGTCGATCTTTAACCTTCGTAAACACCCAATGTCGACTAATATTGTCATGCTGACCACTGTTGCGGTGGTTGTGGCCACTCACAACCTCGCCTTTGGAGTCTTTGCGGGTGTGCTATTGGCGGCTTTGTTCTTTGCCAACAAAATCGGCCAGTTCCTCTTCATTGGTAAAGAGGATGGCGAAGGCGAGAACCATCGTGTCTACCGTGTCGTTGGTCAGGTATTCTTCAGCTCCAGTGACAAATTCATCGCTGCGTTTGATTTTAAAGAGGACACCGATCGTGTCACCATTGATCTTTCACGCGCTCACTTCTGGGATTTAACTGCGGTAGGTGCGCTGGACAAGGTAATTCTTAAATTCCGTCGTGAAGGGATAACCGTTGATACCGTTGGCTTGAACGAAGCGAGCGCAACCATCGTCGATAAGTTCGCGGTCCACGATAAACCTGATCAGATCGATGAGCTAATGGGACACTAAGGAGTAGTTATGACTCAAGTTGTAGCCTGTATAGATGGCATCGGTGAACGTTCAGAAGCGGTGTGTGACACCGCGGCTTGGGCGAGCCGAGTGCTGCAAGCACCGCTCAAACTTCTACACGTGTTAGATAAGCGTGAGTTCCCAACAGACGAGAAGAGCCAACTCAGTGGCACCATCGGGCTAGGAGCTCGCGAGTCCCTGCTTGAAGAGCTGGCCTCACTTGATGAGCAGCGTGGTCGTATTGCTCGTGAGCAGGGGCGCGTCATGTTGAAAGTGGCTCTAGATAGAGCCAATCAGGATCGAGCCTTCGAACCTTCTACCTCACAAAGGCATGGTGATCTGCAGCAGACTCTCGAAGAGGAGCAAGCGGACACACGTCTGCTCGTGCTAGGTAAAGGTGCGCATGGTGACGCTATGGGCGTTCATATCGAACCAATCATTCGAACGCTGCATCGCCCTATTCTGATTACCGACACTGCTCTGGTTAACCCTAAACGCTTTATGATTGCTTACGACGGCAGCAAAACGGCCCGTAAAGCACTTGAGATGGTTGCTAAAAGTCCACTATTAAAAGGGGCTGAATGTGAACTGTTGATGGTTGGACCTGCAACATTCGATTTCAAACAGGAGTTGGAGATCGCCGAAAAGAATCTAATGGAAGCGGGCTTTAAGGTGAATGCTACTCTAACGGCGGGTGAGGCTGAAGATGTGATTCTTGAGCATGAATCTAAAACAGGTTCAGAGCTGCTAGTAATGGGGGCTTATGGCCATTCTCGTATTCGTCAAATGTTAGTGGGCAGTACCACCACTTCACTGCTAAGAAAAACACCGACACCCATTCTTTTGCTGCGTTGATAAAGAGCGTGCCAGAGAGAATCCTCTTTGGCACTGCACTTAAGGTTTATCGGTCTTGGTACTGCTCAAATGCCTCAATGGCTTGTGCGCCATACACCATCGATGGGCCGCCACCCATTAACATGGTAACTCCAATCATCTCTTCTAGCTCTTCACGGGTAATGCCAGCATTGGTCGCTGCATTCATATGATAGGCGATACAACCATCACAACGCACAGCAATTGCGATGCCTAAAGCGATAAGCTCTTTCGTCTTTACATCCAAAGCACCCTCTTTCATAGTGCCTTGATGCAGTGCTGAGAAACCTTTGCGAGCACCGGCTGGCAGTTTAGCGGCAAACTCATTGAGGTGATCGCGATATTCTGGGTAATTTTGACTCATGGTGTGCTCCTAAATTGATTTAGAGGCAGAATAGAGCGTTGGTTACAAAGGGTATTGAGGCAGGTCAGTTAAATTAGAAGTTTCTAAATTAGTTGCAAAGATTCTAACAGTGCTTCAATGAGGCCAATCAAAGCTAAACCAATAAATAGACCTGTAATGCGCTTGATCGTCTGCTCACTGAAATGCGAAAACAGCCTTGATGCCAAGGGTAATGAGATCACACAACCGGCCATCAAAGAGGCCACCAGCGCGTAATCCATCACACCGCGGCTACCAAAGGTTATAGAGACCGCCAACGAAAGAATCAAACCGACAGGGATCGAAGTCGCAACCGACGATTTAATAGATAGCCCGCCCGATGACGAGAGTGCAGGTACGACTAGCACACCTCCACCCACACCGGTCAGCCCCATCAAAAAGCCTGTAATAGCGCTCAACCATGACAAACTGAGTCGACTCAAATACTCTTTGATACGCTTAGTAAACATCGATGCAAGAGACAAAACACCCGCTAGCAAAACAAGCAACATGAGAGCACCATCAACCGCCACCTGCATATCTGGGTCAGAGACCAGAGTCAGGCTTAGGGCACTGAGAATCGTGAGGGGTAAGCAGAGATAGAGAAACTTACGTCCAACCGTCCAGTTGACCCCACCCTGTTTAGCATGCCCTATAGTCATGAGCACCTTCGCTAAAAAAGCAAAGAGAGAGCCACTAGCGACCGCTAAAGTGGGGTCTAAGTTAAACAGTACAATCAGGGAAGGAACCACCAACACGCCAGCCCCAACGCCTGATAAAAAGATCAGCATTGAGAAAAAGAACCCTGCCAGCATGGCATAGGGATCCAAGCTACCCAGAAGAGTGAGTACCATCAGGTTTCCTAAAATAAAAAACCGCAGCTTATAGCTGCGGCATGTCTGCTCGACCGTAACCAAATAAGTCGCTTACCCGACTTTTTCACCTTTGGCTTGCAGATCAGCATGATATGAAGAGCGAACCAGTGGACCACTAGCAACGTGGCTAAAGCCCATCTCTTTTGCTAGTTTCTCAAATCCTGCAAACTCTTCTGGTGTGACAAATCGATCAACAGGTAAGTGATCACGACTTGGTTGTAAGTACTGCCCAATCGTAATCATGTTAACGTCATGCGCGCGAAGATCCTTCATCACCTCGACAATCTCTTCGTTCGTTTCGCCGACACCGACCATCAATCCTGACTTAGTGCGCACTTCTGGACGCAGTGCCTTGTAGCGTTTTAAAAGTTCAAGAGACCAAGCATAATCCGCACCCGGACGGACCTGTTTGTATAGACGAGGCACCGTCTCTAGGTTGTGGTTAAAGACATCTGGTGGTGTATCCTTCAAGATATCTAGCGCTATGTCCATTCTGCCGCGGAAGTCTGGCACAAGGGTCTCTATCTCAATAGAGGGCAGGCGTTCACGGGTTTCACGAATACAGTCAGCAAAGTGCTGAGCCCCACCGTCACGAAGATCATCGCGGTCAACAGAGGTAATGACCACGTAGCGAAGACGCATATCGGCAATGGCTGTTGCTAACTCGATAGGCTCTTCTGGCGATAATGCATTAGGACGGCCGTGTGCAACGTCACAGAAGGGACAACGGCGAGTACAAATGTCGCCCATGATCATGAACGTCGCGGTACCATGAGTAAAACACTCGCCTAAGTTGGGGCAACTCGCCTCTTCACAAACCGATGCGAGTTTATGCTTACGAAGGGTATCTTTAATGCGTTTGACTTCGGCATTGGAGCCCATGCGAACACGAAGCCAGTCAGGCTTACGTGGCATGTCCTCTTTTTCAGTCGGTATTACCTTAACCGGTATACGCGCCAACTTTTCAGCGCCACGCAGCTTAACTCCCTGCTCCGCTACACCCTTAGGTTTGATTGTCTCTTCACTCATTCGCTATCCCATCCATGAATAGTGTGCCACTCAGTGTAGCCAATTGCGTTTGCCAGATATTGTACTAGTTCAGCCCCAATCTTTTCTACTTTAGTCGCAGAAGGGTCAA
>JAAZVX010000032.1 GCA_018623095.1 Marinobacterium sp. | reverse complement strand
TGCTTGTCTTGTTAAGCTTTTGTGCTCAACCTCAACAAGCGCCCACACGCATTACCTGATTAATTGTTAAAGAGCGTGCCACCGGTCTCTTGGTGGCTGCTTGAGTACTCGTCTCAAGCGAGGTGCGTATATTACCGACACCCGATTTTTATTCAACCCCTTTTTTGTAAAAAAACACACTTTTTTACACATTTAATTTTGTAGAGTTTGTAACAACGAAAAACGCACCTTAGATAAGGTGCGTTTTATGTGCATGCATGAGAGTTTAGCGCTTACGCTTTTTATCTTTCTCTCGCTTCTTCATCTCTTTAATGTGCTGACGGTGCCTCTCTTTTTTAGCCTCCTGGCGGCCGGAGAGTTTATTCACTCTGCCTGCAAAAGGGTTATCGCCCGTTTTAAATTGAAAGCGGATCGGTGTACCGCGCACCTTAAGAAGAGAAGTGAAACGATTCTCTAGGTAGCGCTTGTAAGAACCCGGCAGTGCATTGGTCTGATTTCCGTGCACGACAATGATCGGTGGGTTTGAGCCACCCTGGTGAGCAAAGCGCAATTTGATACGGCGATTATTGACCGCTGGCGGCTGATGATCTGCCACCACGTCCTCTAAAAGACGAGTCAGTTCATTAGTCGACCATTTTTTCATAGCACAACGGTAGGCTTCATTGACTGAGCGATAAAGATCACCAACGCCCGTTCCATGAAGCGCCGAGATAAAGTGAAAACGTGCAAAGGTCGCAAATCCCATGCGACGTTCAACCTGGGTCTTCACCTTCTCTTTAGCTTCATAATCCATGCCGTCCCACTTATTCAGCGCAACGACCAGAGCACGACCAGAGTCAATAACGAAGCCTAGCATGTTTAAATCTTGCTCGGTGACACCATCACGTGCGTCAATGATTGCGACGACAACATTGGCATCTTTGATAGCCTGAAGCGTTTTAATAATTGAGAACTTCTCTACGGCTTCAGTCACCTGACGTCGACGGCGAACACCTGCCGTATCGATGAGTGTATAGGGCTGCCCATCTCGCTCATAAGGGATGTAGATACTGTCTCGAGTCGTACCAGCATGATCGTATACCACTACACGTTCTTCACCCAGCATTCGGTTTACCAGCGTAGATTTACCCACATTAGGACGACCAACAATGGCGATACGAATACTGCCATCATCTTCCTCTTCCGGCTCTACTCCCTCTTCAGGGTATGGCACACCCGCCTCATCCAACGTCATATCAATCAGTTGGCGAACACCGCGCCCGTGTGCAGCTGCAATAGAGAGAGGATCACCTATACCCAGAGCATAGAAGTCTGAACGTGCAATATCTGGATCAAGCCCATCGGTTTTGTTGACGACAAGGTAGACCTTTTTCTCGTGGCGACGAAGGTGATCAGCAATCATCTCATCAGCTGGATTAATGCCTGCACGAGCATCCACTAGGAATAGAACGATATCGGCCTCATCAACCGCCTGAAACGACTGCTGCGCCATTTCACGGTCAATCCCGCTCTCGTCACCGGTGATACCACCCGTATCGATAACAATGTAGTCACGCTCACCTAGATCACCTTCACCGTACTTACGGTCACGTGTTAATCCAGGAAGATCGGCAACCAGCGCATCGCGCGATCTGGTCAAGCGATTAAAGAGAGTCGATTTACCGACATTAGGGCGCCCAATTAGGGCAATTACCGGAAGCATAGTGCTCACCTGAATCCAAAAAACAGAAGGCGGCAACCCGCTAGTCAGGTCACCGCCTAATATAAAATTAAAAGGCTTTTACTATTTTAGCGTTAAAGCACTCAATTTACCCGAGTTACTGAGTACAAATGTAATATCGCCCACCACAACAGGGTCGGCGGTAATTGCTGAACCACCCAAACTGATTCGTGAGACGGGTCGACCATCAATCTGCGATAACGCGTGTAGATAACCTAAAGCATCTCCAAACACCACCTCATTGCCGAGTACCACAGGTGCAGATAGTCCACGATTCGCATAATCAGAGTTTCGCCACACACTGGCTGACGATGAAGCATCAAATGCTTCAACCGCGCCTTTCGCATCGACCGCGTATACATTACCAAAGCCGACTGCAAGCTCCTGATAGGTGGAGAACGATTGAGTCCAGACCGTTGATGCTGTGCGCGGATTAATCGCAACTACACGCCCCTGGTACCCACCGGTTAGAATCAGATCATTCGCTACAGCGAAACCGCCATCCAAATCCATAAGACGCTCAAATTCTGAACGACCCATGGCATCCGCTGCACGTAACTCCCAAGCAGGAACACCCGTAGCACCGGCCAGCGCGACCACCTTACCGTTAGCAAAACCCGCGACAACGCCATCACTCAACATGAGTGGCGTGCCTGTGCCACGTAGAGTCAACGCAGGCTCTTGAGCGTCATAGACCCAACGGGACTCACCGGTAATGCGATCAAAAGCGGCTAACTGTCCATTAACTTGCTGCACCACTACCAATGAAGAGCCGACCTGAGGCTGAGCAGTTACCTCTGACTTCAATTGAGCACGCCACTGCTCTGAGCCATCTTTCGCTGACAGTGCGACCAATTCAGCGCTATCAAGAACGATTAATGCAAGATCAAATCCTGCACCAACACCCGCGCTGACCTCAGCATCAAGGTCGACACTCCAGTTCAGCGCACCCGACTTAAGCGCATAGGACGAAATACGCCCCTGTTTATCGGTAATCAGTAGCGAGTCATCGGTAACACCCGGTTTAAACTGATGAAACTCGTCACCAAAAGACGCACCTACATCTGCACTCCAAACGACATCGAAGGTTTTCTCCTGCTCAAAGGCGACCAGCGGTTGTGGTCCAGACTCTTTTTCACCTGAAAAAACTCCGCAACCCGACAATAGAGCGGTTGTAGCGGCTACAAGAACGGTACGCCTAATGAGTTTCATTACGAAGCATCTCCAGTCGCCAAATCATCGTATTTAAGCTTGATCACCTGCTTGCGCTGAGTATCCGCTGACGCCATAGCCACTTCATAGGAAACCCTAGCTTCGGAATTGTTACCAAGGGCGGCGGCCACATCTCCTTGAGCTTCTGCAAATAGTGATGGAAAGTCTGAGCCATTTAACTGCGCTAATGATGCTTTTGCTTCGTCAATTTGACCAAGACCTAGGTGTACTCTAGCTTTACGAATTGTTGCTAGCGACTTCATACCCTCGGGTGATACGTCACTAGCAATGACATATTCAAGCTGTTCAAGCGCACCCTCTAGATCACCTGCATTGGCCGATACACGAGCCAACACCATTGCTGCCATGGGCGCATAGGCACTGGAGGCATAGTCTGCACGAAGCTCTTTGCCCATCTGAAGGAGTGACGTTACAGCGGCATCATCCAATGGCAAACCCGTTGCAACAGGATTTAGAATTGATTCATACATTGCGGATGCGTTTGCGGCAAAATCATCTTGATACTGATTCCAGCCGCGCCAACCAAACACAGCAGCCACAGCAATCACTACACCCATAATTAGGGATTTGCCGTTCTCTTTCCACCAATTTTTGAGCGCTTCAACCTGCTCTTCTTCTGTACGTAGCTCAGCCACAATACTCTCCAAACCTAAAGACTAAATTTACCTTTCAATTCGCTAACCAGTGAATCATTGGCAACTCGAATTTGATCACCGTTGCCGCGCAGAGGCTTTAAACTTACTTCTGATGCGACACGCTCTTCATCACCGATAAGGATGGCAAAATCTGCCCCACTCTTATCGGCCTTTTTCATCTGACTCTTAAAGCTACCGCCACCGCAATGCAACTGCACTCTAAGGCCTGCTTCATTACGAAGTGTTTCGGCAACGCCCATTGCAGTCGCCAAATTGTTATCACCCATACCGATGACATAGACATCAACTCGCTGACGCACACTGTCTGGCACAAGCTGTAGCTCTTCGAGCAACAGAACCAGACGTTCTACGCCCATAGCAAAACCAACCGCCGGGGTCGGTTTCCCACCCAGCTGACTCACCAAACCATCATAACGGCCACCGGCGCAGACGGTACCCTGAGCACCTAACGCATCGGTAACCCACTCAAAAACCGTTTTACCGTAGTAATCAAGACCACGAACCAAGCGGGAGTTCACTCGGTACTCAATACCCGCTGCTTCAAGCAACAACTTCAACTGTTCAAAATGTGTTTTTGACTCATCATCGATATAGTCATGAAAGTGTGGTGCATCATTTAATAACTGCTGAGTATTTTGGTCTTTTGAATCCAAAATCCTCAGTGGATTAGATTCAAGGCGGCGCTGACTGTCTGCATCCAGTTGATCTTTTCTCGCAGACAGATAGCTTACTAGATCCTCTTTAAAACGAGCGCGCGCTTCAGCCGATCCTAAAGTATTCAGTTGTAGCTCAACTGAGTCGATCAAACCTAAACGCTTCCATAGCTGAGCGCTCATGATAATGACTTCTGCGTCTATGTCAGGTCCATCCATACCGAACGCTTCTGCACCCACTTGGTGGAACTGACGATAGCGTCCTTTTTGTGGGCGCTCATGACGAAACATTGGACCTGTGTACCAGAGACGTTGGACTTGGTTATAAAGCAGGCCATGCTGTTCTGCAGCACGAACGCAACTTGCAGTCCCTTCAGGACGAAGCGTTAGACTATCACCATTACGATCTTCGAAGGTGTACATCTCCTTCTCGACGATGTCGGTCACTTCACCAATGGAGCGCTTAAACAGCTCAGTCTGTTCTACGATGGGAGTTCGAATCTCTGCATAACCATAAGCCTGCAGGACGGATTTTACTTGAGTTTCTAAATACTGCCAGACCGGTGACTGGTCTGGCAGAAGATCATTCATACCACGAATGGCTTGCAGCTTTGCCAATTTTATAACCCGTAATGTGCGATATAGTTATCGCGATAATGTTAAACGGGCTACATTCTTTCTGGTATGAGGTTCTAAATCAACCGTTGAACCATCAAAAGTTACAGAACTAACAGCATTTGCACGTCCAATAACAATTGAAAAAGGTGCTTTACCTTTAATGGTTAGATCCTGGCCTTTTTTAGACAACCCATTAAACAGCGCTTCGCCAGTTGCATCTTTGATATTGAGCCAGCTGACATCACTGAACTTAATCGTGAGACCATCAGACCCAGACGAGCTTAGAGGGACAGTTGTTAACGGCTCATTTGTCTCAGCTTTGACAACCGGCTTAGGTTGCTCAGTTTTTACAGGTACGGCCGCTGTTTTAGTTTCAAGATCTGGGGTATCAGAAGGTTTAGGTAGCTCAATTGGCTGTGGCGCCTCTTCAACAACAGGAGCTGACTCTTGCGTCGTTGTCTTGATAGGAATAGATAGCGTTTCAGACTCACCAGCTAATGGTGGTAACGCTTGAGCAGCCTCCTGCTCTTCAGGTTCAGATCCACCGAACAGACCTGACAAGCCTAGAGAGGACCAGTTAATAGTAGATGCAGCAAATGCTAGCCCCGCTAACAGCGCTGCAATAATCACCAAGCGAAACAGAAGGGTCAGTAGCGAACTTGCACGACGAGGGTTAAGTTTCATTACCGTGCCAGCCGTGGCTGAACCAGCACTTTTAATCGCCGAGCGACGCTTTACAGGACGCTCACCGATGGCAAGGTTATATTGCTCCACAAACGGCTCAGGATCCAAACCGACGCGGTTACAGTAGTTACGAATATAACCACGCGCAAACACTGGCTGGCCAAGTTGATCCAGCTCACCGGCTTCAATCGCAGAAAAAACAGCACTGGTTAGCTTAAGATCACGCTGCAGAGCACCCGCAGAAATACCCAAAGACTCACGGGCAGCAATCAGCTTGTGGTTTTCAAATCCTGAAAGGCTATCGCCCAGTAGATCATGGTCTGTCACAGGCCAGTATCCTTAAATTTATTATACTCTTCGGAATTCGGATAAAGGTTCTTCAAAAGAAGCGCATAACTTGCTGCTTTTGATGGGTTCCCACTATGTCTTGCTAACCTTACACCAACCCAAAGACTTTTGGCAAAGTGCTGCACCTCTTGAGCATCTAACTGCTGCTGAAAAACTGCATAATGCTGAGCAGCCATTGACGCTTCCCCTTGGTCGAGATAGAGGTCAGACAACTCTATATGAGCCGTCACTCGTAAAGGCGATAGTGTGACAGAACGATTGAAGACATGCTTAGCTGCAGCATCACGACCGATCAACCGATAACAACGACCCAGATTTTCAAATGCTTGGGCACGCTGAGTATAAAATGGGTCCTCAGTGGATCTTGCCAACGCTTTGCAAGCCTCTTCAAAACGCTGCTGCGAAAAGAGAAACGCACCATAATTGTTGAAAATCATTGCTGAGTTAGGGTCTGCCTGCGTCGCTCTTTGAAAGTACTGATCAGCTAAATCAGGCTCACGCTCAGCTTGAAACACCATCGCCAAGCCATTCAGTGCAGGAGCATATTCTGGGTCAGCCAATGCAGCTTGCTGAAGAGACTCTTTCGCCGACGCTGTGTCACCTGCTTGAAGGTATTGCATCCCAAGCTTGGTGTAAGCCGCTAAGGCCGATTGATCTATACGCCCTTTAGGTTGTTGGCTGGATGAAAACGCCGAACAGCCTACCAAAAGAATAGAGATTGAGAGAGTAGCTGCTTTTAATAGAGGCACAAAATACCGTTTAGAAACTTAAAGTTAGTTTCATTAACGATAGTAGAAAGGTAGTAATAAATCTAGCTGGTTTGGTTGTGAAGTTCGATATACTTCGCACTGCGGCGAGTTTTATCTTCTACTTGACCAACCAACTGCCCACAAGCCGCGTCCACATCATCACCACGTGTACGGCGAACGGTCGTCAGGATATTGCCCTTCAACATCTCAGACTTAAAGGCCTGAATAGCTTGTTCAGAGGGTCGATCGTATCCTGAGTTAGGAAATGGATTGAATGGAATCAAGTTAAGCTTACAAGGAACCTGGCGTAACAATTTAACGAGCTGACGAGCATGTTCTCGCTGATCGTTTACACCGGCTATTAGGGTGTATTCAATCGTAGCCACACGACGATCGGAAAGTTTATCGAAGTAGCGCTTAACCGATGCCATTAGCTCTTCGATTGGGTAGCGCTTATTAATAGGCACTAACTGATCGCGTAGTTCGTTATTTGGAGCGTGCAGAGAGATGGCCAATGAGACATCAGCTCCCAACTCTGCAAGCTTGTCAATTTTTGGAACAACACCCGCAGTACTCAGCGTCACACGACGCTTAGATAGACCATAAGCGTTATCTTCCATCATCAACTGCACTGCATCGAATACTGCATCAAAGTTCATGAGCGGCTCGCCCATACCCATTAACACCACATTAGAGACGCGTCGCTCGCCGCTTGGATCAAACGGACCAAATGAACGTATAGCAACTCTAAGCTGAGCGATGATCTCGGCGGCACTGAGGTTTCGGTTAAACCCTTGCTTGCCGGTAGAACAGAAACTGCAGTCCAAAGAGCAACCCACTTGTGAGGAGACACATAGCGTGCGGCGATCCCCTTCTGGGATCAATACCATCTCGATCGCTGAACCACCATCCATTTGAATAACCCATTTACGGGTACCATCTTTGGAGGTTTTATCCAGTAACACCTCAGGCTCACGAATTTCAGCCACCTCAGCAAGACGCTCACGCAGGGCTTTACTGATGTTCGTCATTTCATCAAACGAACTAGCACCCTGCTGATGAATCCACTTTAGGACTTGCGTTGCACGAAAACGTTTCTCACCCATCTCCTCAAAGAAATCTTCGAGCTTAGTGGGTGATAGACCAATGAGGTTAACTTTCTGTTCTGCCATGAGCTTTGAACCAAAAAAAAAGGCGCTCTCCGATCAACGGAGAGCACCTTGGGCGATATTATGCGCCGAAGAAGTATTCGATTTCGCGCGCTGCAGACGTTGCAGAGTCAGAACCGTGTACGGCGTTCGCATCGATAGACTCAGCGAAGTCACGACGGATAGTACCTTCAGCTGCTTCTTGTGGGTTAGTAGCACCCATTAGATCGCGGTTTTTAGCGATCGCGTTTTCGCCTTCAAGAACCTGAACAACAACAGGACCAGACGTCATGAATGATACTAGATCGCCGAAGAAAGGACGCTCTTTGTGCTCAGCGTAGAAACCTTCTGCATCAGCCTGTGAAAGCTGCTTCATCTGCATAGCAGTGACTTTAAGGCCTGCTTTTTCGAAACGAGAAACGATCTCACCGATAACGTTTTTAGCAACTGCATCAGGTTTGATGATAGATAGAGTACGTTCAGTAGCCATGACTGTGTAATCCTTTAGTTAAATTATGGGTTAAAAATTGTGCGCGGATTATACGTTATGCGACGAAAGATAAATAGCCCTTCAAGCACAACAAAAAAGGCCCGCAAGCAGACCTTTCCAATAGATCTCACCAGGCTTAATGCCCTTCGGATACCTGATTGATGGTGTATTTTGGAATCTCTACCACCAGATCTTCATCACCGACAACCGCTTGACAGCTCAGTCTAGATTCAGGCTCCAGGCCCCAAGCCTTGTCCAACATATCATCTTCCAGCTCATCGGACTGATCGAGGCTATCAAAACCTTCACGAACAACGACGTGACAGGTAGTGCAAGCACAAGATTTTTCACAAGCGTGCTCGATATGAATGTCGTTCGCCAGTGCCGCGTCACAAATCGTAATTCCTGGCTCCACATCGATCACTTTGCCGTCAGGACAAAGCTCTTCATGGGGAAGAAAGATCACTTGAGTCATTACATTTACCTAGTCTAATTGATCAACGCGCTGACCTTGCAACGCCTTTTGAATTGATTGATCCATTCTGCGCGCTGCAAAGAAATCACTCACATGCGCCAGATGCTCCACACCGGACTCTATTGCCTTGGAAACGGCCGTGTCACGCAACGAGCGCAGCACTTCAATTTCTGCAAGCAGGTCCTGTCGTTCCTGTTCATTCAGTAACTGATCACCATCTTCAGCAATCGCCGCTTCAAGCGATACAATCAAGCGGTCGGCTTCTACCTGCTGCTCACGCAGCGCGCGACGCTCTTTATCATCCGCAGCGAACTGGTAAGAGTCAGTCAGCATCTGTGTAATCTCAGTGTCACTCAATCCATAAGAGGGCTTCACTTGAACGGCACTCTCAATCCCCGTAGATAACTCTTTGGCTGAGACATTCAGCAATCCATCCGCATCAACTTGGAAGGTAACACGTATTTTAGCCGCGCCAGCCGCCATCGGAGGAATGCCACGCAGAGTAAACTGAGCCAGTGAACGGCAATCATCTACCAACTCCCGCTCACCTTGTAAGACATGCACCAACATGGCAGTTTGGCCATCTTGGTAAGTTGTAAACTCTTGAGCACGAGCAACGGGGATCGGGGTATTGCGGTGAATGACCTTTTCTACCAGACCACCCATCGTCTCTAAACCCAAAGAGAGGGGAAGTACATCCAATAACAGCAGATCAGCGTCCGGCTTATTACCCGCTAAAATATCGGCCTGAAGCGCTGCACCCACTGCCACCACTCTATCCGGATCTATATCAGTATGAGGCTCACGATTGAAGAACGCTTTTACTCCCTCAACAACCGCTGGAACACGCGTTGAACCACCGACCATGACAACATCATTGATCTCATCTGGCTTAATGCCAGCATCTTTAAGGGTACGTTTACAGGCTCGAAGCGTTTTCGACACCAACGGTGCGGACAACTGTTCAAACTGCTGACGCGTGACTGACACTTGCTGATCATTAGAGAGGGTAAGCGTCACTGAATCTACTTCGGTCAGAGCCTCTTTGGCACTACGCGCTTGCACCATAAGAGCCCGCATCACGGCAGGAGTGCGCTCCAGCTCAGGCGCTTGATCTAGCAACCACTGCGATAATGCATGATCAAAATCATCCCCCCCAAGCGCTGAATCACCGCCAGTAGCGAGCACCTCAAACACACCTTTTGTCAGACGCAATATAGAGATATCAAAGGTACCACCACCGAGGTCATAAACCGCCACAACACCTTTATCTTGCTGATCTAAACCATAGGCAACGGCAGCCGCGGTAGGCTCATTCAACAAGCGAAGCACTTTCAAACCCGCTAGCGTCGCAGCATCTTTCGTGGCCTGGCGTTGTGCGTCATCAAAATAGGCTGGCACGGTGATAACCGCCCCTTCCAGCTCTCCACCTAAGGATTCGGCTGCACGCGCCGAGAGTGCTTTAAGAATATCCGCAGAAATTTGTACCGGACTTAAATCACCCAACGCAGTTTTAAGGTAGGGCATACCGCCCTCACCCTCTGAAAATTGATAGGGGAGTTGATCGCCTAAGGTTAGCACCTCACTTGATGAGCGGCCCATTAAACGTTTAATAGATTGAATCGTGTTAAAAGGGTCATCGCTAACTTTAGATAGCGCTTCAGCGCCAACGGTGGCACCTAACTCTGAATAGTGAACAACAGAGGGGAGCAGATGATAGCCTGCTTGATCTGAAAGCGTTTCAGCCACTCCGTTTCTGACAGACGCCACTAGCGAATTAGTGGTACCTAAATCGATCCCTACCGCCAACTTACGCTGATGGGGATCCAAACTCATTCCGGGCTCTGCAATTTGCAAAAGCGCCATGACTAAAACTCCTCATCGAGGCGATCTTCCATAGCCTCTATTTCAGACAGTAGTTTATTTAAAAATTGCAGTTTCCGAATAGACTCTTCGGCCGACTCAAGATCACCTTCAGCATAAGCAGACTCGAAATGGTCAAAACAACTCTTTTCCAAAGCGGATGCTTTAGACTCTAACGCCTCTAGAGTTGCGAAAGGATCGGCGGTATCAGGCGCCTCTGCCAGCGTTTCACGAAGTTCCATCTGCTGCATTAAAAAGTCCATTGGCAACTGCTTTCTGGACTCTTCACCGGTTAGCACACCTTGCAAAGTTAGAAGGTACTGCGCGCGCAATAGAGGCGACTTGAGCGTTTCGTAGGCGGTATTCAGGTGCGTACTATTTTGAACAGCCTGTCGTTGCTCTGCATCACTTTTGTGAGCAAATCGATCCGGGTGATACTCTTTTTGTCGTTCACGAAAAACGGTATCAAGCTCGGCTCGATCAAGAACAAATCCTGTATCGAGATCAAAAAGTTCGAAATAGTTTTGAGAGAGATTCAATGTTTAAGCCTTAACCGGTTCAAACATGAAAACTTTCGCCGCAACCACACTCACTGGCGACGTTGGGGTTATTAAATTGAAAGCCTTCATTTAGCCCCTCTTTTACAAAGTCGAGCTCTGTACCATCTAGGTAGACAAGGCTTTTAGGGTCTATAACGACTTTAACTCCCTCAAACTCATAGACTGAGTCTTCGTTATTGAGCTCATCAACATACTCCAGAACATACGCCATGCCAGAGCATCCTGAGGTTTTAACCCCTAAACGAATACCAATACCCTTGCCGCGCTTTTCTAAATATCTCGCTACATGATTAGCAGCTGCTGACGTCATCGAAATTGACATAAAAACCTTCTACCTAAACTGTCTAACGCAGGTTAAACACGATTACTTCTGCTTGCCGCGGTAATCATCAATCGCCGCTTTAATTGCATCTTCAGCCAACACTGAACAGTGAATTTTCACTGGAGGAAGTGCTAGCTCTTCAGCGATTTTAGCATTTTTCAACTCAGCTGCTTCATCCAGCGTCATACCTTTAACCCACTCAGTCACGAGAGAGCTAGAGGCAATAGCAGAACCACAACCGTAGGTTTTGAACTTGGCATCTTCAATAACGCCTTCGTCACTGACCTTGATCTGAAGTCTCATCACATCACCACAGGCAGGTGCACCGACCATGCCAGTTCCTACATGAGGATCATCACTTTCCATTTTGCCGACATTACGAGGATTCTCGTAATGATCAATTACTTTATCGCTGTAAGCCATGTTGATCTCCTTTCACTGAGTGTTAGTGATGTACCCACTCAACCTTAGTTAAATCTACACCGTCCTTGTACATATCCCACAAAGGCGATAGTTCACGAAGTTTTTCAACAGCCACACGCGCTTGTGCCGCTGCATAGTCCACCTCTTCATCAGTCGTGAAGCGACCAAACGAGAAGCGGATAGAGCTATGTGCCATCTCATCATTGAGACCCAACGCACGAAGCACGTAGGAGGGTTCTAAGCTTGCTGATGTACAAGCTGAACCTGAAGAGACCGCTAAATCCTTCAGAGACATAAGAAGTGATTCGCCCTCAACAAAGGCAAAACTCACGTTCAAGTTACCCGGGTAGCGCTGCTCTAGAGATCCATTGATATGAACTTCTTCCATATCACTGATCTGTGACCAGAAACGATCACGCAGCTCTGTTAGGCGTTTGTGTTCCTGTTCCATGGACGCTTGAGCAATAGCACAGGCCTCACCCATGCCCACTAGCTGGTGTGTAGCCAAAGTACCAGAGCGCATTCCACGCTCATGGCCACCGCCATGGATCTGAGCTTCTATACGCACACGCGGCTTACGACGCACATAGAGTGCACCAACACCTTTGGGGCCATACATTTTGTGACCACAGAGCGACATTAGATCGACCTTCATCTCCGCCATATCAATCGGTAACTTACCCGCACTTTGAGCAGCATCAACATGGAACAGAACACCGTGTTTGCGAGTCAACTCACCAATTGCAGCGATATCTGTAATCGTGCCAATCTCATTATTAATATGCATCAATGACACTAGGATCGTATCATCACGCAGAGCTTCAGCCACCATCTGCGGTGTAATTAGACCATCACTACCCGGTGTTAAATAGGTGACTTCGTACCCTTCACGCTCAAGTTGTCGACAGGTATCCAAAACCGCTTTGTGCTCAATCTTGGAGGTAATGATGTGCTTGCCTTTCTTGTGGTAAAAGTGAGCAATACCTTTGATGGCTAAGTTATCCGATTCGGTAGCACCCGAAGTCCATACAATCTCACGAGGATCAGCACCGATTAACTCAGCAACTTGGCGGCGAGCTGTTTCTGCAGCCTCCTCCGCTTTCCATCCGAAAAGGTGCGAACGAGATGCCGGGTTACCGAAGTTACCATCTGGGGTAAGACACGCCATCATCTTTTCAGCAACACGAGGATCCACGGGTGTTGTCGCTGAATAATCTAGATAGATAGGCAGTTTCATACTCTCTCTCCAAAAACGTTAATATGAGTCATGATTTTATGCGCTGACAACGGAGGGAATTAATCCATCGGCAACCACACTTTGGTTTTGACGATCTGCAACAACCAAAACATCCCTACGTTTCAAAAGATCCGCAAGGCTTATATCACTTAGAAAATTGTGAATCTGATCACTAAGATCGCTCCACAAGTGGTGTGTCAGACAGGTCTCACCAGCCTGACAATTACCTTGGTTGTTACAGCCTGTCGCATCAATGGTTTCATTGACAGCATCGATGATTGAAGCGACGGTAATCTGCTCACACTCCTGATTGAGCAAGTACCCCCCACCAGGCCCCCGAACGCTGGTGACCAGTGCACATTTACGCAACTTGGCAAACAGCTGTTCAAGGTAGGATAGAGAAATACCCTGTCTTTCAGAAATATCCGCTAGACTGATGGGCCCTTTCTCTTTATTGAGTGCCAAATCAAGCATCGCGGTTACGGCGTAACGCCCTTTGGTTGTAAGTCGCATAAGACCTTCCTACACCCTATTGTGTTGTGGGTATTATGTAAAAACCTACAAAAACAGTCAACTATTAAACCAACAATTTTAGTCAACTATTACTATTTGCCGATCGAGCGATTAATTTTGGTCAAAATACCACGTAAAATATTGACCTCCACTTTGTCAGGCACCGCTCTCAAGAACAGCCGTCTTAAACGGGTCATCAGCTGCCGCGGATTATCCGGCTCTAAAAATTTAATGTCGATTAAGGTCTGCTCTAGATGGTTGAACATCAGTTCAATCTCTTTTTGATCTGCAAGCTCGATGTCCCAATCGACACCCCACTGCGGCGCCTCATCGACGACCGACTCCTGCAGTGCCATCCTTAGCTCGTATGCGATTACCTGAACGGCAGCCCCTACGTTTAACGAACTAAAATTTGGATTAGTCGGGATATGGACGTGAAGATGACAAGAGTGTAGCTC
>JAAZVX010000031.1 GCA_018623095.1 Marinobacterium sp. | reverse complement strand
TTAAATATAGCAGAGGAACAGGAAAAGAGAGGGGGTTTACTGAATATTCAGGATCTTAACTTCGAAAAGAATCGTTTTTCCGGCAAGAGGATGATTGAAATCAACTTCGACACGTTCGTCATCGAACTCGACGATCACGCCAGGCAGTTCACCACCGGGCTCTTGGAATGAGATGACCAAACCTGGCTCTAGCTCCATATCTTTGAAGTCTGAGCGTTTCATAGTTTGGATGTTGCTAGGGTTGTGCTGACCAAAGCCGCGCTCAGGGTCGATCGTCAGATCAAGGTGATCACCCACTTTTAGTCCATTCAAAGCCGCTTCGAAGCCTTCTGGGATATTGCCATCACCCACTTCAAACTCGACTGGAGCGCCTTCGAAGTTAGAGTCTACGATCTGTCCATCGGTGAGTTTGATCGCGAAGTGCATAGTCACTTTACGGCCCTGATCAATGGTAAGTTCGCTCATCTATTTACTCCGGTCTTTTGATAAAAATAGCGCATCAATGATCAATGCAATGGTGCCAAGGGTAATGCCTACATCGGCGATGTTAAAGGCTGGGAAATACCAACCCGCGTAGTGCAACGAGATAAAGTCCACTACATAACCGTGAACAATACGGTCAAACAGATTGCCCAGAGCACCGCCTAAAATAGCGGCATAGCCAAAAGCCTGCATTTTATGTTCTGGCTCTGTCTGGCGTAGCCAGTGGACAATCAATCCGCTGACGACAACCGCGATGGCGATAAACAACCAACGCTGCCAACCCGATTCACTCGCCAGGAAACTAAAAGCAGCACCGGTATTGTGTAGCAGTCTTAAATCGAAGATAGGCAGAATCGAAACAGGCAGGTTGTAACTCAACATACTGGATGCCAACGCTTTACTGCCTAAATCGAGCACTACAATGGCTAGGCTGAGCCATAGCGACTGCAGCACAGAAGGGTTACGCGAAGTGACGCTGCTCACCTTCACCCTCTACGTTATCGACACAACGTGTGCATAGCTCTGGGTGATCGGCGTTTTGGCCGACATCTTCACGATGGTGCCAACAACGAGCACACTTAGCCTCTTCCGACGCTTTAACGGCGACTTTCAAGCCTTCAACCGCTGTTTCACGAGCGTCTGCGCCATTGGCTAGTGGCTCAATGCTAGCGGTTGATGTGATCAATACAAAGCGAAGCTCATCACCCAAGCGATTCAAATCGGCAGTGATCTGCTCATCAGCATAAAGCGTCACTTCTGCCGCAAGAGAGGCTTTAACCAACTTCTCGTTACGTGCCTCTTCCAGACACTTGTTCACGGCCTGCTTCACCTGAAGCACACGCTCCCAATACTCACGACCGAAGGCATCGTCAGCTGTCATCTCAAACAGACCTTCATACCAAGTGGTTAGCATCGCACTCTCTGGATTATTGCCTGGGAGCACTTCGATGATCTCATCAGCCGTGAAGCTTAGGATCGGTGCAATCCAGCGAACCAGCGCCTGCGCAATATGGTAAAGAGCAGTCTGACATGAACGACGAGCGAGACTGTCGGGCTTAGTGGTGTACTGACGGTCTTTAATGATGTCTAGGTAGAAACCACCCAGTTCTTGTGCACAGAAGTTGTGTACCTGCTGGTAGACATCTAGGAAACGGTAGCTGTTGTAAGCTTCGATAACACGCTGCTGCAAACGGTAAGCCGCATCCACTGCCCAACGATCCAGCGCCAGCATCTCTTCAGGTTTAACGCTGTGTGCTTCAGGATCAAAACCATTGAGGTTCGCCAACAGGAAGCGCGACGTATTACGAATACGACGGTAGCTGTCAGCCGTACGCTGCAGAATCTGATCCGATACGGCCATATCACCTGAGTAATCGGTTGAAGCGACCCATAAACGAAGAATATCAGCCCCTAGTTTGTCATTGACCTGCTGAGGTGCAATGACATTACCCAGTGACTTAGACATTTTGTAGCCCTTCTCATCAACCGTGAAGCCGTGAGTAAGTACTTGCTTGTAAGGCGCACAACCGTTAATAGCGATCGATGTTTTCAGTGAAGACTGGAACCAACCACGGTGCTGATCGGACCCTTCTAGATACATATCCGCTGGGAAAGTTAGGCTCTCCTTGGTGCGCAATACCGAGTGGTGTGTCACACCTGAATCGAACCAAACGTCCATAGTGTCAGTCACTTTATCGTAATCAGCAGCCTCATCACCCAACAGCTCTGCAGGATCAAGATCAAACCAAGCATCGATGCCGGTCTCTTCGATACGCTGAGCAACCTGTTCGATCAATTCAGTCGTGCGCGGGTGTAATTCACCTGTCTGCTTGTGGGTGAACAGCGTGATGGGCGTTCCCCAAGTGCGCTGACGTGAAACACACCAGTCTGGGCTCTGACCCACCATCGCTTCGATACGCGTCTGACCCCATTCTGGGAACCACTGAACCCCTTTGATCGCCTCCATCGCATCCGATTTAAGGTTCTCTTTCTCCATAGAGATGAACCATTGTGGCGTTGCACGGTAGATCAAAGGCGTTTTAGTGCGCCAGCAATGGGGGTAGCTGTGTTGGAAACGTTTTAGGTGAACCAATTTACCTTCACGCTCAAGCGCTTCAGTTACCGGAGCATCCGCCTTGTAGACGTGTGTGCCAGCAAACTCACCTGCAGCGTCTGTGTAAACACCATCGGCCTGAACAAGGTTTAACGTTTTAAGTTTGTATCGATTACCGACAATGAAGTCATCCATACCGTGATCAGGCGCCGTATGAACCGCACCAGTACCGGCCTCAGTGGTGACGTGATCACCCAAAATAACGGGTACTTCACGATCGAATACAGGGTGTTCCAGTTGAAGCAGTTCAAGCGCAGCACCGTTTACACGACCAAGCACTTCGTACTTGTCGACGCCCCAACGCTCCATGATCGAATCAACCATCGACTCAGCAAGTACCTGATAGTCGACACCACTTTCAAGGTGTACCTCAACTAGCGCGTACTCAAGTTCACCGTTAACCGAAACCGCTTGGTTAGCAGGAATTGTCCAAGGCGTCGTTGTCCAGATGACGAGCGAAACGTTCTGTTTATCAGTGCCAAACAGCGCATTCACTTTAGCTTGATCAACGAATGTGAAACGCACATCGATCGCAGTCGATGTCTTATCTTGGTACTCAACCTCAGTCTCAGCCAGAGCGGATTTACCGACTACGCTCCAGTAGACTGGCTTGTAACCTTTTACGAGGTGACCGCGCTCTGCAATTTTGCCCAAAGCACGAACGGTATTCGCCTCAGTTTTAAAGTTCATCGTTAGGTAAGGATCATCCCAATCACCCTGGATACCTAGACGGATAAAGTCCTCTTTCTGGCCGGCTATCTGCTCAGTCGCATACGAACGGCACTTAGCACGAAAATCAGCGTAAGAGACTTTTTCGCCTGCTTTACCGATCAGTGTCTCCACCTTGTGCTCGATAGGTAGACCGTGACAGTCCCAACCTGGCGTGTAAGGTGAGTCAAAACCACTTAGTGTTTTGGATTTGATGATCATATCTTTGATGATCTTGTTCACCGCGTGACCAATGTGAATACTGCCGTTGGCGTAAGGAGGGCCATCGTGCAGAATAAATTTTGGTCGACCTGCGCTCACTTCACGAATGCGTGCGTAAAGGTCCATCTCTTTCCATTTAGCAAGACGCTTAGGTTCAGCAGATGGCAGGTTACCGCGCATTGGGAACGCAGTTTCCGGCAGGTTTAGAGTCGGTTTGTAATCGGTCATCAATCCAGTCCCAGTTTAGGTATGTGCGACAGCGAACCAAGCGCGCGCTGCAGCGATATCTTTTGCGATCTGTTCTCGCAATGCATCCAATCCATCAAAGCGCTGCTCTGCACGCATTGGATGTAAAAATTCAACGCTAAGCAGCTCACCATAGAGCTGCCCATTAAAATCAAGCAGGTGCACCTCTAATACAGGGCGTACCCCATTCAGAGTGGGTCGGCTACCCACATTGCAGATGGCATCATAAGCCTGCCCCGCCAAGTGTGCACGCACCGCATAAACGCCTCGCATTGGGCATGCGTACTTATGCATGCGCACATTAGCCGTAGGAAAACCCAGTTCGCGGCCTACTTTTTGCCCATGTTGTACTCGGCCAGTAACGCGATAGCGACGCCCTAACAGTCGTTTAGCCAGCGTTAAATTATTAGCACCAAGGGCTTCACGAATGCGTGAACTACTGACCCGCTCATCTTCTAAAATCAATGTTGGCGTGTCGGCAACAGTAAAACCGTGCGACGCACCTGCGGCCTTCAGCAGTGCGTAATCCCCACGACGATCACAACCAAAACGAAAATCGTCGCCGACCACAAAATGTTTAACGCCAAGACCTTTCAACAAAAGCTCGTCAACAAATGCCTCTGCCGACAGCGAACGCAAACGCTCGTTGAAGCTCAGGCAAAGAACACGATCAACCCCTTCTGCCTCGAGCAAGCGAAGCTTCTCGCCAAAACGAGTGAGACGAGGCGGTGCCGATTCAGGTGCAAAAAACTCACGTGGCTGAGGTTCAAACACAATAACAACAGAGGGCAGTCCTAGTAGTTGTGCTTTTTCTCTAACACCCGCCAATATCATCTGGTGTCCAAGGTGAACGCCGTCAAAGTTACCAATCGTAGCAACGCAGCCGCGATGATAATCGCGTAAATTGTGAAGCCCTCGAATCAGTTCCATTGCGTTATCCGTTTCACCCTGAATCAGACAAATAATAAACGCGCGATTATAGCGCATGCAGGCCACTCTAATTAAGACCTAAAGCACTAAGTTTGCAGGAAATTCTTGACTTAGCCCACCAAGCCTAAGAAATCACGCCTTCAGGATGAGTTCGACTGTAAGCCTGAGCCATGGAATTATTCGCAGGCTCCTCAGCCACGCAAATGGCGAATTCGCACACCCGAAAGGATTAAAGAGGCGCAGTAAACCAGAACGGCACCAAGGACCAGAAGGAACATCCACTGCACTCTTTGCCATAGATCGGCAGTTAACCAATCGGATGCAGCCGGCGCAAACAGCAGAATAACCGCCGCCATTAAGACGTTGGCGGTCAGCAGCTGCATAGACCACTTCAACCAACCGGCTTGCCACTTAAAGACACCCTGTTTGATCAAACCGTGCAACAACCAGCCCGCGTTCATGAAGGCCGACAGCGCTGTCGCTAGCGCAAGACCCGCGTGCGCCAGAGGGAAGATGAGAATCAAGTTAAAAATCATATTCGCCACCATCGCCTTCACCGCAATCTTGACCGGTGTTTTCGTATCTTGGCGAGAGAAGTAGCCTGGCGCCAGCACTTTGATCAGCATGAAAGCCAGCAGTCCCAACCCATAAGCCCGAAGACTCATAGCCGCCATTACAACATCACGATCGGTCATTTCGCCGTAATGGAACAGCGTCGTTAACAGAGGCTCCGCCAACAGAATCAGCGCGACTGCCGAAGGGATGCCGATCAACAGCACCATTCGCACGGCCCAATCCAACATTTTGGCGAACTCTTCACCGGACTTTTCAGCGTGTTTACGGGAGAGGCTGGGCAGAATCACCGTCGCAATTGCAATACCAAACACACCCAACGGCAGTTCTGCCAATCGATCTGAGTAATAGAGCCAAGAGACACTGCCGGTCTGTAAGAAAGAGGCCAGCACGGTATCGAGGAGTAGGTTTATCTGCGCAACCGACACACCAAACAGAGCCGGCAGCATCAGTTTGAGAATACGTTGAACACCCTCATCCTTCCAACCCGCTTGTGGAACGGGCAACAGTCGCAAACGAGCCAAAAATGGCAATTGGAAAAGAAGCTGAACAGTACCCGCCATCAATACACCCCAAGCGAGGGCCATGATCGGTGGATCAAACAGAGGGCTTAGGTAGACTGCAGAACCGATTAAACAGATATTCAGCAGCACCGGTGTAAAGGCAGGCACCGCAAAACGCTCATAGGAGTTCAAAATCGCACCACAAAATGCCGTCAGCGAGATCAACATGAGATAGGGGAAGGTGATACGCAACATATCCGCGGCAAGCCCAAAGCTCTCGGAGCCCGACATAATGAAACCAGGCGCAAACAGCATCGCCAACAGTGGCGACCCTAAGCTACCAATCAGTGTCACCAGCAGAAGAACCGAACCCAAGCTGCCTGCCGTGCGGTTTACGAGGAACTGAACCGCGGTCAAATCACGTTGCGAACGATACTCAGACAAGACCGGTACAAACGCCTGAGCAAAGGCACCTTCAGCAAACAGACGGCGCAAAAAGTTTGGAATTTTAAACGCGACAAAAAAGGCATCGGACGCACCACTGGCACCGAAATAGCCCGCAACGACAACATCACGAATCAGACCCAGCACGCGTGAGATCATGGTCATGATACCCACCACAGCACTTGAGCGCAGCAGACCGCCGCCAGATGTCGCTTTTTGACTCAATGTTTAACCTCAAAGTGCTGAATTAATCCGTCGATTATCGCCTTCCTCAAAAGAAGGTCAACTAAAAGTGCATTTCTTCTGTGTTTAGTGCTTGACAGATGGCAACGATATCGGAATAATTTCGCATCCAATTTTGAGAGACACTTGTCTCGTTTATTTAACTCAAATTTAAGGAGCTCAGCTGTGGCAAATTCCGCAGGATCTCGTAAACGTGCTCGCCAGGCGGAAAAGCGTCGTCAACATAACGCTAGCCTGCGCTCCATGGTACGTACTTACATCAAGAAAGTACTAAAAGAAGTTGCTGGTGGTGACCAAGCTGCCGCTAACGAAGCATTCAAAGTTGCTCAGCCTATCCTAGATAGCTCAGTTAACAAAGGAATCTTCAAGAAGAGCGCAATTGCACGCACTAAGAGCCGCCTAAACGCACGCATCAAAGCGATGGCTGCATAAGCGACGACTTAAAAGCTTTTTAAAAACCCGCTCATTAGCGGGTTTTTTGTTGCCTAAAGAAAAGATCAACCCCATCCGACTAAGGGGGATCAGGGTGCCAGATTCTAATCTCGTGCCAGTCGTCCACGTCCGATCGAGAGTGAGTACGATGGTTTTTCACGGTTAAGAGTTCAATCGGCTGAGGCCCGGATAGCCGAAGTCTGCAACGGAGGCAGGAGCCGACCTTGCAGTGTCCTATTGGACTTCAGTGAAAAAGCATTGAACGGAGCGTGCCGCAGGCCAAGTGAGCGTGGTCAGTTTTTGCTTACTTTTTGCTGACCAAAAAGTAAGGCTGATCGCCTTTAGGCGAGTAGAAAGCTTTTGATTTAGATTTAAAATAATCGCAACCTCTTCGAGATCGCACCTACAAGAAATGAATCGCGGCCTTTTCAAGACCGCTTCAACGACTTAGGCCAATGCCATATTATCGCGGTGGACAAGTTCTGGGTCTGTGATGTGACCGATAAGCGTTTCGATCTCTTGGCTGGCATGACCTTTAATTCGATCAGCATCGTCAAAGGCATAATTAACCAAACCACGCGCAATGACGTCACCGTTAGTATCGACCAGCTCGACCATTTCACCGCGTGAGAAGTCACCTTCAACGCTAATAACCCCAGCAGGCAGAAGTGATTTACCACCTGTTTTGAGCGCCTTAACTGCGCCAGCATCCAAAACCAGACGGCCTCGCGCCTGCAGGTGCCCTGCAATCCAGTGTTTACGAGCAGCCTGACGGCCATGATCTGGCACCAACAGCGTCCCGACCGATTCTCCAGAGAAGATCTTTAACAGCGCGTTCTCTTCGCGACCGCTGGCAATAACCGTTACAGCACCTGAACGCGCTGCAAGACGAGCGGCACGCACTTTAGTTGCCATACCACCACGACCCAGTTTACCGCCACCGCCGGCAATCTGAAGGAAATGATCATCCTCTGCACGACCTTCCGCAATCAACTCTGCATTGGGGTTAGAGCGAGGATCAGCCGTAAAAAGACCTTTTTGATCGGTCAACAAAATCAACGCATCGGCCTCGATAGCGTTCGCCACCAACGCACCCAGCGTATCGTTGTCACCGAACTGAATCTCACTGGTGACGACTGTATCATTCTCGTTCACGATCGCCACTACACCAAGATCGATCAGAGAGCGAAGAGTAGATCGCGCATTTAAGTAACGCTTGCGGTTAGAGAGGTCGTCGTGTGTCAGTAGCACTTGTGCGGTATGCAGATTATGTTTCTGGAAGCTCGATTCATAAGCCTGCACCAAGCCCATCTGCCCCACCGCGGCAGCCGCTTGGAGCTTATACATCTCGCTAGGACGTTCTGACCAGCCTAAACGATTCATTCCCTCAGCAACAGCACCAGAGGAGACCAACACCACCTCAACACCTTGCTGAACTAGCTTGGCGATCTGCTCAACCCAACCCACTATGGCTTGTTGATCGAGACCCTTGCCGTCATCCGTCAGCAGCGCACTGCCGATTTTAATAACCCAACGACCCTTTTCTGTTACCCGCTGACGTGACGCAGACATATTACTTTACGTACTCCACTTCAACATCGTAATCGTCATCATCGAAGCCGTCCCAATCATCAAATTCACCGGCCTCACGACGCGCACGCATCTCAGCACGCATTCGTTCAAGATTTTCACGAGCTTCACGGTCAATCTGCATACGCAGTTCGCGTTCTGCCTCAACCAATTCAGGGTTCTCAGCAAGCGCCTCTTTCTTTTCATCAAGGTAATCCTGCAGTTGATGAACGAGAAGATCAGTACCCTGCTTATTGATTGCAGAGATTCGGAATACTGGGCCATCCCACTCCAACGCATCAATCACCGACTGACAACGCGCCTCTAATTCCTCATCAGGCACCATGTCGATCTTATTCAACAGCAACCAACGAGGCTGTTTAGCCAGAGTTGGCGAGAACTTCTTAAGCTCATTCACAGCAGTGAGCGCAGCATCAGCAGGTGTCACCTCATCCCAAGGCGCCATATCGACCAAATGCAGCAACACACGGTTACGAGCTAGGTGTTTCAAGAAACGAATACCAAGACCTGCACCTTCTGCGGCCCCTTCGATAATGCCGGGAATATCAGCAACCACGAAGCTTCGGTGCGCTTCGGTACGAACCACACCCAGGTTTGGTACCAGCGTGGTGAATGGGTAGTTGGCCACCTTAGGTTTTGCAGCCGAGATCGAACGAATCAGCGTCGATTTACCCGCATTCGGCAAACCCAACAAGCCGACATCCGCCAACACTCGCAGCTCAAGGCGAACATTACGCAATTCACCTTCTGAGCCCTTAGTGGTTTGGCGTGGCGCACGGTTCACACTGCTTTTAAATCGGGTATTACCCAGACCATGCCAACCGCCCTGAGCGATCTTTTCAACCTGACCAACGGCGGTTAAATCAGCCAACACCTCATCGGTATCTACATCGACAATGGTTGTGCCGACCGGCAGCTTAAGCACCAGATCTTCACCTTTAGAGCCGGTACACTGACGACCCTGCCCTCCCTCGCCGTTCTGAGCTTTGTAGTGTCGTGTAAAACGGTAGTCGATCAAAGTATTCAACCCAGAATCGGCCTCAACAAAAATAGAACCACCATCTCCACCGTCGCCGCCATCGGGGCCACCTTTAGGAATGTACTTCTCGCGACGGAAACTCAAACAACCGTTCCCGCCCTTACCCGCTTGTACGGTAATCAGTGCTTCATCAACAAACTTCATCTCTTTCTCCTTAATGGAGGAAAAATAGGGCCAGATCGTCTGTTAAAAGTAACGACATGATCCTATTTTCCCTCTTTAGGCTGATTTTACTCTGGTAACAATCAACCTTGTATCTTTATTTACGGCCAGCCGAAAACAAAAAAACCCGCCTAGGCGGGTTTTTTACGTAACAACGAAACTTAGGCAGTTTCGATGCTAACGAATTTACGGTTGTATGGGCCTTTAACTTCGAACTTAACAACACCGTTTGCTTTCGCAAAAAGAGTGTGGTCTTTGCCGATGCCTACGTTTGTTCCAGCGTGGAATTTAGTACCGCGCTGACGAACCAGGATGTTACCCGCAAGTACTTCCTGACCACCAAAACGTTTAACGCCTAAGCGTTTCGACTCCGAGTCGCGTCCGTTACGCGTTGAGCCGGCTGCCTTCTTATGAGCCATTCTCTAATCTCCTAGATTCGTTGATCAGCCGTTAATGCCAGTGATTTTAACTTCAGTGTACCACTGACGGTGGCCCTGACGCTTCATGTGGTGCTTACGACGACGGAACTTGATGATTTTCACCTTGTCACCGCGACCGTGTGATACCACTTCAGCAGAAACTTTAGCACCTTCAACAACTGGCGCACCAACTTTAACGTCGTCGCCGTTGCTAACAAGTAGTACGCGATCGAAATCAACGCTTGAACCAGCTTCAACAGCTAGCTTTTCTACTTTAAGGGTCTGACCCTCTTGTACGCGGTACTGTTTACCACCGCTTACGATTACTGCAAACATCTGTGTTCTCCAAAATTTTGCTTACCCGGCTACTAATACGAAACCTGCTCTGAAGGGCTGATGTCTTAAGACACCCTCGCACAGGGAGCGTTGTTTGGACAAGCTAGGGCGCAGAATAATACAGAACCCACCATGCAAACTCAACCATTATTTGCACTAATTTAGGCATAATAACTGCCCTTAAACCAGAGTCATATTGACACCCCAGCCCTCACACCCTAGCATCCGTCTGTCATCCATAGGTAGTAGTCAGAATGCAACCACACCAACTCAACCCGCTGATCGAGCCTCAATTTGATGCAGTTACGGATTACATCCTTAACAATCTAGGCTCCAATGTCCCTCTAGTAGAGAAGATTGCACATCACATTGTTGAGGGTGGCGGTAAGCGCTTGCGCCCGCTTCTGGTTCTACTGGCTGCCAATGCTGCCGGCTATAAAGGTGAACAACACGTTCCACTAGCGGCCGTCATTGAGTTCATTCATACAGCAACACTGCTGCACGATGATGTCGTCGACAACTCCGAGCTTCGTCGTGGTAATGCCACTGCTAACGCGCAATGGGGCAACGCACCTAGCGTGTTAGTCGGTGACTTCCTCTACTCTCGCTCATTCCAGATCATGGTTGAGATTGGTCGCATGGAGATCATGCAGGTTATTTCACACGCCACTACGATCATCGCAGAAGGCGAAGTACTGCAGCTATTAAATCAGCGCAATCCAGATACGAGTGAAGAGTCTTACCTTCAGGTAATTCTTGGCAAAACGGCCATGCTATTTGAAGCGGCAACCGAGGTTGGTGCGATTCTGGCAGACAGCTCTGCAGAGGATCGCGAAGCACTTAGACTCTATGGTCGCCACCTGGGCATCGCCTTCCAAATTGTCGATGATCTACTCGACTACCTATCAGACAGCGAAACCATGGGTAAGAACGTCGGTGATGACCTAGCCGAGGGCAAAGCCACACTGCCACTGATTCACGCAATGCGTGTCGGAAACGATGACGATAGGGGTTTGATTCGACAAGCAATACGCAAGGGCGGGCTGGATGATCTGTCACCGGTGCTTGAGATCGTGCAACGCAACGGATCGATCGACTACTCACGCCAAAAAGCAGCCGAAGAGATCAGCAAAGCGAAAAGCGCCATCGCCAATCTACCAGACACCTCGTTTAAAGAGACGCTAAACCAGATAGCCGATTTGGCTATTGCACGAACACAGTAGACGAACGGTGTCTGACCTCTGATCTGACACCACTCTATTGTTGCACTGAGGATTCTGGAAAACGCTGTTAACGTCGGGTAAGACCAGAGGTCAGACCCAGGTTTTACCGACGCACCAACCGATAAACCACTTCGCGCTGATTCTCAAAACGCCCTTCACTCAGATCAGCGCTGTCGAGCTCTATGATCTCAAACGACTCTGAAAATAGACGTCTAACCTCATCACCTTTGACCGAGAAAGGCGGCTCGTTTCGTGGATTATCATACTCCAGAGCAATCAACAAAATCTGATCACCCAGCTCCGTTAGCGTCGCGATTTGGGCTGCGTAATCGACGCGCATCTCAGGAGGAAGTGCAATAAGAGCCGCTCGATCGTAAATAGCTCGCGGGGTATCAAGTAATGGACGGGTAGTTTTAAACACATCACCAGTCAACAGAGTGATTCCGTCACGCTCACGACGATGAAAAGCGCCCTCTTCAATAGCATCGATATCAACACCCTGCTCAGTAAAGAAATCACGGCACGCCAGATCACTCAACTCGACACCGGTAACTCGATGCCCCTGCTCGCGCAACCAGAGCATGTCACGGCTTTTACCACAGAGCGGGACAAACACAGCCTCCTCTCCTGACAACTCTAGTGTGGGCCAATATTTCGTCAACCAACGGTTGAAATCGGACTGGTGAAAACCGATACGATTTTCAGACCAACGTTCATGCCAGAAGGCGTGTTTCATAGGGGATTTTCCTGCCAATAAATAGATTCAAGTAATTTAACTGATCGATGTCGTGCTTAGCGAGCCCTAAAAAGGTATAATCGCGATAATTTTTGTAATTTGACTGTGAATTAAGACACCATGACTAGACAATCATCTTTTAACCGTGACGAACTTCTTAGCTGTGGCCACGGCGAAATGTTTGGCGAAGGCAATGCCCGCCTGCCTGTTGGCAACATGCTTATGATGGACCGCATTACCAAGATCTCTGCTGAAGGTGGCGAGCACGGTAAAGGCGAAATCATCGCTGAACTTGATATCCGTCCAGATCTTTGGTTCTTCGACTGTCACTTCCCAAGCGACCCTGTAATGCCTGGCTGTCTTGGCCTAGATGCAATGTGGCAGATCGTTGGCTTCTACTTGGGGTGGAAAGGCAACCCAGGTCGCGGCCGTGCACTCGGTTCAGGTGAAGTTAAATTCACAGGTCAGATACTACCTACTTCTAAGAAAGTGACTTACAACATCCAGATGAAGCGTGTCATTGAACGCAAGTTGGTGATGGGTATTGCAGACGGTTCCGTATCAGTGGATGGTCGAGAGATCTACACAGCAACAGATCTTAAAGTCGGTCTATTCACAAGCACCGAAAACTTCTAAGAGCGTTAACGCTTAGAAATACAATTAGAGAGAGAAAAACATGCGTCGAGTAGTTGTTACCGGAATGGGTATCGTTTCTTGTCTAGGTTCTGACAAAGAGAGCGTTCTGGAATCACTGAAAGAAGGCAAGTCAGGCATTAAATTCCAGCAGGAATACGCTGATCTTGGTTTCCGTAGCCAGGTTGCAGGCAGTATTGATGATCTAGAGCTTGATGAGCTGATCGATCGCAAGCTACGCCGCTTCATGGGTAATGCCGCTGCGTATTCATACATCTCAATGGACCAAGCGATCAAAGATGCTGGCCTAACTGAAGAGCAGGTATCCAATGTACGCACAGGCCTAATCGCAGGCTCTGGTGGTGCTTCTTCAGCTGATATCGTAGAAACAGCTGACATTCTTCGTGATAAAGGTGTCCGTCGTGTCGGTCCATACCGAGTGACTCGTACCATGGGCTCAACCGTATCGGCTTGCTTAGCGACCCCGTTCAAGATCAAAGGCGTTAACTACTCAATCACTTCAGCTTGTGCGACCAGCGCACACTGTATTGGTAACGCGATGGAGCAGATCCAACTTGGCAAGCAGGACATCGTCTTTGCCGGCGGTGGTGAAGAGCTGCACTGGTCATTGAGCGTTATGTTTGATGCGATGGGTGCACTATCAAGCAAATACAACGATACGCCAGAAAAAGCGTCTCGCGCTTACGATGCAAACCGTGACGGTTTCGTGATCGCAGGCGGCGGCGGCATGCTGGTTCTTGAAGAGCTAGAACACGCCAAAGCACGCGGCGCGAAGATCTATGCCGAACTAGTTGGCTACGGCGCAACGTCTGACGGCTACGACATGGTTGCTCCATCCGGTGAAGGCGCCGTGCGCTGTATGCAGCAGGCTATGAGCACTGTGGATGGTAAGATCGATTACATCAACTCACACGGCACTTCGACACCTGCAGGTGACATCCAAGAGCTTAAAGCGATGAAAGAGACCTTCGGCACTGAGATGCCACCGGTCAGCTCGACTAAGTCATTAGCAGGTCACTCACTGGGTGCTACTGGTGTCCAAGAAGCGATCTACTGTCTACTGATGCAAGAGAACAACTTCATCTGTGCATCCGCTAACATCGAAGAGATCGACCCAGAAGCAGAAGGCCTACCTGTGGTAACAACTCGCAAAGATGGCGTCGACCTTCAGCGCGTTATGTC
>JAAZVX010000117.1 GCA_018623095.1 Marinobacterium sp. | reverse complement strand
TTAAAGGCGGCCCTCACGCGAAGCAATCTTAAACTGAACTTTGCGTCACGAATCAAAACATTGGGCCAATTTTCAGCATCTAGCCGGCTCATCGAGCTTGAGGATGGCGATTGTCTGTCGGCTCAGTTGGTGGTGGGTGCCGATGGTGCTCAATCAAACACTCGAAAGCAGTTGGGATTAACCACTCACGAGTGGGATTATGGACAACACGCCGTCGTTGCAACCCTCGAAATGGCAGAGTCACACGAGCACACCTGTTGGCAGCGTTTTACTGAAGATGGCCCTCTGGCACTGCTGCCGCTTAAAAGCGTTAATGATCATAATGTCTCATTGGTTTGGTCTACCTCACCAAAACATGCCGCTGAGCTTATGGAGATGGATCAGGACGCCTTCTGTGCGGCGGTCAGCTTTGGGTCGCGACATGCCTTGGGCAAAGTGGTTGTAGCGAGCGGTATTCAGGTCGTTCCTTTAAGGCAGCGTCATGCCAAACGGTATGCCGTTGATGGTGGAGTATTAATTGGTGATGCCGCGCATACAATCCATCCGCTGGCAGGCCAAGGTGTTAATTTAGGCTTTCTAGACAGTGCTGCTCTTCATGACGTGATAGCAGAAGCGCAGATGCGCCGTGAAACGCTTGGTGATGCGAGGGTGTTAAAGCGTTATGAGCGCTCAAGACAGATGAGCAATCTTCGTATGAGTGCCGCTATGGAGGGATTTAGGCGGCTGTTTGCCCGGCAACCCGCTCCGATCGAGTGGGCGCGTAGCGTTGGCATGCGTCTTTTTAATCAGGTTGATCCTATTAAACAGCACATCATGTCTGAAGCGATGGGGCTTTCCGGCGAACTGCCGTCTCGAATGCGACGACCATCATCGGACCGTGTTGATCAAAGATTGAACTAAACCCATTTTAGGGTAAACTTCTTTCCCCTTTTTGAAACTTCGCAGATGAGCGGGGTTTGTTGATTGAATGACAGGACTGTAAATGGGACACAAGACTCCACTCTATGAGTTGCACGAATCAATGGGCGGTAAGCTTGTCGATTTCGGCGGTTGGGATATGCCATTACACTATGGTTCTCAGTTAGAAGAGCACAACATCGTGCGCCAAGATGCTGGCATGTTCGATGTGTCGCACATGACCATTGTTGATGTATCAGGTCAGGAGGCGCGTAAGTATCTTCAATACCTTGTGGCAAATGATGTCGCGCGTTTAGAGGTTCAAGGTAAAGCACTCTACACTGCCATGCTGAATGAGCAGGGCGGTATCATTGATGACCTGATCATTTACCTGATGACTGAAAAGGGCTGCTCCAACGAGTGGTACCGTTTGGTTGTTAACTGTGCAACGCGTGAAAAAGATCTAGCCTGGATGGCTGATCGTGCGATCGGTTTTGATGTGACGCTGAATGAGCAGCCTGAGTTGGCTATGGTGGCTGTTCAAGGTCCTAAAGCGCGTGCAAAAGTGGCAGCACTTCTTGGTGGGTCGCGTGAGCAAACTATCAATCAACTCTCTGTGTTTCAGGGATTTGAGTCTGAGGGTTGGTTTATTGCTCGTACGGGTTACACCGGTGAGGATGGTCTTGAGATCATGGTGCCCGAAGATGAAGTGGCTCAGTTTTGGTCTGCATTAGCTGAAGCGGGTGTTGCACCTTGTGGTTTAGGTGCACGTGATACGCTCCGCCTTGAAGCGGGCATGAACTTGTATGGTAGCGATATGACCGACAGTGTGACCCCGTTAGAGTCGGGTATCGCTTGGTCGGTGGCGTTCGAACCTGCAGATCGACAGTTTGTGGGTCGTGATGTTCTTGATCAGCAAAAAGCGAATGGCGGTTACGATAAGTTGGTTGGCTTGGTGCTCGAAACAAGAGGTGTCTTAAGAGGCCATCAGCGTGTTATTGTTGATGGTGTCGGAGAGGGTGAAATTACCAGTGGTACATTCTCACCAACATTAGGATTCTCGGTCGCTTTGGCTCGAGTTCCTGCAGGTACTGGTGCTGCTGCGAAAGTAGAGATGCGTGGAAAAGAGATCGATGTTCGAGTCGTCCGTCCGCCTTTCGTTCGCAACGGCAAAAAAGTTTTTGAATAATCAGATCAGGTGATAAGAGATGAGTAACGTTCCTGGTGAATTAAAGTATGTAAGCAGCCACGAGTGGATCCGAGTTGAGGGTGATGGCACCGTAACGATCGGTGTTACCGATCACGCTCAAGAAGCGCTTGGTGATGTGGTTTTTGTTGAATTACCGGATATGGACGCTGATGTATCTGCAGGTGATGATGCCGGTGTGGTTGAGTCTGTAAAGGCTGCATCTGATATCTACGCGCCGGTTAGTGGTGTTGTCATTGCGGTCAATGAAGATCTTGAAGATGCGCCAGAGATGGTAAATAGCGATCCGTATGGTGATGGATGGTTCTTCAAGCTTAAACTGACTGATGAGAGTGAATTGGACGATCTTCTAAGTGCTGACGAGTACTCGGCAGCTTGCGAAGAAGAGTAATCTGATCTGACTAAAACCCCGGTTGGCTTGAAAGTTTCAGTGCCAACCGGGGTATTTTTATTTTTGGTAATCGCTACATGAAAGCAAAATCTTTAGTTCTACAGCAGGGTGCAGACCGACGTCTTCGTGGCGGGCACGTCTGGATCTACAGTAACGAGGTGGATAACAAGGCCTCACCCCTGAAAAATTTTGAGGTGGGAGAGCAGGTCCAGGTTGTAGATTCCCAAGGTCGCCCAAGAGGCAGTGCGATTATCAACCCAAACACATTGATCTGTGGTCGTCTATTTAGTCGTGACCCAGAGCAAGAACTCGATCGCTCGCTGATTGTACATCGCTTGAATATTGCGCTGTCGCTGCGTGAGATGAGCTTTGATCAGCCTTGTTACCGTCTAGTCTATGGCGATTCGGATGGATTGCCCGGCTTAGTGATTGATCGTTACTACGACATTTTCGTGGTACAAATTTCGACAGCAGGTATGGAAAAAGCTCAGCATCATGTCATTGATGCTTTGAATAAGGTATTCATGCCGGCAGCTATTGTGTTGCGCAACGATGGCAAGTTCCGTGAAACTGAAGGTCTTGAGGCCTACGTTGAGGTGGTTCAAGGTGAAGTAGGGGATCTCTCTCCCTTGTCTGAAAATGGCGTTAATCTGGTTGCACCACTATTAACCGGTCAAAAGACGGGCTGGTTCTACGATCACCGTGAGAACCGTGCGCGTATGCAGACTATGGTTAAGGGTAAAAAGGTTCTTGATCTGTTCAGTTACGTCGGTGGCTGGGGTGCTCAGGCACTGGCAGCTGGAGCATCAGAAGTGGCTTGTGTAGACGCATCGGCGGGCGCACTTGAGGTGGCTGAAGAGAATGCGCGTCTACAAAATGCTCTGCCTAAATTCAGAGCCTTGCAGGGCGATGCCTTCGATATTTGTAAGACTCTAGTCGCTGATAAAGAGCGATTTGATGTGGTGATTGTCGATCCGCCTGCCTTCATCATGCGCAAAAAAGATATCCGTAATGGTGAGCGTGCTTATGCGCGTATCAATAACTTTGCTATGCGTCTTCTAAAACGTGGCGGTGTCTTGGTTTCTGCTTCATGTTCAATGCACCTGCAGACAGACCGTTTGGTCGACATGCTGCGTACCAATAGTCGCGAGCTTGATCGACAGGGGCAGATTTTTGCTCAGGGTTATCAGGGAGCGGATCACCCAATTCACCCTGCGATTCCTGAAACTGAGTATTTAAAAGCCTATTTCATGCGTTTGTTAGCGAATGAGTGATTAGAACCGTCGAACGAAAAAACGGAGCTAGGCTCCGTTTTTTTGTGCCAGATCATTGGATCGGCAGCGTTTCAGCAGGTATGTGGCAAAAATGGAAATTTGAATCACAATGAAGATGTGACTCTAATCAATAGGAGAGAGTGATGTTTTCTCAGAAACTGGTTTCAGATCTAATGGATGCTTCGGTTGTCCCTCTACAAGAGTCGTCCTCTTTGGAAGTGGCGGTTGCCCAGCTCGTTGATTCAAAATATTCAGGCCTCCCTGTCGTTAAC
>JAAZVX010000116.1 GCA_018623095.1 Marinobacterium sp. | reverse complement strand
TAGATCTGGGAATTTACTTCCCAAACCTTAGGCCACAACCAAGGACTTTTCAGGAAGCGTGCTGAGATATCCCATAGGGTATCCCCTTTAACAACGGTGTACTCAGTGGGGGCATCTTGCGCTAATTTGATGGTGTCAGCTTGCGCCATTAGAGTGGTTACACCCAAAGCAACGGCTGCGATCTGTTTTATCCGTTTAAACATACTGTCCTTTAGCGATTGACGCTTATCTATTCGATTGCACTGCTTAACGTGTACCACATGCAAACAGAGCCCTAATAGGTATAATAGACAATATTAACAATGTTACTAGTTATCCGATTGAGAGAGATCACTAAACGGTATGGCACTGCTTAAAATTTTAGAGTTCCCAGACCCGCGTCTTCGCACCATTGCTGAGCCGGTTGAGACAGTCGACGATGAGATACGCAATATCATCGATGACATGTTTGAGACCATGTACGACGCTCCAGGCATTGGCTTGGCCGCTACCCAGGTCAATATCCACAAACAGATCGTTGTAATCGATATATCTGAAGAGGGTAATGAGCCACTAGTTCTTATAAACCCCTCTTTTGAAGTATTAACCGACGAGACTGAGCAGATGCAAGAGGGCTGTCTTTCTGTTCCTGGCTTCTACGAAAATGTTGTTCGTCCAGAGCGCGTAAAGCTTAATGCCATTGGCCGCGATGGCGAACCTTATGAATTGATAGCCGATGGGTTGCTAGCAGTCTGTATTCAGCACGAGCTGGATCACCTGAACGGCAAACTGTTTGTTGATCATATCTCTCGATTAAAACGTGATCGAATTCGCGGAAAACTTGAGAAGAAACATAAATTAGAAGCCGCACAGGCTTAAAGATCAGACAGGCTTGCCGCTCAAATTGGCAAGCCTGTTTCATTTTAGGATACCGAATTGTCTAAAATTATATTTGCCGGAACCCCTGATTTCGCTGCGTCTCACCTACAGGCCCTGATCGATTCCGGATTTGATATCGTCGCCGTTTACACCCAGCCTGATCGTCCAGCAGGTCGTGGTAGAAAATTACAAGCAAGCCCCGTTAAGCAGATCGCCCAAGAGGCGAATATTCCTGTTTACCAACCACTCTCTCTGCGCGATGAAGCGGCTCAAGCAGAGCTGGCTGAGTTGGGTGCTGATCTAATGATTGTGGTCGCATATGGATTGATTCTGCCACAAGTCGTTCTGGATACGCCCAAACTGGGTTGTGTCAACGTGCACGCGTCTATTCTTCCACGCTGGCGTGGCGCTGCCCCTATCCACCGCGCACTGCTAGCCGGAGACAAAGAGACCGGCGTGACGCTGATGCAGATGGAAGCTGGGCTTGATACTGGGCCAATGTTGGCAAAAGTGTTTACCCCCATCGATGACAACGAGAGCAGTGGCGAACTACACGATCGATTGGCTGTGCTCGGTTCCAACATGCTCGTCGAACAACTGCCTGCGCTGTTAGCCGGTCAGTTGACCCCGGAAATTCAAGACGATGAGCTGGCTAACTACGCCAATAAACTTGAGAAAGCTGAAGGCAAAATCGACTGGAACCAATCGTCTGACGCAATCGCTCGCCAGGTGCGCGGCCTTTCACCTTGGCCCGTTGCCTACACATCACTGGATGATAAAAGCGTACGTATTTGGAAAGCGGAGGCTCAATCGGAATCCGGCGAGCCTGGCACACTCATCAAAGCCGATAAACAGGGTGTCCTAATCGGGTGTGGTCAAGGTTCTCTGCTAATCAAAACCATTCAAATGCCCGGTGGACGCGCAACCGAAGCAGCGGCTCTGCTCAACTCCAACAACCACCCTTTTGTAGAGGGTATGCGCTTTGAGTAATACCACTAACCTAAGGGTGCAAGTGGCTGTTTTTCTATCTCAGTTACTGCAACACAACGGGTCACTCTCCAGCCGCTTACCCGGCATGCTCTCCCGTGTGGAACCTCGTGATCGTGCTCTGTTTCAGGAGATATGCTACGGCACGTTGCGCTACTACCCGCAACTTGAGGCGCTGAGCCGTGAGTGTCTTCGCAAACCGTTTAGAGAGGAGGACACTGACGTCTACGCCCTTCTCTTAAGCGCACTCTATCAGCTGAGACACCTTGCGACGGCTGAACATGCTGTCATCAACGAGACCGTTGAAGGCGCTAAGCAGATGGATAAGTCTTGGGCCGCTAAACTATTGAATGCCGTGTTACGTCGTTACCAGCGTGAGAAAGAGAGCTTAGAGGCTGATATTCAGCTAATCGACACTGGACGATGGAATCATCCCGAGTGGATGATCGCCAAACTCAAACATAATTGGCCCGATCACTGGCAGAGCCTACTGACCGAGAATGATCAGAGTCCACCGATGTGCTTGCGCGTCAATCGTGCAAAGAGTGATCGTGACACTTACCTTAAGAACCTTAACGATGCTGACATAGAAGCGACCGCTGGGGAGTTCTCAAGCGATGCAATCTATCTAGCGACTCCCTGCTCCGTGGATAAGCTGCCGCATTTCGCAGAGGGGCATGTCTCGGTTCAAGACGAAGCGGCACAACTGGCCGCAGAGCTGTTGGGTGTAAAAGCGGGTGAGCGCATTTTGGATGCCTGTGCCGCACCCGGAGGAAAGCTCTGCCACCTTCTTGAACTAGAAGATGACATTGAGATCGATGCGCTGGAAATAGAACCACGCCGAGTGGCTCGAATCGAAGAGAACTTAGAGCGACTAGAACTGAGTGCTGGCGTAATTGTTGGTGATGCTGCACAGCGTGATTGGTGGAGCGGTGACGCTTACGATCGTATTCTGGTCGATGCCCCCTGTAGTGCAACCGGTGTTATTCGACGCAACCCAGACATCAAAGTGCTGCGTCGAAATGAAGATTTACTCGGGCTCGCTACGACTCAACTTGAGATTCTCAACAACCTATGGGATATGCTCAAGCCTGGTGGTACATTGCTCTATGCAACCTGTTCAGTGTTCACACAAGAGAACGAGCGAGTTGTTGAACGATTTTTGAAAGCGCACTCGGACGCGCAAGAGTGCAAAATAGTCGCAGAATGGGGCATAGAGAGACCTGCTGGACGGCAGCTGTTTCCACAAAATGGAGGCCATGATGGCTTCTATTACGCCCGCATCAAGCGAATAGAAGAGGCTTAAACGCTACATGAACGTTGTCATTCTGGGTGCAGGACAAGTTGGAGGCTCTCTAGCAGAGCACCTGGCCAGCGAATCCAACGATATTACGGTTATCGATGTTAATGGCCCAAGGCTAAGAGAACTCGCAGATCGCCTCGATATACGAACGGTGGAAGGCCAAGCCTCTCTCCCGACTATTTTGAACAGTGCAGGCGTTGAAGATGCTGACATGTTGATCGCAGTGACCAACTCAGATGAGATCAACATGGTTGCCTGTCAAGTGGCTTGGTCGCACTTTCGGGTGCCCAAACTAATTGCTCGCGTTCGTGACCAAGCTTACAACTACTCTGGTGGTAAGCTATTCAATACCCAAAAAGAGAACAACGTTGCCGGCATCCCGATCGATGTATTGATCAGCCCTGAGCACCTAGTCACGCAGCATATTGCGCGAATGATCCATCACCCAGGCGCCCTTCAAGTCTTAGATTTTGCCGATGGAGCTGCGCAGTTAGTAGCGGTAAAAGCCTATTACGGCGGCCCACTGGTTGGCCGTGAGATCGCTCTACTCAGAGCCCATATGCCCAATGTAGATACTCGTGTAGCGGCTATCTTCAGACAAGATCGTCCGATTATCCCAACCGGCGATACTGTGATTGAGGCGGACGATGAGGTCTTCTTTATTGCCGCTGCAGGGGATATACGATCGGTGATGGGGGAACTGCGCCGTTTAGATAACCCTTACAAACGCATCATGATTGCCGGTGGCGGCAACATCGGATTTAGACTCGCAGAATCGATTGAAGATGACTTCCAAGTCAAACTGATTGAGCGAAGCCTAGATCGATGCAACCGCTTGGCTCGCGATCTAAACCGCACCATTGTGCTGCACGGAAGTGCCTCTGACTCCGAACTGCTGCTAGAAGAGAACATTGACGATGTTGATGT
>JAAZVX010000030.1 GCA_018623095.1 Marinobacterium sp. | reverse complement strand
GGAACCACCTGATCCCTTACCGAACTCAGTCGTGAAACGCGTCATCGCCGATGGTAGTGTGGGGCTTCCCCATGTGAGAGTAGGTCATTGCCAGGCACCTAATAAACAGAAAACCCCGTCCACTATGTGGTCGGGGTTTTTTGTTTTTGGGACCTTACTAGCTTCGACAAAGACCTCTGCCAGATCTGAAAGTCGGGTCAGACCGGAGGTCAGACCCGCAGCTCCGTAGATAGTTAGGCACACCGGTGTCTGACCTCGGGTCTGACACCACTCTCTAATGACGCACCCATCACTTGCTTTGTAAGACCGCTTCAACGCACTTCAACTTTCTCCCCATATATTGACTATTTAATGCTATATTTATAGCCATCTAATTAACGCGTTTTGGAGTCGTATAGCGTGTATTCTGAAGAAGACATTCGTCGTCTTACATGGCAGTCTCGTCGTGGCATGTGGGAACTTGATCTGTTGTTTGTGCCATTCATGGAGAATCACTTTCGTGATCAGACTAAAGAGGATCAAGATCGGTTTGTTGAGCTTCTTGATTGCGAAGACCAAGAGCTTTTCCTCTGGTTTATGAAGCGTGATAAGCCTTCTGATCCTGATATGCAGAGGGTGGTCGATTTGGTGTTGGATAGTGTTCGCGCCAGTAAGGTTTGAACTAAAAGAATCTAAAGCCAAACGTTTGATGACGTTTGGCTTTTTTGTTTTAGTCGCGTTAACCCCTTTTTTGACAGATGCCTCGCTAGAGGTTTATCTGCTAACGCTGGTCTTTTCCCTGTTTGTCTATCGAGGATTAACACCACTTGAGCAATTTCGTGGGTTTGTCTGGAACGCTGATAAAGAAAGGTTCTCTCTCTTTTCAAACGGGAGGGTGTTTGAAACAGAGCAGCCTGATCAAATTCTAAATTTAGGCTTCGTTGTATTTATCAAGGTACAACCTTTGGAGCGTGCACTGCCTGTCTGGGTAAGTGTTTGGTTCGATCAGCTTCCAGATTGCGATTGGCGGCGCTTATCGGTCCTCTCCCAATATGCGCCGATTGGAACTAGACGTTAACTCCCCAGAAGTAGTTTTCTGGTACTAGTACCGTATCGTATAGATCTGGTGACTGCTCTGGGTAGTCGAGTGTGTAGTGAAGACCGCGTGACTCTGTGCGTTTCATTGCACACCTAATGATCAGCTCTGAGACCGCCACTAGATTACGCAGTTCAATTAGATATTTACTGACTTTATAGTTACTGTAGTACTCATTGATTTCATCGTTCAGCAGATCAATTCGGTGCTGTGCCCGTTGAAGTCGTTTATCAGTACGAACAATGCCTACGTAGTCCCACATGAAGCGGCGTAGTTCGTCCCAGTTGTGCGAGATGATGACGTCTTCATCAGAGTTAACCACCTGCGAATCATCCCAATTTGGCACCTCTGGGAAGGCTTCTCCACTGTTTTGTAGGAGAGAGGAGACCTGCTCCGCAGCCGACTTGCCATAGACAACACACTCAAGTAGTGAATTTGAAGCCAGTCGGTTTGCGCCATGCAAACCAGTAAATGCGGTCTCACCAATGGCAAAGAGCCCTTTGATATCAGTCTGTCCATTTATGTCAGTCATAACACCACCGCAGGTGTAGTGGGCAGCAGGGACAACTGGAATAGGCTCTTTGGTGATGTCGATCCCTAGCTCTAAACAGCGTTCATAGATGGTTGGGAAGTGCTCTCTGATAAAGTCATCGGGCTTGTGAGAAATGTCCAAGTGGACGAATTCACAACCGACACGTTTCATTTCGAAGTCGATCGCACGAGCCACAATATCACGCGGTGCCAGTTCAGCGCGCTCATCAAAGCGGTGCATGAAGCGGGTGCCATCGGGTAGTTTGAGAATACCGCCTTCGCCACGAATCGCCTCAGTGACCAAAAAGCTCTGTGCTTTTGGGTGGTAGAGGTAGGTGGGATGGAACTGGTTAAACTCAAGATTTGCAACTCGGCAGCCTGCACGCCAAGCCATGGCGATACCATCACCGGACGCGACCCCGTTAGGGTTGGTGTTATAAAGGTAGGCTTTAGAGGCACCACCCGTTGCTAAAATGACGGTTCTAGCAAGGAAAAGGTCAACATTACCAGACTCTTGGTTATAGACATAAGCTCCGACACAAGCATCGCTGCCTAGTCCTAATTTACGGCGGGTGATCAGGTCGATTGCGATACGATCTTCAAACAACTCTATGTTGCTAGCAGACTTCGCTTGGCTGATCAGAGTCTGTTGAATTGCCTTACCCGTTGCATCGGCTGAGTGAAGTACTCGACGGTGTGAGTGACCCCCTTCACGTGTTAAGTGATACTGTTCTTTTTGTTGTGTGAACGGTACACCCTGATCAATTAGCCATTGGATCCCTTTGGGTCCGTCTTTTACGGTGTGTTGTACAGAGTCTAGGTGGCCGAGGTTAGCTCCAGCGACAAGAGTATCTTTGATGTGGTTTTCGGTTTGATCCTTCGGATCGAAAACACCGGCGATTCCACCCTGTGCCCACCAGGTAGCGCCATGCTCTAATTTACCTTTACTCAAGACATGCGCCTTTAAGTTGGACGGTAAATTAAGAGCGGCTGTTAATCCGGCTGCGCCACTGCCAATGATCAGTACATCTGCTTCAAATCTTGCCATCTGTTTTGACTTATTGAGACCGTAAAAAGAGCTCTATTATGCGAGTGTGTTTAGCTCTTGGTAAGGGGTTTGTAAAAAAACTTCAATAATTGGGGAACTTTTCGACATTTTTTGAATCTTACTCTCTGTAAGAGATTGATCGGCTTGATATTAGGTTGGTGTAACAATCATACTGTCATCCTCCGAAGCCTTTTGGCATAGACTAGGATTGAGAGTGAACGATTCCAACCACAAGATAACCGATCAAATGCTTGTCGAACGTGTGCAGGCAGGTGATCAGCGTGCATTTGATCTGCTCGTGAAGCGTTATCAGCACAAGATAATTGCACTGGTAGGGCGTTATATTCACGATCAATCAGAGTCGTTGGATGTAGCACAAGAGACGTTCATTAAAGCCTATAAGGCGCTTAAAAATTTTAGAGGTGAAAGTGCCTTTTACACTTGGCTATATCGCATAGCCATCAACACTGCGAAAAACTATTTAGTCGCAAGAAGTAAAAGGCCACCTGATAAAGATTTAGATTTTCAAGATTTAGAGAGCGATACAGAGCTTAGAGATCTTGAAACACCGGAAAATAGTTTGCATCGAGATGAGATGTTTGAGGTGATGACCCGAACGCTCGAGCAACTTCCTGAAGAGCTTCGAGTGGCGTTGACACTCAGAGAGCTCGAAGGGATGAGCTACGATGAGATCTCAGAAGTGATGGGGTGCCCAATCGGTACTGTTAGATCACGGATCCATCGAGCTCGTGAAGCGATTGATAATGAGTTGAAACCAATGCTGTCTAGTTAGAGCAAATGAGGATCAAATATGTCGAGCAATAAAGAAAGTCTTTCTGCATTGATGGACTCGGAGGCAACTGAATTTGAGTTGCGTCGTGCTCTTAAACATTACGACGAGAACAGTGAAGATGCGCAAGTATGGCGTCGTTACCACCTCGCTCGTACCTTGATGCGTGAACAAAGCATCGACTCAACTGTTGATATCTCATCTCGCGTAATGGCCTCTATTTCAGAAGAGCAATCAACTCAAGTTGAAGAGACAAAAACCTCTAGTTGGAGTGCGGTAGGTAGCATGGCTGTTGCGGCATCCCTTACTCTAGCGGTCATGATTGGTTTAAACAGTGCTCAGTTGGGTGAGCCCAGCACACTAGCGTCTAATGGCTATCTCGAGCGTAATCAAGGCTCATCTGATTTGATGCGTACCTCCCTATCTTCTGGCATTGAGGCTTCACAAGAGAGTAAACCAGCCCTCGAAGTCATTCGACTATCTGAAGGTCTTAGCGGTCAGATCGATGAGCACCTTGCCCTTCTCAATAACAATGCGATCGATTGGTCAGTTAACTGGTTGCCAAAGGGCTTCTCTGAAGTGTCCGAGCGTGTTGTCGGTGACAGTCAATCAAAACTCTACAAAAACGGTGATCAAGTGCTTAGCGTGGTCATAAAGCCAGCTAGCTCAGTCGCTGCATCTGAAGGCGCTTTGAGTGCACAGGGACTTGTCGCAGTCGGTCGTCTAGTCGATGATCGTTTTGTCTCAGTCGTTGGCGATCTGTCGCTGACTGAAGCTGATAAAGTGGCCGCAAACGTGGTGGTTCCTAGCAATTAATTCATGATCGAAGAGCGAGCGACGGTTCTCCGTTCTGAGGCCGATAAAGTCTGGGTAGAGGTCAGTCGTCAAAGTGCTTGTGCAGCTTGTGCAAGTGCATCCAATTGCGGTCAGAAACGCTTAAGCGATTGGTTCCCAACTAAGCGTGTTGAAGTGTTAATTGATAACCCCAGCCGTCTAATTGTATCACCTGGCCAAGAGGTTTGGGTTGGTTTAGAAGAGGGGGCTTTAGTAGGTGCTTCAGTCGCCGTCTACCTTATACCGCTTATCGGCATGATCCTTTTGCCAATATTGGCGAAATTTTTAAACTTTTCAGAATTTTTTCAGATAGTTGGCGCTATCCTTGGATTCATAGTTGGCTTGTTCCTTGGCCGTAATATGGGTTTAAGAGGCGTTGCATCAGGGCAGTATCAGCCACGTTTGCTTCGCTGAAGGTTTTTGCCTAAGGAGTAAATATGACCTTTCTTCGATCGATTACCTTCGTGGCGGGTATCGCCATTTCATCGTTAGCGATGGCTAAACAGTTACCAGATTTTACTGATCTGGTTAAAACGCTGTCGCCATCGGTTGTCAACATTAGCACGATCCAAGAGCAGAGACAGAGCTCTCGCTCGGCAATGCCTCACAATTTTAATGATCAGGAAGTCCCAGAGATCTTTCGTGACTTCTTCAGAGGTTTTCAGCAGCCACCTGGCCAACAGCCTCGTATGCATCCACAATCGCTAGGCTCAGGTTTCATCATCTCTGATGATGGATACATATTGACCAATCATCATGTCATCGATAAAGCTGAGAAAGTTCTGGTTCGCTTAAATGACCGGCGTGAGATCGAGGCGAAAATCATTGGTTCAGACCAGCGTTCGGATGTTGCACTCCTAAAAGTTGATGCGGAAGATCTGCCAGCGCTTGAGATTGGTAGTTCCTCTGATCTTGAAGTGGGTGAATGGGTGTTAGCCATTGGAAGCCCCTTTGGATTCGATTCTACTGTGACGGCTGGTATTGTCAGCGCTAAAGAGCGAGCATTGCCAGGTGACTCATATGTGCCCTTTATCCAAACGGATGTAGCCATTAATCCTGGTAACTCTGGTGGTCCTCTATTCAACCTTGATGGCGAAGTGGTTGGCATCAACTCACAGATCTACACTCGTTCAGGTGGATTCATGGGGGTCTCTTTCTCCATTCCGATTGATGTTGCCATGGAAGTCGCTAATCAGCTTAGAGATAAGGGAAGTGTCTCGCGCGGCTGGCTTGGTGTGATCATCCAAGAGGTGACTCGTGATCTTGCTGAATCATTTGGTTTAGAGAAACCATCAGGCGCCCTGGTTGCTCAGGTGTTGAGTGACAGTCCTGCAGAAGAAGCCGGCTTTGAAGCGGGTGATGTCATTGTGGAATTTAATGGTCGAGAGATTGGTCTGTCAGCAGAGTTGCCTGCACAGGTTGGTCGAATCGCACCAGGCGAAACGGCGGATGTCAAAGTATTCCGTTCTGGTCAATCGGTCAATTTGAAGGTGACCATCGGAGAGCTTCCATCAAACGAGGAGTTGGCCGCAAATAGATCGGTACCCGAACCGAAAGAGCGCAAATCGCTGGGTCTAGTGGTACAAGATATGTCGGCTGAGATTATAGAACGCACAGGCGTTGACACTGGTGTTTATGTGGAGTCGGCTGGGCAGGGACCTGCCGCTAATGCGGGTGTTCGTCAGGGCGATGTCATCACCATGTTAGCGGGTCAGTCAGTAACCTCAGTTGAGCAGTTGAGTGATATTGTTGATGACTTACCTGAAGGCAAAGCGGTGCCACTTCGTGTGGTTCGTGACGGTAATCCAGTCTTTCTAGCCCTTCGACTTGAATGACACCAATAGTTAGCTGAAAGATTCTTACAAGGGGCCTTAATGGCCCCTATTTCTATCTATAGAGCATGAATTAAAGTAGAATTGGCACCCAAATTTCCTTTGTCGTTCCAAGAGTATAGGTTTTACACAGAGTGAGTGAATTAGATCACATCCGTAACTTCAGCATCATTGCACACATCGACCATGGTAAGTCGACGTTGGCCGATCGCATTATCCAAATTTGTGGCGGTCTGTCTGATCGTGAAATGGCTGAACAAGTGCTTGATTCCATGGATATTGAGCGTGAACGTGGTATCACCATCAAGGCACAGAGTGTCACCTTGGACTACAAAGCTCGCAATGGTGAAACCTACCAGTTGAACTTCATAGATACGCCAGGACACGTTGACTTCTCTTATGAGGTATCGCGCTCACTCTATGCTTGTGAGGGTGCACTCCTTGTTGTTGATGCAGCACAAGGTGTTGAGGCCCAATCGGTAGCTAACTGTTACACGGCAATAGAACAGGGTCTTGAAGTCCTCCCAATCTTGAACAAAATGGACCTTCCTCAGGCTGAGCCTGAAGTGGTGCGTCAAGAGATTGAAGAGGTGATCGGTATTGACGCTACATCGGCCGTCCCATGCTCAGCTAAGACCGGCTTGGGTGTTGAAGACGTTCTAGAATCACTTATTGATGTCATTCCGCCACCACAGGGTGATCGTGAAGCTCCCTTGCAAGCGCTAATTATCGACTCTTGGTTCGATAACTATCTTGGTGTTGTCTCTCTGGTCCGTGTGACGCAAGGCACCTTACGTCGTAAAGATCGCATCATGGTTAAATCGACCGGTATGCACTACCAGGCTGAGATGGTCGGTATTTTTACACCGAAGCAGGTGAAAACAGACATCCTACAAGCGGGTGAGGTTGGCTTTGTTGTTGCTGGTATTAAGGATATTCATGGTGCTCCAGTGGGTGATACACTGACGCATCAAAAGACCCCTGATGTTGATGCGCTGCCAGGATTCCAAAAGGTTCAGCCACAGGTCTATGCCGGCCTGTTCCCAACCAGTTCGGATGACTACGAAGACTTCCGTGAAGCACTCGATAAGCTTACGTTAAACGATGCCTCTCTCTTTTTTGAGCCAGAAACATCGGACGCTCTTGGTTTTGGTTTCCGTTGTGGTTTCTTGGGTATGCTTCATATGGAGATTATCCAGGAACGTCTTGAGCGTGAGTACAACCTCGATCTCATCACAACGGCCCCAACGGTAGTCTACGAAGTTGAGATGAATAGCGGCGAAATCATCTATATCGACAGCCCATCAAAACTGCCTGACCCAGGCGGTATTCGCGAAATGCGCGAGCCGATAGTGACGGCGAATATACTGGTTCCACAAGACTATTTAGGTCAAGTCATCGGCCTATGTGTTGAAAAACGCGGCATTCAGAAAAATATGCAGTTTGTCGGTAAGCAGGTTCAGTTGAGTTATGAACTGCCTATGGCGGAAGTGGTCCTGGATTTCTTTGATCGTCTGAAATCTGTTTCACGCGGCTACGCCTCACTTGAGTACAACTTCACTCGATTCGAAGCGGCTAAGCTGGTTCGCATGGATATTTTGATTAACGGTGAGAAAGTAGATGCTCTGGCCGTTATCTTGCACCGTGATAACTCGATGTACCGCGGTCGTCAATTGTGTGAAAAGATGAAAGACCTAATTCCACGCCAGATGTTTGATGTCGCTATTCAAGCAGCATTGGGTGGTAAGATAATTGCTCGTACAACCGTTAAAGCTCTGCGTAAGAACGTCTTGGCTAAATGTTACGGTGGTGATGTAAGCCGTAAGAAGAAACTGTTGGCTAAGCAGAAAGAGGGTAAGAAGCGCATGAAGCAAGTGGGTCGAGTAGAGATCCCGCAAGATGCCTTCCTAGCCGTATTGAAAGTAGACAGCTGAGGCCGATATGAACTTAGATTTTGCACTGATTCTTGTCGTAGTTACCCTAGTTACAGGCCTTCTATGGTTGTTAGATATTGCTTTTTTTGCACCATCTAGAAAGCGCAAAGAGTCACAAATGGTGGAAGAGGGCTTCGAGGAGCCTACGGTCAATAAGCCTTACTGGGCTGAACTTTCAAGTTCAATCTTTCCTGTATTGGCTGCAGTACTGATTCTTCGTTCGTTTTTATATGAGCCGTTTCAGATCCCTTCAGGTTCCATGCTGCCCACTCTTAAAGTCGGTGACTTTATTTTGGTCAACAAATACCACTACGGGCTTCGCACGCCGGTAGGTAACATCAAGTTTGTGGACAATAACGAGCCGCAACGTGGTGATGTTATGGTCTTTAAATTCCCCCAAAACCCAAGTGTGTACTATATTAAACGTGTGGTAGGTCTTCCGGGTGATGAGATTATCTATAAAGACAAAGTGTTGTTTGTAAACGGTGAGCCGCAGGATCAAACGTTAATTGCTCAGATTCCAGCGATTAACCCCAAACGTCTTCAGGTTGAAGAGCAACTCGGTGATGTTTCGCACGAGATCTACCGTGACGTGAATGCGCGTGTCATGAATGGTGGCTGGCGTGTGCCAGAGGGGCATTACTTCATGATGGGTGATAACCGCGACAACAGTAACGACAGCCGTTATTGGGGCTTTGTACCTGATGAGTTAATTGTCGGTAAAGCGGTGAGTGTTTGGATGCACTGGGCGCAACTAATAAGCATTCCAGATTTCACAGCGATGCGTTCAATTCAGTAAACAAGACTGAGGTTGAGTATGGATAAGCACTATCGACAAGAAGGCATCAGTACGCTGTCAGTACTGTTTGTTCTGGTTGTTGCATCAGTCGGCTTTAGCCTTGGGTTTAAGCTGTTGGCGCCTTATTCAACTCACACCACTGTAGTCAGTATTATTGAAGACATCATTGCTGATCCTGCTGAACTCTCTAAAAGTCGCGCCGAGATTCGTCGTGATATCGAACGTCGATTTACGATCAATCAAGTTGCTCTACCCGGGCGTGATGCCTTGCAGATCACTCAAGATAGTGGTGAGCTGACCTTCACTCTGGATTACGAAGAACGCGTTCCCCTTTACGGCAATATTGATGCTGTCGTTGTGTTTAAAGATGAATTTAAAGCGATAAAACCTTGATACGACCTGTCTCAGACTTGGCCAGAAAACTTGGCTACACTTACCAAGATGAATCCCTTCTTGAATTAGCGTTAACCCACCGTAGCTGTGGTAAACGCAATAATGAACGCCTAGAGTTTCTGGGTGACTCAATCCTAAACTTTGTGATTGCCAATGCGCTGTTTGATCAGTTCGATCAGGCTAAAGAGGGCGAGATGAGTCGTCTTAGAGCGAAGTTAGTCAAAGGCGAGACGCTAGCCGAGATTGGTCGTGAGCTTGGTCTGGGTGATTATCTGCGCCTTGGCTCTGGCGAGTTAAAGAGTGGTGGTTTTCGTCGTGACTCGATACTGGCCGATGCCGTAGAGGCGATCATTGGTTCTATTCATTTAGACAGTGACTTTGAGACAGCAAAACAGTTTATTTTAGGATTGTTCAAAGACCGTTTAGCTGCGATCGACCTAAAAAAATCGGTAAAAGATTCAAAAACGCGCCTCCAAGAGTTTATGCAGTCCCGACGTAAGCCATTGCCTGATTATCAGCTGGAAAAAGTCGTTGGTGAAGCGCATGATCAGACCTTCTATATCTCTTGTCAGGTACAGCTGCTGGATCAAAGCTGCAAGGGTGTTGGATCAAGCCGCCGTCAGGCTGAACAAGAAGCAGCTCGTGCTGCGTTAATCGCACTAGGTCAGGAGTAATTATGGATACTAATACTCGTTGTGGCTATGTTGCTATTGTTGGTCGACCCAATGTGGGGAAGAGTACACTGTTGAACCACATTCTTGGTCAAAAACTCAGTATCACCTCTAAAAAACCTCAAACGACTCGACATCAGATTCTTGGCATCAAGACTGAAAACGATCTGCAGGTTATCTATGTTGACACCCCTGGGCTGCATAACGACGCCACGGGTAAAGCGCTGAACCGTTACATGAACAAGGCCGCTTCAGAGGCGTTGCGTCACGTTGATCTTGTGGTCTTCATCGTTGATCGTACCGCTTGGACAGAAGAGGACGAAATTGTCTTGTCTAAGCTGGAGAAACTTCGTTGCCCAGTTATTTTGGCGGTCAATAAAGTGGATCTACTTAAGGATAAAGAGTCGTTACTGCCCTGGATCGAAACACTGAACAGCAAACGCCAGTTTGACCAGATCGTGCCTATTTCAGCTCACAAAGGACATAACGTTGATCAGTTAGAGAGCGCAGTTGAGTCCTTCATGCCGGAGGGCATGCACTTCTATCCTGAAGACCAAATAACCGATCGTAGCTCCCGTTTTGTCTCGGCAGAACTTGTGCGTGAAAAACTAATGCGCAATTTAGGGGATGAAGTCCCCTATGGCACTACCGTTGAGATCGAAGAGTTTACTCAAGACGAGCGTGGCTTGTTGACGATCAGTGCACTCATTCTTGTCGAGCGCGAGGGTCAAAAACGCATCGTAATTGGTGACAAAGGTGAGCGAATCAAAGTAATTGGTCGTGACGCCCGTATCGATATGGAACGTATGTTTGATGCCAAGGTCATGCTGAACCTTTGGGTGAAAGTGAAACGTGGCTGGGCAGACAATGAGCGTGCTTTGGCAAGCCTTGGCTACCGTCACGAATAGATGAATAGTCGCACTGAACAGGTCGCCGCGTTCGTTCTGCACTCGCGCCCTTATCGTGAAACCAGTGCGCTTGTTGATCTATTTACACTGGAATATGGCAAGGTATCGGTAGTCGCTCGTGGGGTAAGAAGACCCGGATCAAAGTTACGCCATACGCTTCAACCTTTTACGGTCTTGGCCGTTCGTTTTGCCGGTCAGTCTGAACTTAAAACACTCCATCAAGCCGAGCTGGTCGAACTTCTACCGACATTAACTGGCAAAGCGTTAATGTGCGGGCTCTATGCCAATGAATTACTCGAACGCTTGCTTCAACCACTAGAAGCGACGCCTCAGCTATTCCTTAATTACAAAGTGCTTTTGAATGATCTGCTTCAGACTCAAGATCATGAAACCAGCTTGAGACTGTTCGAACAGGCCCTTTTGAGAGAATTAGGGTGTTGGAACGATCTGTCAGGCTGTCATCAGCCGTATTACCGATTGCAAGCAGGCGAGGGTATCAAAGCAGTTCTTGACGTCTCGTCTGCACATTTCACGGGTGATCAGCTTCGCTCCATTGAGCAAGGTGAGTATACTGATACCAGCGTTAGAAAAGCGGCAAAATATTTAATGAGAGAGCTTATAAAAGATCAGTTAGGCGATAAACCGCTGCGTTCAAGAGAGCTTTTTCAATCCAGAACTAAACAGATAGTAGGAGAGGGTAAGTGATCCAACCAAATCGTATTTTGTTAGGTGTGAACATTGATCATATTGCGACTCTTCGTCAAGCACGCGGTACGTCTTACCCCGATCCTGTTTATGCTGCATCCATCGCCGAGCATGCCGGAGCTGATGGCATCACAGTGCATCTACGTGAGGATCGTCGTCATATCCAAGATCGCGACATTCGTTTATTGGCGCAAACGCTGCAAACCCGCATGAACTTTGAGATGGCTGTGACCGATGAGATGGTCAGTTTCGCAGAAGAGATCAAACCTGCCCACGCCTGTTTAGTGCCAGAGAAGCGCGAAGAGTTAACGACAGAGGGTGGTCTTGATGTGCTTGGTCATGAGATTCACATACAATCGGCCTGTCAGCGCTTAGCAAGAGCGGGTGTTGAAGTGTCTCTGTTTATCGATCCTGATCAGGCGCAAATTGACGCAGCTAAACGAGTTGGTGCCCCTGTCATTGAGCTACACACTGGCGCTTACGCCGACGCAGAAGGCCAAGAGCAGTTAGAAGAGCTAGAGAGGCTCAAGCAAGCGGCAACCTACGCCCACTCTATTGGTCTGGTGGTAAACGCGGGCCATGGTCTGCATTACCATAACGTTGAGCCAATTGCAGAAATCCCTGAGTTTAATGAGCTTAACATCGGCCATGCGATCATTGCTCGCTCACTGTTCGTAGGGTTAGATCAAGCCGTACGTGAAATGCGTGATCTGATGCTTAATGCTAGAGCGATGGTCAGTTAGATGATTGTTGGCACTGGCGTCGATATTCTTGAAATTTCAAGAGTCGAGCGCGCACTTGAGCGAACTCCCGGCTTTGCAGAGAGAATATTGACTCCAAATGAGCTGGGAGAGTTTCGTCAATCTAGCCAGCCCGCTCGTTATCTGGCCAAGCGTTTTGCAGCCAAAGAAGCGGCCGTTAAAGCCTTGGGTACAGGCATAGCAAAAGGTGTCAGCTGGCAGCATCTAGAGGTGGTTAAAAACAGCGCTGGTCGCCCTGATCTATTAGTCACAGACAAAGCCTTAGAACATGCCTCCTCTTTGGGAATCTCCAAGTGGTTCTTAAGCTACAGTGATGAGCAACACTACGTGGTTGCTCAAGTGATTGCTCAGGCTTAATTCACCGTTTCGATGGTCGAGTATCCCTGATATAATCGAATAATAAAATTAATTCTTATAACGGATTAGAGATGAGCTCAAATCAATACCCCACTATCGCTGATCTGGTTGGTAATACGCCGCTGGTCAGATTGCAACGCATCGAAGCGCCAAATAACAACACTATTTTGTGCAAGTTAGAGGGTAATAATCCTGCGGGTTCCGTTAAGGATCGTCCGGCATTGAGCATGATTACTCTGGCCGAAGAGCGTGGCGAGATCAAACCGGGTGATACTTTGATTGAAGCGACCTCTGGTAATACCGGTATCGCATTGGCCATGGCCGCTGCAATCAAAGGGTACACGCTTAAGTTGATCATGCCGAATAACATGAGCGAAGAGCGAAAATCGGCAATGAGTGCCTACGGCGCTGAGTTGATTGAAGTGACCAAAGAGGAGGGCATGGAAGGTGCTCGTGATCTAGCCGAGGCCATGCAAGCGCGTGGTGAAGGTAAGGTGTTAAACCAGTTTGGTAACTTTGATAACCCTGAAGCGCACTACCGCACCACAGGGCCTGAAATATGGCAGCAGACCTCTGGCAACGTTACTCACTTTGTAAGCTCCATGGGTACTACCGGAACGATTATGGGTACCTCACGTTACCTAAAAGAACAGAATCCGAATGTTCAAATTGTTGGCCTTCAACCCTCAGAGGGTTCACAAATCCCAGGCATACGTCGTTGGCCAAAAGAGTATCTACCTACGATATTCGAAGAGAGCCGCGTCGATCGTGTTTTAGATGTTAATCAGGCGGACGCAGAAGTCATGATGCGTCGCTTAGCCACCGAAGAGGGTATTTTCTGTGGTGTTTCGTCAGGTGGTTCCATTGCTGGCGCCATGAGATTGGCTCAAGAGGTTGAAAATGCGGTAATCGTCGCCATTATTTGTGATAGAGGCGATCGTTATCTTTCGACAGGTGTCTTCTCTAAGTCATCATAGGTTAAGTTCCGTCGTTCTATTATTGACGCCGTTTTTTTGAGTTTGAGCTAGGGTATCAGCTCGCTACTCGCAATAGAGGAGTAGCCTACATTGGTTAAAGTTCGAGACGATCAACCGGTTCGTGAAGACGGTACTGTTGATCTGGATCGCTGGTTAGAGATTCTATCTAGCCGTTACACATTCGAAGATGAAGCGCGTTTTCGTCAGGCTTGCGAATTAGTGGAGGCCTCTTTAAATGAAGAGAGCGCCACGCATGATGTCTGGTCTCTGGGCCAGAACGCCTATCTAACGGGTCTGGAGATGGTGCAGATCCTCGTTGACCTGCAACAGACAGAAGAGGCGCTTGTTGCTGCTGTTCTCTATCGTGCTGTGCGGGAAGAGCGCCTATCAATCGATCGCGTTAAAGCCAAATTTGGTGCTGAAATTGCTCGTCTGCTTCGTGGTGTGTTGCAGATGGCTGCTATTGGCAGTCGCAAAAACCCCCGTGACGAAGAGGGCGTTCTTGGAACCGGTGGCAGTCAGGTCGACAATGTTCGCAAGATGTTAGTCGCTATGGTGGACGATGTCCGGGTTGCTTTGATCAAATTGGCTGAACGGACCTGCGCGATTCGTGCGGTAAAAGATGCCGATCGACGTAAACGCTACATCGTTGCACGTGAAGTATTTGATATTTATGCGCCATTGGCACACCGCTTAGGTATCGGTCATATCAAGTGGGAGTTGGAAGACCTCTCGTTCAGATACCTAAAACCAAATGATTACAAACACATAGCAAAGCTACTTGCTGAAAAACGTATTGCGCGACAAGAGTACATCGACAGTGTCATTAAGCTGTTAGAAGAGAAGCTCGTTGAGGTCGGTATAGAGGGTCAGGTGACTGGCCGCGCCAAACACATCTACAGTATTTGGCGGAAGATGCAGCG
>JAAZVX010000115.1 GCA_018623095.1 Marinobacterium sp. | reverse complement strand
TCAACTCTCTTGCATCGACCTCATCCAGTGACATCGCTTGATCTAAAAACTGCGCCAATAACGGGGTATGTAGATGAGCAAGAATTCGGCTAGCAATCGTACGCCCTGGGTTCATGACAAAATCAGCTTGAAGTCGTTCGAAAATCAACTCATTAGAGTCCAAATTCTGCCGCACCACCGTCTGCAGCCTAGGGTTCAACTCGCGTGCTGTCATTATGATCGATAGATTATCCGCATCATTACCCGTTCCTGCGATAATCCCCACCGCTTCTTCAACACCGGCCTGAATGAGTGTAGAGGCCTCTGTACCGATGCCAACAACTCCGGCAGGCTCTTCACTATCATATCGATCCATATGAGGATCCACGAGCGTAATCTCGGTCCCGTCAGCTCGCATGGAGCCAACTAACGCCCGACCAAAACGACCATAACCACATAGAATCCAGCGACCCGATTGATGCTTATACGTTGAGGCAATTGAACGGTGCTCTGGATAAATCAACCAATCAACGATCAGATGTTTCTGAGGAGCATGGGCCGCTAAACCTAAGTAATCTGCAAACTGCTTAAAGGGATCAACAACCAGATCGGTGCCAAAGGAGTAGAGGTTAGCCGTGGTCGTTTCGTTTTCGCTACGGCTCACCACTATGCGCTTTGGAAATAACAGTTTACTGGCAATGGCGACCGACAAATTGACATTATCATCATTGGTCAGCGCCAGCACTCCAAGACAGGATGGGTTTTGCAAACCAGCCAAATCTAGATTTTCGGGCAGAGATGCATCCCCACACAGACCAACAACCGTCAGTGAATACTGCTCAAGTTCTAAGGCATCAATACGACTCTGATCGATATCGACCACCACCGACTTGATGCCCTGCTGCTCAAGCCCAGCAACCACATCGCGTCCCGTCGTACCAAATCCGCAAATTAGATAGAACGGCTCTCGAATCGAGCGAACTTGATGACCAAAACGGCGAGTGTTTAACAGACGAGAGAAACCCTTATCTTGCAACACACTCAACATGGCACCAATGGCATAGAGCCAAGCGATGACCGTCGCGTAAATACAGACTAGGGTCCACATACGCTGAGCACCGGTAAAGGGGTAAGGTATCTCGCCAAATCCTATAGTAGAGCCCATAAACGAGACGAAATAGAAGGCGTGGAAGAAATCCATACGCCAGGTCTGTCCCTGATCATCAACCCCAGGGATCAGAACAAACCCTAGCACTGACACGGCGTAAACGCCGATCAGGATCGTGAGCGGCACTCTTAACCGCCTAAGTAGAATGTAGAGCAGTGTATTCATCGACGAATCGACGCACTCTCAACGACCAGAAGTACGACCGATACCACATTCGCTACCAGTGCACCCGCTGCAAGGGAGACAATGCTCGCCATCGTCCCATCGGTCATACCCAGTGAAGAGATCTGCTCGGCGTAGGCCCATACCACGGCTGCCGCAATCAATTGCAAATCGGCAACCAAGCTAGTGGCCAGTAGAAGTGCCCCCAAATGGCTTCGATCACCAAACTTCAACACGGTACAGATTAAGCTGACCACCAGTGCTAGAAAGAGCTCAAAAACCTCATGGTGCGCAGGATTATCGATATCCCCTAAAACAAAGCCGACATTCAACGTCAGAGCTAAGATGATGAAAAATCCAAATACAACCTTTTCGCGGTTCATGACCAAGCGCTCCCAATAATCCAGTTAGTCAGCTTAAAACGTATTTCAGTACAACATCTTAACGACGTTTAAGTTAGGCTTAAGCTAATAGGTTGAAGCTAACACTTAACGTCACTGTTTATCCAGAGGGTACTGCACATCGTGATCAAGAAATCGAGCTATTCTCTTCTACTGGTCCTGTTCTTTTCACTACCGTCGTTGGTTGGGGCGAGCGTCATCAAAAGCCCTAATGACACACGCGAATATCAGATTATTGAGTTGAATAATCAGTTACGAGCGCTACTGATCTCTGATATGCAGAGTGATAAGGGCGCTGCATCCCTTAATGTACAGGTCGGTAGCAGTGCGAATCCACCGGATCGAGCAGGACTGGCCCACTTCTTGGAACACATGCTCTTTTTAGGTACAGAGAAGTACCCCGAAGCCGACGCCTATCAATCCTTTATCAACTCAAACGGTGGCAGCCACAACGCTTTCACGGCTTACGACGACACGAACTACTTTTTTGATGTGCGAGCCGAAGCCTTTCCGGAAGCTTTGGATCGCTTTGCACAATTTTTCATAGCTCCACTGTTCACAGAAGCCTACGTAGATCGTGAGCGAAATGCAGTCCACTCTGAGTATGAGTCAAAACGTCTAGATGATGCGCGTCGCATCTATGTCGCAAATAAAGAGACGCTTAATCCAAAACATAACTGGACACAATTTTCAGTCGGCAACCTCGACACTCTTGAAAACAGTCCCAACAACCCGATTCGTCCTGACCTGATTGAGTTCTACAACCGTTACTACTCCGCCAACCTCATGACACTGGCGGTCAGCGCCCCCCTGCCCTTAGATGAACTTGAGACACTTGTGAAACAGCGTTTCTCGGCCATAAAGAATCATAATGCAACCCCTTTCACAGACGGCGTACCAATGTTCACGCCAAACGAACTGGGCAAAGAGATCCGCATCAAAACCCTAAAAGAGAGTCGCCAGTTAACACTCACCTTCCCTGTACCACCCAGAGATGATCACTGGAGAGTAAAACCCCTCTACTTTATTGCCAACCAAATCGGCTATGAGGGTAAAGGTTCGCTGCTCTCATATCTGAAAGCTGAAGGCTTAGCCGACAGCGTGGGCGCCTGGATTGGCATGGATCAACCTGAGCAGTCTACCTTCGATATCCACATTGATCTAACGCCCAAAGGATTGATAGAGAAAGAGCGTGTCATTGAAGCCGTTTTCAGCAAAATAGCGCTTATCCAACAACAGGGTGTCAAAGAATCGCTATTTAAAGAACAAGCGCTTCTCGCAATGAACGAGTTTAGATTCCAGCAAAGTTCAGAGCCGATCCATAAGGTGATGCGTCTTTCACAGATGATGGTCGACTACCCTGATGCGGAATTAATCAGATCTCCCTATGCATTTGATCAATTCGACGCAGCATTGATCAATAACTACCTTAATTATATGACACCGGACAACCTGGTTTTAGGTCTCGCCACTCAGCAAGTTGAAACAGACCAGATAGAGCCCAGATACGAGATTGATTACGCGATTGATAAGATCAATCCAGACCTTATCAATCGCTGGAAGAGTCCTGAGCCGATCTCTGATCTCGGTATAAAACCCCTAAATCCCTACATTGCCGATCAGTTCGAGCTTTTGGAGGAGAGACCTACAGAGATCCCAGAAACTGTATTTGAAATGGGCAATCTCACAGCCCTGCATAAGGTTGATGTCAGCTTTAAACAACCCAGAGGTGCCATTAATCTTGCGATTTTATCCAATCAGGCTCAACCCAGCGCTGAGGCTTCAGTTGCGAATTCTCTGTTGACGGACATGATCAATGAACAGTTGAACGAGGTACTGTACGATGCGGCGCTGGCCGGATTAAATGCAGAGCTTTACCCTCATCTGCGAGGCCTGTCGATTAAGGTAAGTGGCTACAACCAGCGACTGGACCGCCTCTTATCGACACTGCTCAGCTCATTGAGACGACCACTGCAGGATGGTGAGCTATTTGCTCGCTTGAAGCAGAATCTTAAAGAGGATCTCGCCAACAGTCTCAAAGAGAAACCCTACAACCGAACCTTTGCACGACTCTATGCCGAGCTGCTCGATAGCTGGAGCAGTGAAGAGAAACTAGAGGCCATTGAATCAATCACACTGTCTGACCTAGCAGAACAGAGGGCGCGTCTTCTCGCTGAAGGTAAGTTAACCCTATTTATCCACGGTAATATCAGTCGCGAACAGGCGGAATCGATTAGCGCTAGCGTCTATTCTGAATTCAAAGATATGAACCCTGTCGAGGTCGGCCCCATTAAAGCGAAGAGCTTAGCTGAGGGTGATTTCACTCAATCTCTCGCGGTATCACACACCGATTCGGCACTCCTGCTCTATCTGCAAGCGGACAG
>JAAZVX010000114.1 GCA_018623095.1 Marinobacterium sp. | reverse complement strand
AGTTTGATCGATCAAGATAACCTGCCAAGCAATGAGCCAGAGTTCAACCAAACACGGGATAAGGTGAGAGCTGACCTTCATGAGCAGGCCAAAACCATAGCGGCCTTTGTGATAGAGCTTCATCAACGGGTCCATCGAATATCCAAGGCACTGAACGGAAAAGTGTCACTGGAGACCGTTCCGGTACTGAATGATATTCGGGCACAACTGGATCGATTGATTGATAAGACTTACCTGACTGAGACACCGCCTCAATGGCTTGCTCATCTTCCGCGATACCTGAAAGCGATTGAGGTACGGCTAGAGAAGTACCAGAGAACCTTGCGTCAACATGTTTTATGGTCGGATGAGTTGGCTAAATGGCAACAACAGTATGAAGCGGCTGTTGCCAAAGCGCGTGATACCGGCGAGGTAGGTAGCGAGTTGATCGATTTTAAGTGGTGGATCGAAGAGTATCGGGTATCACTGTTTGCACAAGAGTTAGGTACAGAATTTAAAATTTCTGAGAAGCGTCTTAAGCAGAGGTTCACAGAAGTTTCTGGATAATAGACCTAATTAACGAAAACTGGCCTATACTTCATACCCTTTTGGCCAGATACATAGACGATTAAGGTAGTTTTTATGAAGGTTTTACACAAATTTTTGGCACTGTTGGTTCTAGGTGTCTCATTCAACATAACCCCTGCACTAGCTAATGAGACCCAAACGCAAGATCCTTGGGAAGGCTTCAACCGTGGCGTCTTTAATTTCAATGAATCGTTGAATCGCGCAATTCTTAAACCGGTTGCCCAAGGCTACCGGTTTATCATGCCAGATGTGGCCGAGCAGGGCGTTAGTAACTTCTTCGATAACCTGCGTGATGTCGTCACCTTCTTCAATAACGTGCTGCAGCTAAAGCCTGTTGAGGCTACTCAGGATCTATCACGCGTTCTAATTAACACGACCATTGGTATTGGTGGTCTGTTTGATGTGGCATCGGCCATGGATATCCCTAAAAACGATGAAGACTTTGGACAAACGCTAGGTGCATGGGGTGTCGATTCAGGCCCTTACCTTGTTTTGCCTCTGTTTGGACCTTCCACTGTTCGTGATGGGGTTGGGATCATTCCAGATATGTACCTAGAACCACTTAACCAAGTTGAATCTGATGAGCTTCGTTACGGCTTAAAAGCGCTGAAAGTAGTTGATAAGCGTGCGTCACTGCTTGATCGCGAAGGGGTTGTAACGGGTGATCGCTACACCTTTATTCGTGATGCTTATCTGCAGAAGCGTGAATTCGAAGTCAATGACGGTCGTGTAGAGTACAACGCAGACGATTTCTAACAGCAGTTTACTTCATACCCTCGCAGGAGTAGTCTCGGTACTTAATATATTGCTACTTGTTTGACGAAACCTGCGATGGATTCACAAGAGACTCGAATTTTAATCTACTCCTCGGATACCGAGACCATAGATGCTATTTTTGATCTTTGTGAATTGAGCCAGGTGGACGGTCTTAGATTAGCCACCTGCGCTACTCTCGACGCCGTCGAAGATTATTTAGAACACCACTCTACCTCGCTTCTCTTTTTCGATTTCCACTCCTTTCCTGAAACTCAGCAACTTAGTGAATTAGCCCAACGAGTCAGCCCAAAGCCGACCATCGCATTCATCTCTCTGCTTGAACAAAACACCTTGGTGCGGGCCCTTCGTAATGGGGCTGATGGTGTATTCAGTCTCGATGAAGTGCGCAATGATTCGTTAAGTCTGGTGCGCTCTCTGGATCGGCAATTGGACCGTGCCATTGCGATTGAATCGGCACGTTACCTAAGAGATTCACTGAGCCAAAGCTTAGAAGAGCTAAAGGCTGATCAGGACGCGGCTGCGCAAATTCAGCAGCGGCTACTGCCGCCGACTCATCAATCGTTAGATGACAAGCTGAGCTGTGAATACCTGTTGCGACCCTCTCTGTTATTGAGTGGCGACTTTATAGACCTGATTCCTCTGAAAAACGATCAGTATCTCTTCTATTTGGCTGACGTTTCTGGCCATGGAGCCTCTTCTGCATTGGTCACTGTGTTGTTGAAAAATATGACCAACCGCCTGCAAAGAGCCTACTTTAAGGGCGAAAGTGATCAGTTGGAGAATCCTCAACAGCTGCTAGAGCATTTCAACCGAGAAGTTCTACTGACCAGTTTCGGCAAGCACATGACAATGCTGATCGGTATAGTCGATACGAAAGCCTCCAAATTGACCTACAGTATCGGTGGGCATCATCCATCAATGGTGTTGGTGCAGGGCGATAAAGCGCATTACCTAGCAGGGCGGGGTATGCCTGTGGGTTTGTTTGAAGAGCCCCTTTATGAAGAGCATAGTTGTGAACTGGCTGATGACTTCTCAATCTACCTATTTTCAGATGGTATTTTAGAGATCATAAAGGGTGACAAACTCGAAGAGAAAGAGCAAAATCTGCTTCGGTTGTGTCAGGCTGATCAACCTTCGCCAGAGAACCTGTTAAAACGGGTCGTCGATGACGAGGCAGAATTGCCTGATGATGTTGCAATAATGATGGTTTCACGTCGATGTTAACGACAGATGGCGGCTTATTGTTCGCCTTTCAAGATGGCCACTACGTGGTCAAGTTTATTGGGGATGTGCGTCTCACGCTCTGCTCTACGATTGATCAACACCTTAGATCAATGCTCTGTCGAGATGATGTGACTCATACATTGATCGATCTGACTGAGACCACCAATATCGACAGCACCTCGCTTGGCTTGATCGCAAAACTGGCCGTGAAAAGCGCCAAATGTGATATGCCCCGTCCAACCATCGTCTCAACCAACCCAGACATTACCAAAATCCTATATGCCATGGGATTTGATCACATCTTCCTACTGCTAGAAGAACTACCAACCAGCAAAAAAGATCTGACCGAAGTGCCATTCGTTCAAGAATCTGACGAAGCCGTGCGTTCCAAAATCATCGAAGCCCACCGCATCCTAATCGACCTAAACGATAAAAACCGCGACGAATTCAAAGGCCTAGTCGAAGTTCTCGAGTGCCAAAAATAACTCTCACCCCACCGTAGGAGCGGTCTTATAAAGGCCGCGAAAGTCCACGTTTAAGCTGTAATCGCCTCATCTTCGATAAGGCTCCAACGGGGGTTAGAGTGCTTTAACTACTTTAGGAACGCGCTTTAGCTGATGTCTTAGGCGTTGCTGTGCATGCTCGACTGAGATGGGGTAAAAACGGACCTCGGTCCCAGGTGTGGCCTGTGCTAGCAGTGCTAGATCAGCACGACAGATGGAGCCGATCTTCATATATCCGCCAATGGTTTGGTGATCATTTAGCATAATAATAGGGTGACCGTCGGCCGGTATTTGAACGGCACCTAGGTTGATACCCTCTGATCGAATCCCACCGACGGGTGGCTTGATAGGGGTGTCGGCTATTAAGCGACATCCCATCCGATCCGTATGTGGTGAAACCTCAAAACGCGTTTTGAAAAACCGATCAAAAGCTTTCCAGTCATAAAGGTGGCTCTGCAGTCCTTTCACTAAGCCCAAGCTAATTGAGCGTTTGAACTGTGGAATTTGATCAACTGAGAGTGTCGCTGAATCAGTGATGGTCGGCTTAGAAAGTTTAAGTTCATCACCAACTGACAAGGCACTTCCCAAGTTTTCTCGGGTACACGCCGAAGCGCTGCCAAACAGTCTCTCTGTATCAAACCCACCCGATGCCGCTAGATAGAGACGTGCACCCTGTAATGCGGGTTTGATTTCAAACCTGTCTCCTTTGTGCAGCTCAATGGTCTGATACTGGTCTACTGGATTGTCGTTAAGAAGTAGGGGGGCTTTAGCGCCGGTGACTGCCAAGCTGACGTTAGAATCAGTGGTAAACGCAAAACCACCGAGTGTGATCTCTAACAGAGGTTCCGAATCTGAGTTACCCGCCAGTGCATTGGCACAGCGCATTGCCCACTTATCGGCCGCCCCTGATTCAGTAATGCCTAAATGAGCAAAACCGCTTCGTCCGTTATCTTGAATCGTAACCTGACCAAGTACTTTAGTGATCATCCAACTAGACACAACACCCCTCCGATAGAGACCAGTGTTCTGGGGATTGTTTGATCCGTT
>JAAZVX010000113.1 GCA_018623095.1 Marinobacterium sp. | reverse complement strand
GCAAATCCCGACTTGTAGACACCGTTGTTGACCGGCTCGTAGATAAACTCATTCCATTGATCGATCTCTTCGCGCAAAGCGTCAGGGTAGAGATCCAGATTGCTCGTAACCAAATCGTTGAAACCAGAGTTGAGCATACGAATAATTTCTGAGGACTCATTACTGACGATTGTCTGATTCTGTTTATCCCACAAAACGGGAACCGTTACTCGACCCGTGTAGTCTGAATCACACTGGGTGTAAACCTGATGCATAAACTGGTGTTGATTAATGCGATCTCCAGTCGCAGCAGGGAAATCAGAATCAAAGGTCCAGCCGTGTTCAAGCATCAACGGATGCACCACATCGTATGAAATCAGATCTTGAAGGCCTTTTAGAGCCCTAACAATCAACGTTCGGTGTGCCCAAGGACATGCTAAGGATACGTATAGGTGATACCTTCCCGGTTCTGCTTTGAATCCTGCACAACCCGATGGCCCAGCGCTGCCGTCGCGGGTTATCCAATGACGGTATTGTGCTTCGGTGCGTATAAACTTTCCGTTGGATGATTTAGTGTCATACCACTGATCGTGCCATTCACCGTCAATTAGAAGTCCCATCTCCACACCACCTTTTTAAGAATTTACTATTTACTGACTGTCGTGATTGATTACGGACAAACAGTCGAACCTGTTTAACGGCTCGCAAAAAAACATTTAATTATAAGTAAGTTAGATTGATATAAAATGCTTGTATAGACAACTAATGGTTGATCCAACTCTCTTCGCTTATTAAGCTGTATTTTTTGTTTGGATGTAAGGAGTTATGTGATGAGACGCCCCCTAATTATGGGTAACTGGAAAATGAATGGATCGTTGATGGCTAACGAATCGTTGTTAACCGGTTTGGCTGATCAGGTTTCGGCTCTAAATGGCGTTGATATCGCTGTCTGTCCATCCTTTATTTATATTCCACAAGCATTGGAGTTGACCACTAACACGGCCATAAAAGTGGGCGCGCAGAATTTAAGTGATCAAGACAAGGGCGCCTTCACCGGTGAAGTGAGCGGTGAAATGGTTCGGGATCTTGGCTGTGCTTACGTGCTTACGGGGCACTCTGAGCGTCGCTCTCTCTATGGTGAAACCAGTCAACTGGTCGCTGAAAAAACTCTGAAGGCACTTGAACTAGGTCTCGTGCCAGTCCTCTGTATAGGTGAAACCCTAGAAGAGCGTCAATCAGGTCAGATGAATGCTGTACTAGAAGAGCAGGTTAATGCAGTGGTCGATCTGTGCGGTGCAGAATCCTTTGCCCAAATTGTGATTGCCTACGAGCCGGTCTGGGCGATTGGTACTGGTGAAACCGCGACACCACAACAAGCTCAAGAGGCTCATGCCTTTGTCCGTAGTCTTATTGCAAAACACAACTCAGAGATAGCTGAGCGAGTCACCATCCTCTATGGCGGTAGCATGAATGATAAAAATGCATCTGAGCTACTCGCCATGACCGACGTTGATGGTGGATTAGTGGGTGGGGCATCGCTTAAAGCGGATAGCTTCGCAACGATCTGTAGAGCAGCGGCAAGCTGATTCTAAATGAATCTGGCTTCAACCTGACCCAAAACTTCACGGTCATTCCATGATTAGACAACTCCTCGGAAGTTTAACCTTAGCTCTTATTTCTCTGGCTGAAGCGGAAGAGCTGCAGGTCATGAAAGTTGCCAACAACAGCTACGCTATTGTAGGGCCCTTGATCGATCGATCTTCCGAAAACTTCGGAAACAATGCTACTTTTGGTTTTGTCGTCTCTGACCAAGGGGTTTTGCTGATCGACTCTGGTGGCAGTTGGAAGGGCGCTGATCAGATTCATAAGGCAATTAGAACCGTCACCAATAAACCGGTTACAAAAGTGGTCAACACAGGTGGTCAGGATCACCGCTGGTTTGAAAACGACTACTTCGTGCAGCAGGGCGCTGAACTGATCAGTAGCTCTAACACCCAGGCCGATCAGAAGGCTCGTGAAGCTCAGCAAGTAGATCGAATCACTCACTTGATCGGTGATGCATACCAAGGCACGAAACCCACTTATGCCAAAACCCTTTTAGATTCCAATACTACCATCGCATTCGGTGATAGGTCGGTTCAGTTTATTCCGGTCGGTCACACCCATACACCGGGTGAAAACTTTGTTTGGTTACCTGACGTTTCCGTTCTCTATACCGGCGATACAGTATTTGTCGATCGAATGCTTGGCGTTGCCCCACAATCACAACATCTAACTTGGATAGAGGCGTTTGACCTGATTGAGTCATTAAATCCAAAGGTGATTGTTCCTGGGCATGGGGCACCAACAACTTTAGAAAAAGCCAAGGCTGACAGCCTTAATTACCTCACTTTTTTGCGCAATAAAGTCGGTGAATTGATTGAGGAGGGCGGTGATATGCAGAGTGTCTCATCGATTGATCAGAGTGCCTTCAATTATTTGAAAGTCTACGAAGAGATCCATGGCCGAAATGCACAGCGTGTCTTTGAAGAGATGGAGTGGGAATAACCCTTTAAAACGCCCAGTTCAAGTTCAACCGTGCCTGTAAATCACCTTGTTCGGTCATGAGACTGTCCGAAGTCGATAGTGCTTGAGCCAAACTACTGTCTAATCTAAGCGAATCATTAATCTTGTAGCCTGCGGTTAATCCCCAGTTGTAAGCGGTTATTCGGTTGTCAGATTCAAGAGTTCTGTTACTAAAATTCCTGTTCTTGGCACGTTTTTCAACGCTTGCCCAGTCCGCAAACCCGCCAACATGCCACTTGTCACTTAACTGTTTGACGAGATCGAAACGAATCAAAGCACCTTGATCAACAATGAGTTCGCTTTTTGTAAAAGCTCTTAGCCCTTGTGCTCCTCCAGCCACGAATCTCTGGCTGTCATCTAAATTCTTATTACTCATCTGACCGTATAACTCTGTTTGCAAGTGCCAGCTGCTGTTAAGCGGTTTGCGATACTTCAAAAATCCACTGAGTATAATGAACCTACCTTGTGTATTGGCATTCGCAAGATTATCAGCACGATTTGGTGAGTTGTTAAGTTCGGTATCGCCCAGGGTCGTTTCGAGTCGGTAGGTTAGTCGGTCTTTTTGAAACGCTCGATTACCATCTAAGGTTATCTTCAGCGTATCAACTTTATAGTTTGACTCTAATTGTACTGAACTGTTTGGCAGCGGGTTCTCTTGAAGTGAGCGCTGCTCCCAAATGCCAGAGATGAACAGGTTACTGGCAAGGCTTCTAATCAGGGTATGTCGAATACCTGCCGATAAAGAGGTCGCCTGCTGTTTTGCGTTTTTGCTGTTGGCATATAGGCGATCTGCCTGAAGATCAAACGCCGTTCCACGATAACCAATGGGCCCCCTGTGGGAAATGCTGAGATAGTTAGACTGATCTGTTTTGATGGCATTTAAGTAGCCTGCGCCCCCTCTATTAAAGGGGCTATAAATCATTGATGTCAGAACGAATTGCTCCTCGCCCGTTGCAGACAGTCCTGCATTATTAACGTCTAGGGTCCCAGAAAATCGAGCACTATTCTCTACCCAGAGTTCCAGTTCTTGGTCGCCATCATCATTTGCCTGCAACCCACCTGAGACACTGATGCCATGCATATCGATGGTAAGTAGTTGTTGGCGCTCGCGCTCAGAGAGTATGAGCGGTCCTCCTTCTGAAAGTTGCAATCCGCCCAGTGCCTCGACACGTTCAAGCGAGACATTAAACTCCTCTTCAAAACCATACTCTAAGACTACACCTGCGAAAGTGGATTCGTGTATCTCAAAAAGGATAGTGCCACTCTTTGGGTCTTGTGGCGGTATTCGCGCCACTGCTGCGATGTCATGCTCTCTGTAGGTATCAACGACTAGGTCAGTCATCTCAAGCAGTTGTTGGGGTGTAAATGATCTCTTCTCGTAAGGCGCAAAGGCATTATGGAGATGATCAACGTCAATACTCTTAACGCCGGCAAAGTCGAATGCTTCCACCCTTAGCTTTGGTGCGTAAGATGTATCATCAGGCAGTTTGAATTGGTTGCGATTCACACTTCCTACTGAGGGTAGGTAGATGGTTGGAAACTGGCTTTGTGCTTGATTTAACGTTAAGCCGGTACTCTC
>JAAZVX010000029.1 GCA_018623095.1 Marinobacterium sp. | reverse complement strand
TTGGCATAACGAAGCAAGATATCGAAGGGCGTCTCATCACCAAAGAACTTAGGATTTCGGATCAGCAACAGAGACATCACAACAATCCATACCAGCGTATTTTTAATCACCCAACTGGCATTTTCATTGAAGGCTTCTTCGGTGTTATCTGCACCCAGTAAAAACATAAATGGGGCAACAATCCCCAGGAACGAAAGAAGAGAGACGGCAGCGCGAATTTTTCTGCGGTTATCCATGACAGACTCTAATTTGTGATTTTGGTTATTTTACGTTATCTCTCAGTAAAGGTGTAATCACTCTGTCGACTAACACTAGATTAATATTCGATTTTAGCCAGAAAATAACCCTGACTTTTTTATGGAAATATGTGACCATCATATGAGTAATCTCTAATGGATAATGATCATGAATCTACGCGCCAAATTAATGATAACTGTAGCCTTTTTGACAACTCTTGTCGGATGCAGTGGTGAACTGCCTAAACCCGACCTAGTAGAAGGTGGCGAATGTGTCATCCACGGTGAACAAGCACCTATCTGGGCTTGTGGCGGATATATGGAGGCCGATCGTTACGTAGGCGTTGGCTCTGCCCCACTGAGCAAGCTAGGGTATGATTTTTCACGCAAAGAGGCGGCCATTAATGCTCGTGCGGATATCGCACAACAGGTCGAGGCTCAGATTAAAAGCAAATTAGACTCTTATCAGCGATCTACTGGCGCTGATGAGATGACGGCTGAACGCGTCGTGACTCAAGTCGCAAGACAAACTTCCGAATTGACACTCAATAACTCAGAACAAGTTAGCTACTGGCAGCACCCTGAAACAGAGGTCATCTTCATATTGGTGGGCGTTAACAAAGCGACGATCAATAACGCAATCGATCGTCAGATTGATCAACTAGAGAAGTGAGTAATTAATGAAATCTCTATTTACTTTGCTAGTGATGACACTATCACTCTCGGCTTGCTACTCTAACGAAGTGATTCAAGATCCATCGCCTACAGCGCAACAACAGAGTGCCGAGCGTGAACTTAATAAACTGTGAGCTCAAAAGCGTTGGGTTAGTCGTCTCTGCTTTACTGCTCACGGCCTGTTCATCAACCGCCAAGATCACCGTGATCAATCCGGCAATCAACGATCGCGCCGCAGCCACCAAAGTCGTTGCAGTATTGCCGTTTGAGAATGACTACTCAGGAGTTGCCAACAGTGTTGAGTCTCGAGTCACCAACCATAGGGTGGCAGGTGAAATATTTTTTACGGTGGTTAACCGTAATGATCTCGAATCGATATTAGACGAGCAAAAGCTTCAACACTCAGGGCTGGTTGATGAAAAAACCTCTGTAGAGATCGGCCAGCTGATCGGTGCTAAAGGTCTGATTACGGGTGAGGTGGAGATTCAAACCACCGACTATTCGCTCTACTACGTGACTCGTGTTGAGTGTGCCGATAAAAAGTGTAAGAAGACACGTGAACGCTACATCCCTTGTGATGAGATGCACTCCAATCTGCAGGCCACCATTCGTCTCGTTGATACCGAACGCGGCGATTTGATTCTTTCTGAACGTTTCACCGCTAAGGATAGTCATGATGCCTGTCGTGACAGCGCTTACTCTCTTCCTACACCTGAAAGTGCCCTAAGTAAACTAGCAGATGAGATCACCGATGAGTTCATGACCTACATAGCCCCTTATGAGGCAAGTTTTGTGGTGCAACTACTGGATGATCCAGAGATCGATTACAACAGCGAGCAAGAGAACCTCCTGGACTATGGCATCGAGTACGTTGAGGATCACCGTATCGACAAAGCGGAATCACTCTTTTCCGAGCTTCTAATCAGTACGGGCGATCAATGCTATGTGGCGGCTTACAACCTAGCCGTTGTTAAAGAGCAACTCGGTAAAACTAGCCAAGCTGAGCAGCTCTACCGGTTAGCGGATCAACTCGTAAAAGAGCCCAACAAGATCATTAACCAAGCCATTCTGCGTATTGAACGACATAAGAGTGAGCAGGTTCGCCTAGAGAATCAGCTATGAAGCGCAGATTCGTAATCGCTCTACTAGCATTAACTACGATTATTTCGTCTGGTTGTGTAAGCAGAGAGCCTATCATCCTTGTGGCGGAACCCAAGACCCCTGACTGGTTGATGACTCCGCCCATCAATAGTGATGATCTCTTTTATGGTGTTGGTGAAGGCAACAGTGCTCAAGCCTCTGAGAAAGCAGCACTGGCGCATCTATCAGAGCGATTGTTGGTTCAAATAACCAGCCAGCAAGAGCAACGCCTTACATCGATTAGCGACAGTCGCGAGTACACTGAGATACAAGTTCTGTCATCTATTCAAAGTAAAACCGAGCGTTTGCCCTTGGGTGGCTATGAGATCCTTAAACAGGATGTCATTGCACCGCAACGTACTGCGACCTTACTCACTTTGAAAAAATCTGCGTTAATTGAGAATCTCAGAAGTGAGGTAAGCCCCTCACTAACAGCCACTTCTGAGCAGTCGATTAACACTCTTGCTGACTGGGCTGCGGCTCGACAACAGCTGACTCACCTTAAGCTCCAACAGCCATTAGTCACTCTTCTTAATCAGCTAGGTGAGTCGGAGATAGTCTCAACGTACAGTCAACGTATAACGACTACAGAGCTTAAAATTAAAGATTATCAAGCAGAACACCCAATCACTGTCATGGCAGATAGTAGCTGCAAGCATTTTAAAAGATCCTTGGAGCGTCTAGTTCTGCAAGCCGGCTTTCAAATCAATCAATCTTCTGGGGCATTAATCGCCAAGTGTCAGGTTCTCGAAGATCTCAGTAGCGCCTATGGCATTCACATTGCCAAAGCGGATCTATCACTGAGCTTTATCGGTAAGCAATCTAAGGTTGAACATGCCACAGCTCTATTAATTAAATCGGCCTCATCAGCCTCTGAATCGACAGCTAAAGCGGGATTGATTAACGCTTTGAATAGACGCATACAAAACGAAGACGCTATAGAGCTTTTAGGGTTTTAAAGCTGCACCTGGCACTGCCAACTCTGCTGACCACTCTCCCAATATTTTCGCTCAAAAGCGCTCATCGGTTGCTCCGCTGTATAGTGAACAACCGTTGATTGGTGCCCGGCCAACTCGAGAGCCCTGACGAACTCTTCGATATAGAGTTTCCAATTGCTTCTAACGGTGATCTCTCCACCCAAGTTCAACAGATCGCTAAACACCGGACTGGCGTGCCAGCGTCGCTGTACCTGAGCCGATTTTGGATAGGGGTTAGGGTAGAGAATAAAATGCTTGGCCAGGCGCCACTCTGCTGCGGCAGCTAGGCGCCAAAAGTCGATCAAATCCGCCCTCACAAACAGCAGGTTATCAAGTTCACCTGTAAAGCAGTTCTCGTGCTTACTGAGACGATGGGCAGAACGATCGACCGCTATGACGCTGGCCTCTGGGTAACGATTGGCAAGATGTCGGGAGCTTTCACCAATGCCACAACAGGAATCTAGGATCAGCTCTCCGGAACGCCCTTTGAGCCAGTCTGTGACCTGATCAAACGCGATCTGGGTATGGTCTGCAATCGGTTTGCGAAAGGAGTTATTCAAGTTACGTAAAACGATCTCATCAAGGCGTTCATGCAAACCAGTCTGATTGGTAGTGACAATCTTGGAGTTACCCTGTTCTGACCGATCCATTAAACATTCCTAATCATAAAAAGTGAGTATCGCGACTGGCTACTGAGATGAGAGTGCTAATTTCAGGCCGTAACCCATAAACAGCGATCCAGCCAACCCTTTGGCTATACCAGATAGTTTTCCGCCTTCAGCTAGCAGAGATTTGAAATAGAGCGTCATCAAAATCAAAACCGCTAAGTAGATCTGTGAACAGAGTTGAACCACCAGCCCCAAAATAGCAAAGGAGAGCCAGGGATTCTCATAAGTTGGATCAACAAACTGAATAAAGAAGGAGACAAAAAAGAGGATCGCTTTGGGGTTCAGCAGACTGATCGTCAACGCCACTTTAAATGGATGCTTGGAGTCCTTGGTCAGTTCGATGTCAGGCGCATCAGTTTTCGGCTTGATAAACAGTGATCTAAGCAGCCCAAAACCGAGCCACATCAAGTAGAGGCCACCGGCGTATTTAAGCAGTGTAAAGAGAATCGGCGTCGTTTGAATCAAGCTCGCCACACCGGCAACTGACAGCGTCATCAGAGTCAGATCACCGACAAAGATGCCCGCAGCCCCCTGAAACCCTGACATAGCACCTCGACGCCCGGCAACTGTTGCTACGTACATCGAGTTGGGCCCTGGCAACAGGATGATAATGATGGTGCCTATCAGATAGGTATAGAAATCGACGATTCCAAACATAAATTACTCCGCAACGAGCCAGTTAAAGGGTTGCTCTGTCAGAATCCCCCCCTTCTTATCTAACTGCTGATCGACCACATTATACTGGCCGTTGGATAGACGAAACAAGCAACGTGAACGAGTGCCGTATTGTTCGCTGATAATCAATTGTGATGAGAGCAGGCGTTCCCACTCTAGCGGAATACCTGTGTCCGGTAGTTCAGCATCAGCCGCCGGCTTGTTATCCATCAGTACTCCAGACCCATCCAGTTCTATCTCTAACGGTAAACTGCATTCAGACATCTGCTCCCTAGCCAGCTGAACTTTAGGCCAGGGGGTATCCAGTGCGTCGTTGCTCAGGGCATGAATACCAGGCTCTACCAGGTGAAGTTCAGGAGATTTTGAGCTCATCCAAAATAGTTTGTCTGATTCACCGACAATCAGATTAAAACCGGCGTACTGATCGACAGAGTCACTCAACGTTTGAGCAATCTGCTGGATTGATTCTTGAGATTTCAAGAACAGCAAGGGAATCTCGCCGCGACTGCGAATGCCATCGACACCGATATAACCTGGGCGGATGTTGGTCAGAAAAGCGAATCGACCCGAACGATTGAATCCTAACCAGGTCCCCCCTGCTTTGAGATCTTGCCCCGCCAATATCTCGATTGGTTGATCCTCACCCGATGGCCACCAGTGCAATGGCTTAGCTGGCCGTGCATGAAACTCATCTCGATTGGCGACCAGGATTAATGGGGTACTATGGTTAGGACGCCAGTTGAAGGCTAGTAGACACATATTTGCATTTACCCACTACTGAACCAGTGCCAGACGACCGGCAGGCACCTTGGCATAGTGAATCCGCTGGCCCGGAGCGAGTTCGTATAAATCGCCGTTTTCACCGACAAGTTGAATCGGAACAGAGTACTTACGGGCGATCTCAGCATTCGCCTTAATGTGCTCTGGTTCACCGTGCAACGGCACTGCAATTATGGGTTGAACCCAGGAGTACATATCGGCCAGCTCAGCCTGACAGGGGTGGCCAGATGCATGAATGGGCGTAGAGCTGGTGGCTGATTCAATCACCTTCACTTTACGCGCTTTGAATCGATCCAGCATGCGCTCCACTAACCGCTCATTTCCGGGAATGAGGAATGAGCTCATCAACACCAGATCGCCCTCTTCAAGTGAAAAGTGTGGATAGGAGTCCAAGGCTAGGCGATTCAGCGCTGCACGCTCCTCTCCTTGACTACCCGTTGCGATGGCAAAGACCTCATCAGCAGGCAGATAACCCAGATGCGCCTCATCAATCGGTTCTAGCTCATCAGGCCAATAGCCGGTCATCTTGGCAATGGAGTACATGTTTTTCAGTGAGCGACCGATAAGTGCAAAACGTCGCCCGAGGGTTTGGGCCACACGAGCTACCGTGACGAGACGAGCCAAATTGGAGCTGAAACAGCTAACCACAATCCGCCCCTGAACCGACTCTAGCTGTTTCAGAATTCCGCGATAACAGATCGATTCTGATTTCGACATTCCAGGTTTCAGTGCATTCGTGGAGTCACACAACAGCGCACGGATATTCAGTTTAGAGAGCCCTTTATATAGTGACTCATCGAACGGTTCCCCAATCACGGGGTCATAGTCAATTTTCCAGTCGGCTGTATGCAATACCGTACCAACCGCAGTTTCGATCAGCAGCGATTGAGCCTCTGGAATGGAGTGCGTTATCGGTAAAAATTCGAGCGTGAAATTCCCCAAGCTAAATCGCTCACGCTGGTTGATCACATGGATAGGAACACGACCATCTAAACCATGCTGAGCCAGCTTTCTTCTTAAAACCTCTGCCGCAAAAGGAGATGCGTAGACTGGGGCTTTAAGGCGAGGCCAGAGGAACGGCAGTGCACCCAAGTGATCCTCATGGGCGTGGGTTATGATGATCCCCTTAAGGTTCTCTTTTTGACGGGAAATAAATTTAGGATCAGCCGATACCACTGCGGCGGTTCGATGCGAATCTGAATCGACCGTCTCATCAAATGTGACACCGCAATCGACCATTATCCAGTCGCCAGCGTGCCCAAGCAGATTCATATTCATACCAATCTCGCCTGAGCCACCTAATGGCAAAAACCAAAGATCCTCCTGGCCGGGTGAGAGCATAGCTGATGTTTGGTCACTCATGATCCGTGCGGCACCTCAACACGTTGCACCCTTGGTTTTGAGAAAAGCATGACTAACATTAAACCTAATAGGGTTGTAGCGGCGAATCCGATCAATAGCGGCAGAACGGTGCCATCAAACTGCATACCGATCAGCGAACCCACCATGACACCGATCAACATCGTAAAGGCCCCGATAGTGCCTGATGCAACCCCTGCAATTTTTCCAAATGGTGCCATTGCCAACGCATTAAGGTTGCCGAACAACAAGCCGAAAAAGAAGGTCGTGACGATCATCATCCCTATAAACACCTGAAGAGGTACAGTGAGCTGCCAAGCACCAATGACAACGGCTTCAATCAGTGAAGTCAGACCCGATAGAGCCATCACAAAGATGACCAACTGTCTGAGCTCAAAGCGGTAGACCAGTTTTGAGTTCATAAACGAGGATATCCCAACCCCAAGTGCCATCATGGCAAAATAGACTGGGAAGAGCGCTCCGGTATCGTAGATACCTTGCAGTATGCCCTGCACAGAGACCAGAAAGCCGATCAGTGACCCATGCACCAAACCACCGGCAAAGGTATAGATAAACCCTTCACGAGTTGTCAGAACCTGACGCATCGCTTTCATCACCGGCTTAAACGAGAGAATCGCTTGATGCTCCGGGTTGAGAGTCTCCTCTTGTCGCAACGCAAACCAGATCCAGGTCGCGGTTGTCAGAACCAACAACAAACCAAACACAGCGCGCCAATCCGCAACGAGGAGCACCAACTGCCCCAGCATGGGCACAACAACCGGGCTAAAAATGAAGATGGTCATGATCAGTGACATCACACGCGCCATATCAGGGCCGACGTATTTATCACGAACAATCGCCATGGTGACAACACGAGGGCCTGCTGCCCCTAACCCCTGTAACACGCGACCGATCAGCATCACTTCAAACGTCTGAGCAAACAGAGAGATCAGAGTGCCGATTAACATCAGTGTGAAGCCTAGATAGACAGCGGGTTTTCTGCCCCAGGCATCAGCAAGAGGGCCATAGAAAAGTTGGCCTACAGCCAAACCTAACATGACACTGGTAATAACTAACTGATAACGGTTGTTTTCTAGCGCGTTGAGGTCGGAGCCTATCTCATGCAGGGCCGGTAACATCGCATCTACGTAGAGGGCCATCAGACATTGCAATGCAGCCATCAAGAGTAAGAACTCTGGCTTAACCGCAGATTTGGTGTTCATAACAATCCACTAGACGCGCATGGCATCAATCGAGTTAAGGGGTGTACCCACCTCTTCATCGTCAATTACCTCACTCTCTAGTGAGGCGCATTGATACCACTCTATCAATTCAGGTGTTTGCAGTAGCCATTCTCGATAGTGTGAAGCGGGCTCTGACAGTTCGATCTGATAGGTCTGGAAGCGTGAAGCAATCGGTGCAAAGAATGCGTCTAGTATACCTAAATCGACCCCATTCTCGCGAGCATTAATGAACCACTCACTGCTCCAGATCTGCTCAATACGATCGATCTCAGATCGAACGGTATTGTCCACACTGACCGATCGTTTTGCACGACAGTTCATCGGAAGAGCATGCCTTAGATTGCCAAAACCCGAGTGCACTTCAGCAACAATGGAGCGAGCTTTAGCGCGATCTTTGGAGGACTTGGGCCAACCTGAACCCGCCAAGTGCGCCTCACTAACATATTCGCAAATGGCTAGTGAATCCCACACATGCAGATCAGAATCGATCAGCACCGGTACGCGACCTGCGTCACTGTATTGGGAGAGTCTCTCTTGAAAATCAGGCTCAAACAGAGCCAGACGCTCTACATCAAAATAGAGTCCTGAGCGTTTCATAAAAAACCATGCACGCAGTGACCAGCTAGAGTAGTTGTGGTTTCCAATAATGAGCTTTAGAACTGATGAATCAGATGTCGCTAGATTCCACATGCAGAGGCGCCTCGTTTCTTAAGATATTGTTGGTGGTACTCTTCGGCGGGCCAGAAGGTTTGAGCAGGCACAATTTCAGTGACAATGGGGTTGGAAAACACACCGCTTGTGCCCAAAACCGCTTTTGACTGTTCTGCTAGGATGCGTTGGATATCATCATGATAAAAAATTGCAGAACGATACTGAGTCCCAATATCAGGCCCCTGTCGATTGAGCGTCGTAGGATCGTGCCATTGCCAAAACGAGTCCAACAGCGATTCATAGGCGATGAGATGCTCGTCAAATTCTATCTGAACCACCTCGGCATGCCCTGTCTGACCGGTACAGACATCTTGATAACTCGGCTGATCGTGAGAGCCGCCCATGTAGCCAACTTGAGTACCAGTGACGCCCGTCAACTCGGAAAAACGCAGTTCAACGCCCCAAAAACAGCCTGCCGCAAACGTTGCTATCGCCATACAAACACCTCCAAGAACATCTACTCGATGTACGTTACTGGTTAAGAGTGTCGATCAGCACAGAGTGCCACGCAACTCTTTTTTCTTCAAAGGTCATCGATGCATGCGCCGGGCTGGTCGATGGTAGTTGATAAGAATCGATCCCCTTCTCTGACGCCAGAGTGTGGAATCCGGCTCGTTTGAAGTGGGTCATTGCCGCGCCACCATTTAACAGAATGCCTTTTAACTTAGGCAGTTTGGGAATTAATTGATCAACTGGATTGTAATGCACGGTCGATGATTGAATCGCTGAATCGAGCGAGCCAGGCCTATGAGCCTGTGCTACGACATCCCAAAACCCCACTCCACAGCTCAATGCAGCCTCTATTCGTTGCTCGTAATTCAATGCAGTGGGGACTTGCATCCAGTCACAAAGAATGGGCCACAGAGCGTTTCTTGGATGCGCATAATACTGCTGTTCGGCGATCGATTTTTTCCCTGGCAGTGAGCCCAAAATAATCAGTTCAGTGTTTTTATCACAGACAGCGGTAAACGAGTGATCAATCATCCTTTTGGGTCCACTGAAGAATTCCTATATGCTATGGCCTTTCAGCCTAACTAAGCGGTTTTAACAACGCAATGTCGACCTATGCCATCGGTGATATTCAGGGGTGCTACCGAAGCCTATTAGCACTGCTTGATTCAATCCAATTCAGTGAAGATGATCAGCTGTGGATAGCCGGTGATCTGGTTAATCGTGGTCCTGACTCTTTAGCCGTTCTGCGATTTATAAAATCACTTGGATCACGTGCACGCGTTGTTCTTGGCAACCATGACCTACACCTATTAGCGCTTGCCTCAGGTGTCGATCGAAAAATGGGCAAAACACTCAAACCGATCATGCAGGCCGAAGACAGGGATGAGTTATTGAAATGGCTTATTCAGCAACCTCTGATTCAACGCTGCGACTCCTTAGGTTATGTCATGACCCACGCGGGTATCCCTCATATTTGGTCGTTAGATCAAGCTGAACAGCTGGCGAAAGAGGTCTCAGACTGTCTGCACAGCACTCTGGCCGTACACTATTTTGAACAGATGTATGGCAATAAACCGGCAAAGTGGAGAGATGAGATCATTGGCTTCGATCGATTGCGAACGATCACAAACTACTTCACCCGAATGCGCTATATTAAGCCCTCTGGCAAATTGGACTTTGACGCAAACGGTGGTTTAGATAAACAACCTGACGGCTACCTGCCATGGTTTGAACTACCCACACAAATCAACACACACAAACAGATTACTGGCCACTGGGCGGCGTTAGGTCTTAGAGTGGCAACCAATCATTATGCACTCGACACTGGATGTGTTTGGGGCGGAGAATTAACGGCATTACGCTTGGAAGATGGATCGATCTTCTCAATCGAAAGCCAAGAGCCAAACAGTTATTAAAGGTTAAGGATAGGATATGAATCAGTTTAAACACGTCGTGGCAAAGGATGCTCTAGAACTCCTAGAAAAAGGGGCAGTTGTTGCCGATATTCGTGATGGACAGAGCTTTGCGAACAACCACATCAAAGGCGCAGTCAATCTTACCAACGACAACCTCCAGGAGTTCATCGATAACAACGAGTTCGATGCGCCTATTCTTGTCTGCTGTTACCACGGCATGAGCAGCCAATCGGCGGCCGCTTTCCTCTGCGAACGTGGTTTTGAAGAGGTCTACAGCATCGATGGCGGTTTTGAACGCTGGGTATTGGCCTTCCCCGAGCATTGCGAGAAAGGTTAATGCAAGTCTATCTGGTTGGCGGTGCTGTCCGCGATGAACTGCTCGGCCTTAAGGTTAAGGACCGGGATTGGGTTGTCGTAGGCGCCACACCAGAAGCGATGCTTGACGCGGGTTATAGACCTGTGGGCAGTGATTTTCCTGTCTTCCTCCACCCTGAAACACACGAAGAGTATGCATTAGCCAGAACCGAACGCAAAAGTGGTCGTGGCTATAAGGGCTTCACCTTTCATACCGATCCGAGTGTCACTCTGGAAGAGGATCTATTAAGGCGGGATTTAACGATTAATGCGTTGGCTAAAAGTGACGCGGGCGTGATCACTGACCCATTCAACGGCCAACAAGATCTTAACAATCGAGTGCTGAGGCACGTTTCAAATGCGTTTTTAGAAGACCCTCTTCGCGTGCTTCGAGTGGCTCGATTCCAGGCGCGCTTCGCCCACCTGGGCTTTACAGTCGCACCGGAAACGCTTGAGTTGATGCAGGGAATGAGTGCCTCAGGTGAGCTCGATCACCTGACCGCGGAGCGAGTTTGGCAGGAGTTTGAGCGAGCACTCAATACCAACACGCCTAGTCAGTTCTTAGCCACTTTAGAAAAGAGCCATGCTTGCTATCTATTGACACCACTCGACCGTGTTAAGACAGACTCGACGGTCAGTGTCGATAGCACACTACTCGAAGCGACTGAGGAGCGATTTGCTCTATTGTGCTTCCTAGCGGATATGTCACCAGAAGCGATCGAAACCTTAGCGTTAAGGCTTAAGATCCCCAATCGTTTTAAAACCTTGGCGATCGCCTACTCTAAACACGCTGCGAGTCTGTTGAATTATCCAACGACTGAACCCGAGCAAAAACTGACGTTAATTAGCGATCTTAAATTGATCAAACAGCCCGATGCGGTTGTTCCGCTGATCCATATTCACAGCGCACTGCAACCGGATGACCCATTCGATAAGGCTTATTTAGAGAGAGACGTTCAAGCCGTTGCGGCTATTAAACCTAAACAGGTCATGGCTGACGGGTTCTCAGGGGCAGAGCTGGGGTCCGAGTTACGGCGCAGACAGATTGAAGCGTTGGCTACTCTCTATTCCTAATCACTCGCTATTCATTCTCAAATAGTACGCATACAAAAAAGGCTGCTCAATGAGCAGCCTCTTCTTAATCGGTATCAATTAAGCAATCTTACCGTGACAGGCTTTGTATTTCTTACCAGATCCACAAGGACAAGGCTCGTTACGCCCCACTTTACGCTCATCGCGTTTAAAGGTCGCTGGTTGCTCCTCGCCTTCGATACCAGAGCCAGCCTCTGCACTCTGCATAGCGGTTGCGTCATCGTGCTTGAAGTCCATTGCCTGTTTCTCAGCTGCTTCACGACGTTGACGCTCCATCTCTTCAACATCCTCTGGGGCACGTACCTGAACGTGGCTGATGATACGAACAACATCAGCTTTAATACTCTCTAGAAGCCCTTGGAAAAGCTCAAACGACTCGCGTTTGTACTCCTGTTTAGGGTTCTTCTGAGCGTAGCCACGAAGGTGAATGCCACGGCGCAGTAGATCCATAGTCTGAAGGTGCTCTTTCCACAGCTGATCCAGTACCTGAAGCATGACCTGCTTCTCGAAGTTGCGGAACGATTCGGTTCCCACTAACGCCTCTTTCTCGCGATATACATCAACGATTTTCTCAAGAATACGTGCACGCAATGTCTCTTCGTAAAGGTTATCGTCTTCATCTAGCCACTGCTGAATCGGCATCTCAATCGCAAAGCGCGTGTTGATCTCCTCTTCAAGGCCTGGAATATCCCACTGCTCAGCGAGTGATTCAGGTGGAATAAACATGCTGATGGTGTCGTTAACCACCTCTTCACGAACCGCATCAATGGTTTCAGAGATGTCATCGCTCGACATCAACTCATTACGTTGATCGTAGATAACGGTACGTTGATCATTCGCGACATCATCATATTCAAGCAGCTGCTTACGAATATCAAAGTTTCGGCCTTCCACTTTACGCTGCGCTTTCTCGATCGCATTGGAGACCATTTTGTGTTCGATCGCTTCGCCCTTCTCCATACCGAGGGCTTTCATCATGTTACGGACACGATCGGACGCGAAGATACGCATCAAATCATCTTCTAACGACAGGAAGAAACGAGAGGAGCCCGGATCACCCTGACGACCGGCACGGCCACGCAACTGATTATCAATACGACGAGATTCGTGACGCTCTGTACCGATGATATGCAGACCACCCGCTTCAAGTACCGCTTCATGGCGTTTAGACCAATCGGCCTTGGCTGCCTCGATCTGCTCTTCAGTCGCATTGTCACCCAGTGCTTCAAGCTCAACTTCAAGCTTACCGCCTAGCATAATATCGGTACCACGACCGGCCATGTTGGTCGCAATGGTAACTGCACCTGGACGGCCCGCTTCAGCAATGACACCGGCTTCACGATCGTGCTGTTTCGCGTTCAGTACGTTGTGTTTAATACCCGCTTTCTCAAGCATCTTCGATAACAGTTCAGACGAGCTGACTGACGCCGTACCAACAAGAATTGGGCGCTGCTGCTCTTGGCAGTGCTTAACCTCTTTAACGATCGCTTCAAACTTATCTTCAATCGTTAGGTAAACTAGGTCATTGTAATCGATACGTTGAATAGGACGGTTAGTCGGAATAACCACGACGTCTAAACCATAGATTTGACGCAGCTCGAACGCTTCGGTATCAGCGGTACCGGTCATACCTGATAGTTTGTTGTAGAGGCGGAAATAGTTTTGGAAAGTGGTCGACGCCAGTGTCTGACTCTCCATCTGGATATCCACACCCTCTTTCGCTTCAACCGCTTGGTGAAGGCCTTCAGACCAACGACGGCCTGCCATAATACGACCGGTGTGCTCATCGACAATGACAACCTGACCACCCTGAACGATGTAATCACGATCTTTAACAAACAGGTGGTGTGCACGAAGTGCCGCAAGAACATGGTGAAGCAGTGTTAGATTTTGCGGAGCGTAGAGACTATCACCCTCAGAGAGAAGGCCCGCTTCGATCAACATAGCTTCAACTTTTTCGTGACCCGCTTCGGTCAGCTCGACCGTACGATTCTTCTCATCGACGTGGAAATCTTCATTGATGACCTGCGTCTCATCTTTGACATCGATTTCGCCTTCAAACTGCGTCAGGTGCGGAATTAGCGTGTTAATAGCCTTGTACGTTTCTGAGCTGTCCTCAGCAGGTCCAGAGATGATCAACGGCGTACGCGCTTCATCGATCAGAATCGAGTCAACCTCATCGACCACCGCGAAGTTGAAATCACGCTGCACCTTATCGGTTAGGCTGAACGCCATGTTGTCGCGAAGGTAGTCAAAACCAAATTCGTTGTTGGTACCGTAGGTGATATCGCAAGCGTAGGCTGCGCGTTTGGTCTCACCGTCTTGACCAGAGACTACGACACCAACTGACAAGCCTAGTGCTTCATAGAGCGGACGCATCCACTCAGCGTCACGGCTTGCGAGATAGTCGTTGACTGTGACTACGTGAACACCTTTTGCCGAAATCGCATTAAGATAAACCGCAAGCGTCGCCACCAGTGTTTTACCTTCACCAGTGCGCATCTCAGCCACTTTGCCATCATGCAGTGTCATACCACCGATCAACTGAACGTCGAAGTGGCGCATACCCATTACACGTTTTGATGCTTCACGACAGTTGGCAAAAGCTTCTGGGAGGATTTTTTCTAAAGATTCACCTTGCTCTAGTCGCTCTCTGAATTGAGCGGTCTTCTCTTTGATTCCCTCGTCACTGAGTGATTCAAACTCGGGTTCTAGCTCGTTAATTTGTTTAACGATGCGTCCCATACGTTTAAGTTCACGATCGTTTTTGCTGCCGAAAATTTTGGAGAGAAAAGAGGTAAGCATGATTGGGTCAACTAGTGAGTCATTATTAATTAAATTTTTTTATGGGGGCACTCAGCCTAAAAACAACCTTTTACTGAGTAAACCCTTACCTATTTTTCAAAAAAATAGGGCCGAACTAAGTCGGCCCTGTTTTATAACATGTTTTGCTCTATCAGACAGCAGCTGCAGGTCGCTGATATGAGATTGGTGCTTTGTGATCATCCGTTTCGAAGGTCACGAC
>JAAZVX010000003.1 GCA_018623095.1 Marinobacterium sp. | reverse complement strand
GTAGGCGGTTTTTTTAGTGCGAATCAGCAGTGATTAGTTCTCTGCCGTTTCGTCTTCTTCAAGATCTTTCATTGAAAGCTTGATACGACCGCGGTTGTCAACGTCCAGTACCTTAACTTTAATGACATCATCCATGTTGATGTAGTCTGTAACCGCATTCACGCGCTCTTTAGCGATCTGTGAAATGTGTACCAGACCATCTTTACCTGGCAGGATGTTAACGAATGCGCCGAACTCTTCGATGCGAACAACCTTACCTTCGTAAATCTTGCCAATCTCTGCTTCTGCAGTGATTGCAACAACACGATCCACAGCCGCTTGTGACGCTGCTTTGTTGTCTGCGTAGATACGCACAGTACCGTCGTCATCAAGATCGATTGACGCGCCAGTCTCTTCAGTAATTGAGCGGATTGTTGCACCACCTTTACCGATAACGTCACGAATCTTCTCTGGGTTCACTTTAAGCTGAGTCATGGCAGGAGCGTGGTCAGCCAGTTCAGGACGAGCGTAACCGATCACTTTAGCCATCTCACGTAAGATATGAACACGAGCGTCTAGTGCTTGTTCTAGAGCGATCTCCATGATCTCTTCAGTGATACCTGTGATCTTAATGTCCATCTGCAAGGCAGTAACGCCCGCTTCAGTACCCGCCACTTTAAAGTCCATATCACCTAGGTGGTCTTCGTCACCCAAGATATCGGTTAAGACAGCAAAACGATCGCCCTCTTTAACCAGACCCATTGCGATACCCGCAACGGCAGAGCTAACCGGTACACCAGCATCCATCATCGCCAGTGAAGAGCCACACACAGAGGCCATTGATGATGAACCGTTTGATTCAGTGATTTCAGATACCAAACGCATGGTGTAAGGGAAATCTTCCTGAGTTGGAAGCACCGCAGAGACACCACGGCGAGCCAGACGACCGTGACCGATTTCACGACGACCTGCACCACCCATACGGCCAGCTTCACCGACTGAGTATGGAGGGAAGTTGTACTGAAGCATGAATGGATCACGACGCTCACCTTCTAGCGCATCGATGATCTGTACGTCGCGGCTTGTACCTAGAGTACACGTAACGATTGCCTGTGTTTCACCACGTGTGAACAGCGCAGAACCGTGTACGTTTTTAAGAACGCCAACTTCTACTTCGATTGGACGAACGGTTTTGCTGTCACGACCATCGATACGTGGCTGACCACTTAGAATACGTTCACGAACAGTCGCTTTCTCGATCGAGGCAAAGACTTTAGAGACTTCACCAGCGTCTGGCGCGTTCTCTTCGCCGGTTGCGAACTGTTCAACAGCGGCATCACGAAGCGCTTTCAGTGTATCTTGACGCTCCATTTTGTCCGCCACTTGGAATGCAGCTTCAACTTGTGCGCCAAACGCAGAAGTGATCGCATCCGTTAACGATTCATTTTTAGCAGCTGGCTGCCAATCCCACTTGGGCTTAGCGGCTTGAGCGGCGAATTCGTTGACTGCGTTAATAACCACTTGCATCTCTTGGTGAGCAAATAGCACCGCACCAAGCATCTCATCTTCGCTAAGCTCTTTCGCTTCAGACTCAACCATTAGGACGGCTTCGTCTGTACCTGCAACCACCATGTCTAGCTCAGAGTTAGCTAGCGCTTCGTAAGTTGGGTTAAGGATGTAACCGTCGTCTTCAGTGAAACCAACACGTGCGGCACCGATTGGGCCAACAAATGGGATACCAGAGATAGTCAGCGCTGCAGAAGTACCGATCATTGCAGCGATATCTGGATCGACGTTCTTGTCAGAAGAGACAACCGTACAAACAACCTGTACTTCGTTCATGAACCCTTTAGGGAACAGTGGACGAATTGGGCGGTCGATTAGACGAGAGGTTAGTGTCTCTTTCTCTGTTGGACGACCTTCACGCTTGAAGAAGCCACCAGGGATACGGCCAACGGCGTAGTATTTCTCTTGGTAGTGAACTGAAAGAGGGAAGAAATCCTGACCCTCTTTCGCTGTTTTTGCGCCAACGACAGTACACAGAACCTGTGTCTTTTCGTTAACAGTAACCATTACGGCACCCGTCGCTTGACGAGCAACCTTACCGGTTTCGATCGTTACGGTGTCATTACCGAACTGGAACGTTTTAGTAACCGTGTTAAACATCGATTAACTCCTAGTGATTAACTATGTTCCGCGTCCCCTGATCTTCACTCTTTTAAAGCCAGTACTCAGTTGAATTCAGTAAACTCAATTGAGTACAGGCTGTCAGATACTGTGGGTTTGCGGAGGGTTTAAAGTAGAAAGGGCCATACTAAGTATGGCCCTAACTGGGTATCTAAATCTTAACGACGAAGACCTAGACGACCGATCAACTCAACGTAGCGAGTAGCATCTTTCTTCTTAAGGTAATCCAGCAGCTTACGACGCTGGTTAACCATACGAATTAGACCACGACGTGAGTGGTGATCTTGCTTGTTCGCTTTGAAGTGATCCTGAAGGCTTTCAATGTTAGCAGTAAGAAGGGCAACTTGAACTTCTGGTGAACCAGTATCGTTCTGACCACGACCGTACGCTTCAACGATTTCAGCTTTCTTTTCAACAGACAATGCCATTGTTTTATCTCCTATTAACAATATGCACACAGCCTAAGCTGCGGGTTAAGTCGCGCAACACCGAGCATATTTTCAGTGAAGCGTCATACCCTGTTGGGTAAATCAGTTTTCTGAGGTATCCAATAGACGGCGAGCGCGTAAACGCCCCTCATCATCCACTTCAGCCATACCTAAGAATCGCTCTTCAGCAAAGAGTCTAACGAGACCACGCTCAGAGAAAAGTTCCCCTAAACGCTGCCCTTGCAATAGACGGTTTGCTAAAGCGGCTGGTAATTCTATCGAAGGCAATGATTCGACTGCACTCCAGGGCGGCAATAATAGCGCATCTAAACGCGTTTGTATGCACTCTAACGACTGATCTGACTCAGGTTGTTGTGCAATATCATTCAACTGATCCAGAGTCAGCATCGCACTGCGGTCGTAGGTCGCCACTGCTAAACGGCGCAACATAGTGACATGTGCACCACAACCCAGCGCCAGCCCTAGATCTTCAACAATTGAACGAATATAAGTGCCTTTCGAACAATGGACTTCAAGATCCACCTCATCGCCACGCAGATCCAACAATTTGATCTCGTAAACCGTGACCTGACGCGGTTTAACTTCGACCTTCTCACCTTTGCGCGCCAACTTATAGAGCGGCTGACCGTTATGTTTCAACGCCGAGAACATGGACGGGACCTGTTCAATCTCGCCAGAGAACGTCTGTTGAATCAGATCGTTCAGAGCGTCTCGATCTAAGGCCGGAATGGGCTTAGTTTCGATCACCTCGCCATCGGCGTCACTGCTGTCAGTTCGAACCCCTAGCTTAGCCGTGGTGATGTAACGCTTATCAGAATCGAGTAGAAACTGTGAAAACTTAGTCGCTTCACCCAAGCAGATTGGAAGCATGCCAGTGGCTAGAGGATCCAACGCCCCTGTATGACCTGCTTTCGCGGCATCATAAAGGCGCTTTACCTTCTGCAGAGCTGCATTCGAGCTGATGCCCTGGGGCTTATCAAGCAAAAAGACGCCGTCAATGCGGCGTCCTTTTTTACGTCGAGCCATGTTAGCCCTCGTTATCTTCGAGTCGGCGAGCCTTCTCGATCAAGCTCGTTAGGTGACGACCGCGATGAATGCTCTCGTCGTAATGGAAACGTAACGCCGGCATCACACGCAGTGAGATTCCTTTTGCCAATTCGGCACGCAGGAACCCTGCAGCTTGCTTAAGCACCTCTAGACTCTGTTTAGTCGCTTCCGCCTCATCCTGTTCACCCAATGGAAGAACGGTAATGTAGACATCAGCATAACCTAAGTCTTTTGCTACTTTGACGTGATTAATCGTTACCATACCAATGCGTGGATCTTTGATCTCACGCTGAATAAGAGTGGCCAGATCACGCTGGATCTGGTCCCCTACTCGGTCTGTACGTTTAAAATCGCGAGCCATACAACCTCTTAGATGGTACGTTGAACTTCAACAGTGTCGTAAACCTCAATCTGGTCGCCGACTTTCACATCGTTGTAGTTCTTCACGCCGATACCACACTCCATGTTCTGACGAACTTCGTTGACGTTGTCTTTAAAGCGACGCAGTGACTCAAGTTCACCTTCATAAATAACCACGTTATCGCGAAGGACACGAATACGTTTGTTACGGAAGATAGTCCCTTCGACAACCATACAACCTGCAACGGCACCAATCTTGGGTGCACGGAAGACATCACGTACTTCAGCAATACCGACAATCTCCTCTTTGAACTCAGGAGAGAGTAGACCACTCATCGCCTGTTTCACGTCATCGATGATGTCGTAGATAACGCTGTAGTAGCGAAGTTCCATCTCTTCACGTTCAACGATCCCACGTGCCTGAGCATCAGCACGAACGTTGAAGCCAATTAGGATCGCCGATGAAGCCAACGCAAGGTTAGCATCAGTCTCACCGATACCACCGACACCGCCAGAGACGATGTTCACTTTAACTTCGTCAGTAGAGAGATCTTCTAGTGAGCTAGTCAGCGCTTCTAGAGAGCCTCGAACATCTGTCTTAAGGACAATGTTCAGTGATTTAACCTCGCCCGCTTCCATGTTCGAGAATAGGTTCTCAAGCTTCGCTTGTTGCTGACGCTGAAGCTTCACTTCACGGTATTTACCCTGACGGAATAGTGCGATTTCACGCGCTTTCTTCTCGGTAGATACAACGGTGAAGTCTTCACCTGCGTCTGGCGTTCCATCTAGGCCCTGAATCTCAACGGGTATGGCAGGGCCACCCGCTTCTAGGGGTTTGCCGTTCTCATCAAGCATGGCGCGTACACGACCGTAGTGAAGACCAGCAAGTACGATATCACCGCGCTTCAGCGTGCCGTTTTGAACCAGTAGCGTCGCAACTGGACCACGACCTTTATCCAGGCGTGATTCAACAACCACACCAGTACCTGGCGCATCTGGAACCGCTTCCAACTCAAGAATTTCTGACTGAAGAAGGATCGCTTCTAGCAGTTCATCGATGCCCTGACCGGTTTTAGCTGAGACTGGACAGAACTGAACATCACCGCCCCAATCTTCAGGAATAACATCACGCTGAGCCAGTTCGTTTTTAACTCGATCTGGATCTGATTCCTCTTTATCGATCTTGTTGACCGCAACAACTAGAGGAACGCCCGCTGCTTTAGCGTGTTGAACCGCCTCTTCTGTCTGAGGCATGACGCCGTCATCGGCAGCCACAACCAGAACCACGATATCGGTCAAAGAGGCACCACGTGCACGCATTGCGGTGAACGCTGCGTGTCCAGGTGTATCTAGGAAGGTCACCATGCCGTTGTCAGTTTCAACGTGGTAAGCACCGATGTGCTGAGTAATACCACCAGACTCACCAGAGGCAACTCGCGTTGCACGAATGTAGTCGAGTAGTGATGTTTTACCATGGTCAACGTGACCCATAACGGTGACAACAGGAGCTCGCGTTACTGACTCGCCACTGTGAGCCGCTACCGACTCCATCAACTCGTCTTCAATCGCGTTCTCAACCATTGGCACGGCTTTGTGGCCCATCTCTTCAACCACAAGAATGGCGGTATCTTGATCGATAGGCTGGTTGATGGTTGCCATCGCACCCATCTTAAACATCACCTTGATCACTTCAGCCGCTTTAATCGACATCTTTTTAGCCAGATCGGCAACGGTGATGCTCTCTGGAATAGACACTTCGTGGACGATCGACGTCGTCGGCTCTTTAAAGCCGTGCTGGTTGTCACCCTGACGCATTGGCTTACCACGGCTTGGCTTACCACCTTTACCTGGACGAGCATTCAGCGTGCCGTTACCACGGCCTTTAGACTTGCGACGATCATCATTATCACGCTGACCGCTGCGGCGCTCATCACGTTGCTTATTCTTTTTGCGAGGGTTTTCAGTTTTAGGCTCAGCGGCTGGTGTTTTCTCAACTGGCTTTTCAACCACTGGCTCAGGTTTAGGCTCTTCAGCTTTAACCGGTTCAACCGCTTCTTTAACCTCAGCTTTCGCTTCCGTTTTAGGAGGTTCTGCTTTTGGCTCTACCGCAGCTTCAACAGCCACTTCTGGTGCTGCTTCAACAACCGGTGCTTCAACCTGTGGCTCAGGTGTTGCAACGGGCGTCTCTTCAACTGCGGGTGCTTCTGGAGCCTCTTCGATCTCTGTACGTTTCACATAAGTGCGTTTTTTACGCACCTCTACGTTAACGGTTTTACGACTACCGGCACCACCCACTTTTAGCGTAGAGGTTGTCTTACGCTTAAGTGTAATCTTCTTGGGTGCGCCAACGTCCTCGGCATCTTCGCCGTGACTGCGTTTCAAATAGGCTAATAGCTGCTGACGCTCTGTCTCTGTGACAGTTGAATCGTTGGTTTTACCTTCGACTCCCGCTTCCTGCATCTGTGTTAACAAACGCTCAACGGATACACCAACCACATCGGCAAGCTGTTTAATCGTTACTTCTGCCATAAATGGGTTCTCCTTTTCCGTTGTCTAATTACTGCTGATCTTCTGCAAACCAAGGTGCACGCGCTGTCATGATCAACTCACCTGCGCGCTCTTCAGTCATGCCTTCGATGTCTAGCAGTTCTTCAATAGACTGTTCTGCAAGATCTTCCATGGTCACGACACCACGGCTTGCTAATGTGTACGCTAGGGTACGTTCCATACCATCCATAGTGAGGAGGTCTTCTGCTGGCTCTACATCGCCAAGTTGCTCTTCACCTGCAATAGCAAGGTTTAGCAGTGCGTCTTTTGCACGCTCACGAAGTGCATCAACAATCTCTTCGTCGAACTCTTCGATCTCGAGCATTTCGTTAGCAGGGACGTAAGCCACCTCTTCAAGCGTTGTAAAGCCTTCCGCAACCAGAATTTCAGCTAGATCGCTGTCAACATCAAGGTGCTTGATGAACAGATCAACGGTTTTGCCAACTTCAGATTCATGTTTGCTAGCAGCTTCAGATTCGCTCATCACATTCAGCTCCCAGCCTGTCAACTCCGCAGCTAAGCGAACGTTCTGACCGGCGCGGCCGATTGCCATTGCCAATGCCTCTTCATCAACAGCGACGTCCATCGAGTGAGTCTCTTCATCCATCACGATCGAAGCGACTTCAGCAGGCGCCATCGCATTGATAACAAGTTGTGCTGGGTTGTCGTCCCAAAGGATGATGTCAACACGCTCACCGCCCAATTCGTCAGAGACAGCCTGGACACGCGCACCGCGCATACCAACACAGGCACCGACAGGGTCTAGGCGACGATCTTGAGTTTTAACCGCAATCTTAGAGCGAGCACCAGGATCACGCGCAGCGGCACGTATCTCAATCATCTGCTCAGAAATTTCAGGGACTTCAATCGAGAAGAGCTCAATCAGCATCTCGTTTGAAGTACGGCTAAGAATGAGCTGTGGTCCGCGACCTTCAGAACGAACCTCTTGAAGGACAGCACGAACACGCTCACCCATACGGAAAATTTCACGCGGTAGAAGGTTTTCACGTGGAAGCAGTGCTTCAGCGTTGTTGCCAAGATCAACGATCACATTGTCACGCGTTACTTTCTTAACCGTACCGGCAATCAATTCACCTTGGCGATCACGGTAAAGATCAACCACTTTAGCGCGCTCAGCTTCGCGGACTTTCTGAACAATAACTTGCTTTGCAGTCTGTGCTGCAATGCGGCCGAAGGCAACGGACTCAACCTGCTCTTCATGGTAATCACCTGGCTGAAGATTAGTATCGATCTCTTCCGCTTCCTGCATGGTCAACTCTGTGCCCAATGCTGGAACCGCATCGTTATCAACCACCAACCAACGGCGGAAGGTGTCGTAATCGCCTGTTGCACGGTCGATTACCACTCGAATATCAGCTTCTTCGTCGTAGCGTTTCTTAGTCGCTGTTGCCAACGCGACTTCAATCGCTTCAAAGATGACCGCTTTAGAGACATCTTTTTCGTTAGAGACGGCTTCAGCAACCAGTAGAATCTCTTTGTTCATATCAGCTCTTCGCTCCTAATAGTCAAAGCGGATTAAAATTGCGGAACCACATTGGCCCGATCGATCAGGTCATGCGGTAACAAATATTCATGATTATCAACGACCAAAAGCACATCTTCGCCTTCGATACCGTTGAGAATCCCTTTAAATTTCTTACGCCCTTCAAATGGCGAACGCAGGCGAAGTTGGATCGTGTGTCCAGCATAAGCGGCGAATTGCTCTAGCGTGTAGAGGGGACGATCCATACCTGGGGATGAGACTTCAAGTGTGTAGTTCTCAGAGATAGGGTCTTCGACATCCATCACTGCACTTACCTGTTGACTCACACGTGCACAGTCATCAACCGACACGCCATTAGGGCCATCAATGTAGATACGCAGCAGGCTATTTTTCCCTGACGCATTGTACTCCAAACCCCAAAGCTCTAAGTCTAAGCCTTGGACGACTGGATCAATTAACTCTTGTAACAGCTTTAATTTTGCTGACACTTTTCACCTATAAAACTTCAAAAACAAAAAATGGGTCATATAGACCCATTCTTGACTTATCTACCACCTAGCAGGGAAGGCAGATATCACTGTCTTCTGTTTGGTTGTGGCTATCTAATAGCTACGAAAAAGCCCCATAAAGGGGCTTACCAAACAAGGATATAACATCCTAAAAGTGGTAGCGGAAGCCATTTAAGTCTAGCGACCTTCAGCGGCTGCGCCGAATGAAGAGTCGAGCCCGACTGTCGGACTTTCCACAAATACCCAACTAGAAGTTGGTAGCGAGGTCCAGACTTGAACTAACGACCTTCTGCGGCTGCGCCGAATGAAGAGCTGAGTCCGACCGTCGGGCCTCTTGTTAACATTACCAACTTAAAGATTGGTAGCGGGGGCCAGATTTGAACTGACGACCTTCGGGTTATGAGCCCGACGAGCTACCAGGCTGCTCCACCCCGCATCAAAAACAGGTAAATTTTACGCTTCACCCACTGCGTTTTCAACTTGGTGCCCAGAGCCGGACTCGAACCGGCACGTCCTAAGACACTACCCCCTCAAGATAGCGTGTCTACCAATTCCACCACCTGGGCTAAACTTTTAGTTGTCTCCTGCTGTTGGAATCTCTGATTCCGAAGCAACAGGCAAATCCGTTGTTGACGCTTGCTCTACCTGAGCAGCTGCTTCAATCGTTGCAGCATCAGGTATACCTGCATCACCAACAGAGGCGGCTTTCTCTTTAGCAAACACAGCCAAAACGAAGCTGGTTACAAAGATACCCGCAGCAAGAATGGCTGTAACGCGACCAAGGAAACTACCGCTACCCTGGCTACCGAAAACAGTTTGAGAGGCTCCACCACCAAATGACGCACCCGCTTCTGCACCCTTACCCTGCTGAATAAGAATCAGACCGATAACCGCTGCTGCAAGCAATACGTGAATAATAAGAACGATGGTTTCCATTCTAGCTTTAAACCTTAATTACGCACCGCTAACAGGGGTGCCATTCAAAAGAGGCGCAAATCTTACCCGAGCACCCATCAAGATACAAGCGCCTGCAGCTCTTTTTCAACCTGCCCGGCCAGGGTTTCACACACCTGATGGACCTCATCAAGATCGGAGCCTTCAACCATAACCCGCACCACTGGCTCAGTTCCCGATGGGCGCAACAGCACTCGACCACGATCAGCTAATTGCGTTTCCGCTGCAGCCACATGCTCCGCAACGGCTGGTGATGCCGAGATATCCACCTTATTAGCCAGGCGCACATTGATCATCTTCTGTGGCAGCTTTTGCATACCACGCTTCAACTGATGAATGGTTTGCCCTGACTGGGCAACCGCTTTTAATACCTGAACCGCCGCGATGGTCGCATCGCCCGTCGGAAGAATGTTACGACAGACGATGTGCCCCGAACCTTCACCACCTAGGTTCCAATCGTGCTCGGCTAACTGTTCTAACACATAGCGATCGCCCACCTTCGCTCGCACAAAGGGGATATCCATTTTTGCCAGCGCTTGCTCAAGACCAAGATTGGTCATCAACGTACCGACCACACCCCCTTGCAACTCACCGCTTTGCTGAAGGGCTTGGGCAATAATGAAGAGGATCTCATCGCCATCAACAATCTCGCCTTTATGGTCCACGAGAATCAATCGATCAGCATCTCCATCCAAGGCAATACCAAGATCCGCCTCTGCTTCAAGCACTTTTGCCTGAAGCACTTCAGGTGCAGTTGCACCGCACGCTTCATTGATGTTTAAACCATCAGGCTGAGTACCAATCTCAATCACTGAGGCACCGAGTTCGGCAAACACCTTAGGGGCGATGTGATAACCAGCACCATTAGCACAATCAACAACAACCTTAAGACCAGCAAGATTCAAGCAGCCCGCTGCTGTCGACTTACAAAACTCAATGTATCGGCCAGCGGCATCATTCACTCGACGCACTTTACCCAGCTCAGCAGAACTCACCGTGGTCATTGCAAGATCAAGCTGCGCCTCTATGCGCTCTTCGACATCATCAGGCAGTTTAGTACCAGCAGAGCTGAAAAATTTAATGCCGTTATCGTCGTAAGGGTTGTGCGATGCGCTGATCACAATTCCGGCATCAGCGCGGAAAGTGCGAGTTAAGTAGGCGATCGCTGGCGTCGGCATAGGCCCTAGCAACAGCACATCGACACCAGCCGCAGACAGACCTGCTTCTAAAGCGGACTCAAACATATAACCCGAAATACGAGTATCTTTTCCAATTAACACTTTGCTTCGACCTTCACGGGCAAATACTCGTCCCACAGCCCAACCAAGCTTCAACACAAAATCTGGGGTTATTGGAAAGGTTCCTACCTGACCACGAATACCATCTGTACCAAAATAACGACGACCCAATTTAGATCCCTTCCTTTAAAACCGCTTCCGTCATACGAACCGTATCGACGGTTGCTAACACATCATGCACTCGAATAATCCTAGCACCACGTTCAACCGCGAGCGCAACCGTTGCAAGACTGCCAAACAGTCGCTGGTCAGCCTCTCGATTCAGCACCTGGCCTACCATCGTTTTTCTAGAGGTGCCCGACAACACAGGCACCCCTAAGTCCAATAATTTATCCAAGCGATTGAGTAACTGTAAATTATGTTGCAGGGTTTTACCAAATCCAAAACCCGGATCGACCATTAATCGCTCTTTTGCGATCCCTGCATCGATACATCGATTCATCTGCTGATTAAGAAAATCCATCACTTCAGAGACCACATCATCGTATTCAGGCTGACGCTGCATCGTTGCAGGACTGCCCTGCATATGCATCAAACAGATGGGTAGATCCGTTGCAAGCGCTGCCTCAAGCGCTCCCTCGCGCCCAAGTGCTCTGACATCATTAATGAGCCCAGCGCCTAGCTTCGCCGATTCTGAAATCAATTTAGGTGAGCTTGTATCGATCGAGACAACCACGTCCATTTCAGCATTGATTCGCTCAAGCACAGGCAAAACACGGTCCATCTCCTCTTGCTCACTCACTTCAGCGGCACCGGGGCGAGTCGATTCGCCACCGATATCCACAATCGTTGCCCCATCAAGGACCATCTGCTGAGCATGTTTCAGCGCTTTATCAATGGAAAGAGCCGAGTGTTGATAGAGGTGACCGCCGTCCGAAAACGAGTCAGGCGTAACATTAAGGATACCCATCACCTGAGTGTTAGTTAGGTCCAATACTCGACTGGCACACTGGATTTGCGTCACATTTCTACCTTTTTCTGTGTACATTATAGAAGAACGAAAAAGCCCTCACGTGTGAGGGCTTTTGTGAATCGTGCTGTTACTGCTTGGGTTCATCTTTTTGATCGTCTTGAGGATCACCCCAACCCGATTGCCCCCCAGTAGCGTCAGGAGCCTGGTCATTCTGATCAACCTCTGGCACATCAGACTCAGTTTCTGCCTCTGAAGCGCTATTTGCCGCCTCTTCCTCTTTCGCAGCATCGACACGCTCTTGTGAGTCATTCCAACCATCGGGTGGAGTCACTTTTTCACGAGCCATCAGCTGATCAATTTGATCACTATTGATTGTTTCGTAAGTCATCAACGCTTCACACATTGAATCAAGGATGTCTCGGTTATCCGTCAGGATTTGGTAGGCCTTTTGGTAACACTGATCAATAATTTTACGAACTTCTGCATCGATCTTGTTCTGAGTTTCACCCGACATAGGCTTAGACGGTTGCCCCATGCCGCGACCGAATGGATCATCATCTTCATCACCGTACAGCAGTGGACCCAACTCATCGCTCAGACCCCAACGTGTCACCATATTACGCGCAAGCTGAGTAGCACGTTGGATATCATTTGACGCACCGGTCGTGACACCCTCTTTACCCAGCGTCATCTCTTCGGCAATTCGACCACCGTACAACGAACAGATTTGCGAAATAATGCCCTGACGACTGTATGAGTAACGATCCTCTTCAGGCAGGAACATCGTCACACCCAGTGCTCGTCCACGTGGGATGATAGACACTTTGTAGACAGGGTCATGTTCTGGCATCAAGCGACCTACGATGGCGTGACCCGCCTCGTGGAATGCCGTATTGAGGCGCTCTTTATAAGCCATCACCATTGAGCGGCGTTCAGCGCCCATCATGATCTTATCTTTCGCTTTCTCGAACTGCTCCATACCAACGGTGCGACGGCTATCGCGCGCTGCGAAGAGCGCAGCCTCATTGACTAGGTTAGCCAGATCCGCACCCGAGAAGCCCGGTGTACCACGCGCAATCAACTCTGGCTTCACATCGTCACCCAGCGGCACTTTGCGCATGTGCACTTTAAGAATTTTCTCGCGGCCTTGAATGTCAGGTAGACCAACGTGGACCTGACGGTCAAAACGACCCGGACGAAGCAGTGCAGGGTCCAGTACGTCTGGACGGTTGGTTGCCGCGATGACAATGATACCCTCGGTGCCTTCGAAACCATCCATCTCAACCAGTAGCTGGTTCAATGTCTGTTCGCGCTCGTCGTTACCGCCACCGAGACCAACACCACGTGAACGACCAACGGCGTCGATCTCGTCAATGAAGATAATACAGGGTGCGTGCTTCTTGGCTTGGTCAAACATGTCACGTACACGTGATGCACCAACACCAACAAACATCTCAACAAAATCAGAACCGGATATACTGAAGAAAGGCACTTTAGCTTCACCAGCGATCGCTTTGGCGAGCAGAGTCTTACCAGTGCCAGGGTTACCTGCCATTAGAACGCCGCGAGGGATATGGCCACCTAAACGCTGGAATTTACCTGGATCGCGAAGGTAATCAACCAGCTCTGCGACCTCTTCTTTCGCCTCTTCAACGCCGGCAACATCGTCAAAGGTTGTTTTAATCTGATCTTCACTCATCATGCGCGCTTTCGACTTACCGAATGACATTGGGCCACCTTTACCGCCGGCACCACCCTGCATCTGACGCATGAAGAACATAAAGATTGCGATGATAATAAGAATTGGGAAGGTCGCGACTAGCAGCTGCTGCCACAGGCTCTGCTGTTCAGGCATTTTACCTTCAACAACCACGTTGTGCTCCAACAGATCATCGATCAGCTTGGGATCTGAGATCGCTGGGCGAATCGTTTCAAAACGATCACCATTCTGACGGACGCCTTCGATGGTGTAACCATCAACCGTCACACGATCAATTCGACCAGACTGTACCTCTGCCACGAAGTCAGAGTAGCTTAGACGGCCACTCTGGGTCTCGGTGCTAAAATTATTAAAGATGGTTAGCAGTACGGCTGCAATCACTAACCATAGCACCAAATTTCTTGCCATATCGTTCAACTTTTTACCCTCTATAAACTAAAACGAAAGCTCTGTTTAAAAGCTATACGTCCTTAAAACCTTTTCCGAGCAGATAGACCTCTCGCGAACGTGCACGAGACGAATCTGGCTTACGGGTCACCACCGATTTAAAACTACTGCGCATATCTGCAAGGTAGGAATCGAACCCTTCACCCTGAAATACTTTCACCAAAAAGTGACCGTTTGGTTTCAATATTTGACGCGCCATATCTAACGCCAACTCCACAAGGTACATCGCAGCTGGCTGATCCGATGAAGCATTACCACTCATATTGGGGGCCATATCGGAAATTACAAGGTCTACCGGTTCATCTCCTATTGCAGAGAGAATCTCCTCGAACACGGTGTCTTCTGTAAAATCGCCCTGAACGAAGGTAACACCACCTAGCGGAGCCATCTCAAGAATATCGGATGCCACGACACGCCCAGTATCGCCAACAATCTCAGCCGCCACCTGTGACCAACCACCTGGAGCCGCCCCTAAATCGACGACGGTCATTCCTGGCTTTAACAGATGGTCTTTATCATTCACTTCCATCAATTTGTAGCAGGCGCGTGAACGGTACCCATCATCTTTAGAACGCTTTACGTATTGATCGTCAAAATGCTCTTTTAACCAACGACCACTGCTTTTAGATCTTGCCAAGGGAAGTTCCTAGAAAGCATCACTCTATGATGCGTGCAACAAAGGGGTTAAAATGAATAAACTATAACGCCCACCAAATTTAAGGCACTAATTCTAATATGAGCTTAACCACTGATCAAAAAAAGCGTCTTCGCACGCGTGCACACACTCTTAACCCAATCGTGATGGTTGGCGGCAACGGATTGACTGAAAACGTTCAATTAGAAGTCGACCGAGCGCTAGAAGATCACGAGCTGATCAAAGTAAAGTTTGCCGTTGGCGATCGTGACTTAAAACGAGACTTAATAAAAGAGCTGGTTGCGGTTGTCGAAGCAGAACTGGTACAGGAGATCGGTAACGTGGCTGTGCTATTCAGAGCTTCGGATGAACCAAATCCAAAACTCTCAAATCTAATGCGCTAGTCATCTACTTATAAATCGGTATTACAGGCCCTAGAGCACAATTGAATGTAATCAGCTTGCTATTCAAAAATGTGAATAGGGGGTTGTTGGGTTGAATTTTAAAAAATATTGTTTACCCAACGAGACCCAAAAAGCTGAGAATTAACTTATGATGCTAGTGTTCCACGTCCATTACAGGGTCACTGTTTTGGGCAAGCCTTCTTAAGTTGGTAGTGTCTTGTTTAAAACCCCAAGGAGAAAAATAATGATCAAACGTATTATTGCCCAGACTGCAGGTGTTGCAGTCCTAGGTGCCGCTATTGCAGCGTCTGCACAAGCAGCAGAGTTCAACCTTAAGATGCACCACTTCCTTCCTGCCAAGGCACCTGCACACGCTAAGTTCTTCCAGCCATGGGCTGATTCAATCGAAGAAGCGTCTGATGGCCGCATCAAAATTAAAATTTACGGTTCAATGTCTCTAGGTGGTAAACCGCCTCAGCTAGTTGACCAGGTACAAGACGGTTTCGTTGACATCATCTGGACACTTCCTGGATACACCCCAGGCCGTTTCCCAGCGATCTCTGCATTTGAGAACCCATTCATGGTAACGGATGCCTACGAAACGTCACAGGCACTTCAGGCTTACTACGAAGCAAACCCAGAAGTTCAGAAAGAGTTTGCTGATATGCACCCTCTAGCATTCTGGACGCACGATCGCGGTGTCGTTTACTCAAAAGGTGATGCGATTAACTCTGTTGCCGACTTCGCTGGCAAAAAGATTCGTAACCCAAGCCGACCAGTAGCGGCTGCTCTAGACGCTCTAGGTGCCACACCTGTGGGTATGCCTGTTCCAGAGATGCCACAGGCGCTTGCTAAGAACGTCATCGACGGCACAGTCGTTCCATTCGAAATCGTACCAGCGATCAAACTTCACGAACTTGTAGACAACGCCGTTGAAGTCCAAACAGAGGATGGTCGAGGTCTGTACACCTCTGTATTCCTACTAGGCATGAACAAAGCTAAATACGAATCTATGCCTGCTGATCTTCAGCAGATCATGGACGACCACGCTGGCATGTACTTCGCTAAGCTAGGTGGCGAGTTCTTCAAAAATGCTGAAAACTACGGTCGTAAGCTGATTGACGAGAACGCAACTCGCTCACAAATGCCTGCTGCAGAAGTGAAGAAAATGCAGGAAGCGACTGCTGGCGTACCAGGCGACTGGGTTAAAGAGATGGACGGCCTAGGTCTACCAGGTCAGAAACTTCTAGACTCTGCTAACGCTATGCTTGAGAAATACAGCAAATAAACAAAAGGTGTTCAAGTGACAACACTGTTACTGAAAACCCGGTCTCTAGCAGACCTCTACGAGCGAGCCACTTTGTGGCTCGCTCTTTTATCAGGGTTCATCCTGACTATTATGGCATTCACTACGGTCACCAGCGTGGCAGGACGATACTTCTTCTCCTCGCCAATCAACGGTGATACCGAGATTGTCCAAATGTTTACTGCTGTCGTGGTTGCGTTAGCAATGCCCTACTGCCAAATGCGCTTTGGTAACGTTATTGTTGATGTATTAACCGCTTCAGCCCCCGCTCCTTTCCGTCTCACTATGGATGTGATCGGCAGCCTTATCTTAGCTGTCCTCTTCTTCATCCTGGCGACACAAGCCTATGAAGGCGGCTTAGCCGCACAGAAGTACGGCAATGAGACGATGATGTTGCGAATGAAAGAGTGGTGGTTCTACATGACCATCGCCTTTGGCTTTAGCCTTACTTCTATCGCTGGTGTGCTTAAGCCACTGGCAATGATTGCAGACTTCAAGGGTGTGAAATGAGTGACGAATTAACAGCAGGAATCATTATCCTGTTCATGCTAGTCATCATGTTCCTGCGCGTGCCTATCGGCATTGCAATGATGCTAGCGGGTGCAGTCGGCTACTCAATCATCGATGATTTCAGCACGCTTATGTTCTACATGAAGGGGTCTTCCTTCGGTCAGATGGCGAGCCACTCGTTGTCGATCATTCCCCTATTCCTACTGATGGGTAACCTAGCCACTCGCTCAGGCATCAGCCGCTCACTATTTACCGGTGTGAACGCCTTTATTGGTCACTACCGTGGTGGTCTAGCACTGGCCGCAGTCGGCGGTTGTGGCGTGTTTGGCGCGATCTGTGGTTCATCACTGGCGACTGCAGCTACGATGGGTCAAGTTGCGCTGCCTGAGATGAAACGTCACGGTTACCACGGCTCTATGGCCACCGGCGCACTCGCGGCGGGTGGTACCCTAGGCATTCTGATCCCACCATCGATTGTACTCATCATCTACGCGATCATGACCGAGCAGAACATCGTTAAGTTGTTCATGGCGGCGATGGTACCCGGCATCATGGCGATCATGGGCTACATGCTGGTGATTGCGATACTGGTTAAACTGAAACCCCACTACGCAGACAAGAGTGCAAAAGCGAGCTGGTCGCAACGCGGTAAGGCACTGATAGAGCTACTCCCTGCAAGCTTCCTGTTCATTGGTGTTTTAGGTGGTATCTACGGCGGTATTTTCACGCCATCTGAAGCCGCTGCATACGGTGTAGTCGGCACAATCGTGATTGCGATCATCAACCGTCAGCTAACCTGGGAAGGCTTCATTGAATGTATCAAGCAGACTGCCATTCACAGCGCGATGATCTTTGTCATCCTATTGGGTGCGGATATCTTTAACGCCTTCTTGAGCTTAAGCGGCATGCCAGAGACACTGGCTGAGTGGATTCTGGAACGCGAACTGTCTCCGATGCTCGTGCTCATGCTGATGTTAGCGGTCTACCTAGTATTGGGTTGTTTGATGGACTCGCTTTCGATGATCCTTCTGACGGTACCGATCTTCTTCCCAGCCATCATGGGGTTGGACTTCGGTATGACAGAAGAGCAGACCGCTCTCTGGTTCGGTATTATCTGTTTGATCGTGGTTGAGGTCGGTATGATCACCCCACCGGTAGGTATGAACGTCTTCATCATCAATAAGATCGCAGAGGGCGTCCCAATGCGGGATACCTTTGTTGGTGTTCTGCCCTTCCTAGCGTCAGACTTTGTCCGCGTAGCCTTGCTGTTGCTATTCCCGGTACTGACTTGGGGTATTATTCCGGATTAAGCGCATTAAACCGCACTGCAAAAACCGCCTTTAAGGCGGTTTTTTGTTGTCCAGTTTTTATTAGCCACTGCCGATTTAGAGCGCGGATGACAGGCTTTCAGCCTGTCACCTGATTAGTAACTCAGCTACGGAGGGATGGTGACTGACTTCAGTCAGTCAGCCGCTGTAAAATTACGCGAGAGAATCTGGAAGAGACTTTGAGAGTCGGGTCAGACCAGAGGTCGGACCCGGTGCTTCGAAACTCAAACGACACTAGGGGTCTGACCTACGGTCTGACCCCACTCTATGATTGTTTACCAGAGCTTAGAGATCGCGACCTCTCCGAGAACGCTCCAACAAACGAGCTCAATCTTTTATTGATCGCTCCAACAGATTAGAGCAATGTCTCCACATACTCCGGCAGCTCTTGTGCCGGCGGTACTGGTTTTGAGTTACCCTCTTCATCCAGTGCGACAAACTTGAAGATCGCTTCGGTGACTTTTTCACGATGACCTATGCGGCTGCGGCGTACCCAGCACTCCACCTTAATATCCATAGAGCTGCTACCGACTCTGACCACCTCGGTGTAGACGCCTAAGACATCACCAACGCGAACAGGTCGAATAAAGCTCATACCATCCAATGCCACCGTCACCACGCGACTCTGAGCACGTTGACCAGCACAGATGCCGGCGGCCATATCCATTTGTGACAGAACCCAGCCACCAAAGATATCCCCTGAAGGATTGGTATCTGCCGGCATGGCAATGGTGCGGGTAGTTAGGCGACCTGTTGGGGTGTCTTGTGACATGAGTAACTCCAAATACCGTCAGACAAATAAAAACCGCCTTGTGGCGGTTTTTAGTGAATCAGCTTAGATATGCTTAACTTCTGCAATCTCATATTCGGTAACACCAGCCGGCGTTTCAACCGCCGCAATGTCACCCTCCTCTTTACCGATCAACGCTCGAGCGATCGGGGAGTTGACTGAGATTTTGTTCAACTTAATATCGGCTTCGTCATCACCCACAATTTTGTAGGTTACTTCGGCATCGGTATCAATATTGATTAGATCAACCGTCGTACCAAAGATCACTTTACCGGTGTGCGGCAGGCTGGTGACATCAATGACTTGAGCAACAGAAAGCTTGCTCTCAATGTCAGCGATACGACCTTCAATAAAACCCTGTTGCTCACGCGCTGCATGATATTCAGCATTCTCTTTAAGGTCGCCGTGCTCACGCGCTTCAGCAATGGCTGCAATAACAGTCGGGCGATCCTGAGTTTTAAGACGTTCCAGTTCAGAGCGAAGGGCCACTTCACCCTCAACGGTCATGGGAACACGATTGACACTCATGCAGATGCCTCCGCGTGAATCTCTTGTAGACGACGTACGGTACGCTCTTCACCGTAACGAAGCGCCTCTGTAATTGCGACCGCACCCGCCATAGTGGTTGAATAAGGCACTTTATGCTGAAGTGCTGCACGACGGATATCCGCTGAATCAGCAATCGCTTTACGACCTTCCGTTGTGTTCACAACGTAGTTAACTTCGCCATTCTTCAACATATCAACGATGTTTGGACGACCCTCAGTCACCTTGTTCACAACCTTAGCCGTGATGCCGTGAGTCTCTAGCATGGCAGCGGTACCGCTCGTAGCAACGATATCGAAGCCAAGCTCAACCAACTGTTTAGTGAGCTCAGACGCGGCCTCTTTATCAACGTCACGTACTGAGATAAATGCTGTACCTGCTTCAGGCAGCTTGTCACCAGCACCTAAGTGAGCCTTCATGAACGCTTCGCCGAAGGTTTCACCGGTACCCATGACTTCACCCGTAGACTTCATCTCTGGGCCTAGGATTGGGTCAACGCCTTGGAATTTATTGAACGGGAATACCGCCTCTTTAACGTTGAAATAGCTTGGTACGATCTCTTTCGTAAAGCCTAGCTCTTCAAGTGATTTACCAGTCATAACCAGTGCAGCGATTTTCGCTAGCGATACGCCGATACACTTAGAGACAAATGGAACGGTTCGAGATGCACGTGGGTTCACTTCGATCACGTAGATCTCGCCATCTTGATAAGCCAGCTGAACGTTCATTAGACCGACAACCCCCAACTCCAGCGCCATCTTGCGCACCATCTCGCGCATTTCGTCCTGAACGTCCGCAGCAAGATTGTAAGGAGGGAAAGAACATGCCGAGTCACCTGAGTGCACACCCGCCTGCTCGATGTGCTGCATGATCGCACCAATAACCACCTGCTTACCGTCACAGACTGCGTCGATATCCACTTCGATCGCTGCATTTAGGAAGTGATCAAGTAGGACAGGAGACTCATTAGAGACCTGAACGGCTGTGTTCATGTATTTACGCAGCTCTTCCTCTTTGTAGACGATCTCCATCGCACGACCACCCAAAACGTAAGATGGGCGAACCACCAATGGGTAGCCGATCTTCTCGGCTTCAATGATCGCCTCTTCAAGGCTGCGTACAGTCGAGTTTTCTGGCTGCTTAAGACCCAGACGTTTCAGCATCTGCTGGAACAGTTCACGATCTTCGGCACGGTCGATCGCTTCAGATGAAGTACCGATGATTGGAACACCGGCCTGCTCTAGTGCAACCGCTAGTTTCAGTGGCGTCTGACCACCGTACTGAACGATAACGCCTTTAGGCTGTTCAACTTCAACAATGGCTAACACATCTTCCAGTGTGATCGGTTCAAAGTAGAGGCGATCTGATGTGTCGTAGTCGGTAGAGACGGTCTCAGGGTTACAGTTAACCATGATGGTCTCGTAGCCATCTTCACGCGCTGCAAGCGCTGCGTGAACACAGCAGTAATCAAATTCAATACCCTGACCAATACGGTTAGGGCCACCACCAATGACCATGATCTTGTCACGATCCGAAGGGTTCGCTTCACACTCTTCTTCATAGGTTGAGTACATGTAAGCGGTGTCTGTCGCGAACTCAGCCGCACAGGTGTCGACACGCTTATAGACCGGTTTAATGCCAGCCGCCTGACGGTGCTTACGGAACTGCTTCTCTGAAACACCCAGTAGCTTAGCCAGACGAGCGTCAGAGAACCCTTTACGCTTCAACATAAACAGATCTGTTGATGCAAGTTCGCTCAATGCAGTTTCTGATACACGCTGTTCATCTTTAATGATGTCTTCGATCTGAACGAGGAACCAAGGATCAACGCCGCTCAGTTTGTAGATCTCATCAATGCTCATCCCCATACGGAATGCGTCACCGATATACCAAATACGATCTGATCCTGGCGTCGTCAATTCATAGACAATCTTATCGCGTGCATCTTCAGCAGTGATATCGACAATCGGATCGAAACCTTCAGAGCCGACCTCTAGACCACGCAGTGCTTTCTGTAGAGACTCTTGCTGAGTGCGGCCAATCGCCATCACCTCGCCCACCGACTTCATTTGAGTCGTTAGGCGGTCATTCGCTTGCGGGAATTTTTCAAAGGTAAAGCGTGGGATCTTTGTGACTACGTAGTCGATCGCAGGCTCGAATGACGCCGGAGTTTGACCCCCGGTGATGTCGTTCTGTAGCTCATCAAGTGTGTAGCCTACAGCCAACTTTGCGGCCACTTTAGCAATTGGGAAACCAGTCGCTTTAGACGCCAGCGCAGAAGATCGTGATACACGCGGGTTCATCTCGATGACTACGACGCGTCCCGTCTTAGGACAAACGCCGAACTGTACGTTAGAACCACCCGTTTCAACACCAATTTCACGCAGTACCGCAATCGAAGCGTTACGCATCAACTGGTACTCTTTATCGGTCAGCGTCTGCGCGGGCGCCACAGTGATTGAGTCACCGGTGTGAACGCCCATGGCATCAAAGTTTTCGATCGAACAGATGATGATACAGTTGTCGTTCTTGTCGCGGACAACTTCCATCTCGTACTCTTTCCAACCGATCAACGATTCATCGATAAGCAGCTCGTTAGTCGGCGAAAGATCCAGGCCGCGTTCACAGATTTCGATGAACTCTTCGCGGTTGTAAGCGATACCACCACCGGAACCACCCATGGTGAATGATGGACGGATGATCGCAGGGAAACCAACCTGATCAAGCACCTGCAGCGCCTCTTCCATCGAGTGTGCGATTGAAGCGCGCGGACACTCAAGGCCGATATTCTTCATCGCCTTATCAAAACGTTCACGGTCTTCCGCTTTATCGATCGCATCTTGAGTCGCGCCGATCATCTCAACACCAAACTCAGCAAGGACGCCTTCGCGGTCTAGATCCAGCGCACAGTTCAGTGCAGTCTGGCCACCCATCGTTGGCAGCAGCGCATCTGGACGCTCTTTCTCAATGATCTTGGCAACCGTTTTCCAGTTAATTGGCTCAATGTAAGTCGCATCAGCCATCGCTGGATCGGTCATGATCGTCGCTGGGTTGGAGTTAACAAGAATAACTCGGTAACCCTCTTCGCGAAGCGCTTTACACGCTTGTGCGCCAGAGTAATCGAACTCACACGCCTGACCGATAACGATCGGGCCTGCACCTAGGATAAGAATACTTTGTATGTCGGAACGTTTTGGCATCGTAAAACCTGGTCTAAATCTGTTTCTCTAAGTTACCCGCTACAACTCAGCCTTGTTGGCGTGAGCGCATCATCTCAACGAAGCGATCGAAGAGTGGTGCCACATCGTGTGGACCAGGGCTCGCTTCTGGGTGCCCTTGGAAACTGAACGCTGGACGATCAGTGCGCTCAATACCCTGTAGTGAGCCATCGAACAGTGATTTGTGTGTTGCACGAAGTGTGCTTGGCAGTGAATCTTCAGCAACCGCGAAACCGTGGTTCTGGCTGGTGATCATGACCTGCTTATTATCAAGATCTTGAACTGGGTGGTTGGCACCGTGGTGACCAAACTTCATCTTCTCAGTCTGAGCACCTGACGCAAGCGCCAGTAGCTGGTGACCAAGACAGATACCGAACACTGGCAGTTCTGTTTTAAGAATTTCAGAGATCGCTTCAATCGCGTAGTCACAAGGCTCTGGGTCGCCAGGACCGTTCGATAGGAATACGCCATCTGGATTCATAGCAAGCACTTCAGATGCTGGTGTCTGAGCTGGCACCACCGTCAGACGGCAGCCACGCTCTACCAGCATGCGTAAAATATTTTGTTTAACACCGAAATCGTATGCCACTACGTTAAACGCTTGGTCAGCATCGGCTTTCTCTGTGTAGCCAGTACCAAGCTCCCAAGTCGACGTGCGCCAAGCGTCAGAGCTGTTACGAGTAACCACTTTTGCTAAATCCATGCCTTTAAGACCTGGAAAACCACGAGCCGCATCAAGCGCTTTCGCTTCATCGATGTTATCGCCCGCAACAATGCAACCATTTTGCGCACCTTTCTCACGAAGAATGCGCGTTAGACGGCGTGTGTCGATACCGGCTATACCCATGATGTTGCGCTCTTTTAGATATTCATCCAACGCCTGTTCAGAGCGGAAGTTACTGGCAAGTAGTGGCAGATCACGGATAACAAGACCAGCAACCCATGTGCGGTCAGATTCAGCATCCTCAACGTTACACCCAACGTTACCGATGTGTGGGTAAGTAAGCGTTACGATCTGGCGACAGTATGATGGATCGGTAAGGATCTCTTGATAACCGGTCATTGAGGTGTTGAATACAACCTCACCTGATGATTCGCCTTCGGCGCCGATCGAAATACCCCTAAAAATTGATCCGTCTTCAAGGGCTAAGATGGCTGGCTGCGTCAAAAGAACCTCCCCGCGCGCTGGCTAGATATGAAAAATTACTGTGGCTTGGCTGCAAAAAAGCGAGGCCAACTTGGGGGCTGCCTCGCTTTCAAAAAACATCTATTCGGTGGGATGCGCCGCTATCACGGGCAAAACCTGCGGTATTTTAAAGGAATTAGCTACTCAAGTCCATGCCGAATCGGTCGATTATGGTGAGTAAAAGTCAACTTAGACTGTCGCTAAATTGCCCTTCTCTTCTAGCCAACTCTTACGATCTGAGGCACGTTTTTTAGCCAACAGCATATCGAGCACCTGATGTGTGTCATCTCCTGACTCCAACGTTAGCTGCACCAAACGACGGGTGTCTGGATCCATGGTCGTTTCGCGTAACTGCATCGGGTTCATCTCACCCAGCCCCTTAAATCGCTGTACGCCAATGCGCGCATTTTTACGCTCCGCTTTGATGCGCTCTACGATGCCGTTCTTTTCCGACTCATCCAGTGCATAAAAGACCTCTTTCGCCACATCAATTCGGAACAGCGGTGGCATAGCGACATAAACGTGCCCTGCCGCAACCAAAGGTTTGAAGTGCCTCAAGAACAGCGCACAGATCAATGTGGCAATGTGCGCACCATCAGAATCGGCATCGGCCAGAATACAGATCTTACCGTAGCGCAGGTTACTTAGGTCTTCGGCACCCGGATCAACCCCGACCGCCACGGAAATATCGTGAATCTCTTGCGACCCTAGAATCTCTGAAGAATCAACTTCCCAGGTATTCAAGATCTTACCGCGCAACGGCATGATCGCCTGAAAGTCTCGACTGCGCGCCTGTTTTGCTGAGCCGCCTGCCGAGTCACCTTCCACTAAGAAAAGCTCACTGCGCATCGGATCAGTACCCGAACAGTCCGCCAATTTACCTGGTAATGCAGGCCCTTGTGTCACCTTCTTACGAACAACCTTTTTAGCCGAACGAAGACGTTTTTGTGCATTGGCAATGACCAGCTCGGCAATCGCCTCACCCTCTTCGACGTGTTTGTTCAACCAGAGCAAAAAGGCATCTTTGACCGCACCCGAAATAAACGCCGCAATTTGACGCGATGAGAGGCGCTCTTTGGTTTGACCCGAAAATTGTGGATCCGCCATCTTAGCCGAGAGGATAAAACAGCAGCGATCCCAAACATCTTCTGGCGATAGTTTCACACCACGTGGAAGCAGACTACGGAAATCACAAAACTCTCTCAGTGCTTCCAAAAGTCCGGTGCGCAGTCCATTTACATGAGTGCCACCTTGTGCGGTAGGAATCAAATTGACGTAGCTTTCGCATGTCATTTCTCCACCCTCTTTCAGCCACTGCACCGCCCACTCAACGGCATCCTCTTCACCCTGCAAAGATCCACAAAATGGCTCTTCAGGAAGCGTCTCATAGACTTGCGTATTGCCTTTCAGATAAGCAACTAAGCCATCTTCGTAATACCACTCCTCTTTCTCCTTTTTCCCAGTTGAAAGATCGGTAAAGGTCACTTTCAGACCCGGGCAGAGAACGGCCTTGGCACGAAGATTATGTTTTAGACGACTGACGCTAAACTTAGGTGAATCAAAGTAGCTAGGATCAGGTAGGAATCGAACAGTGGTACCGGTATTTCGCTGACCACAGGTATCGACCACTTCAAGGTCCGACACTTTTTCACCATCAGCAAAGCCGATTCGGTGCACCTGGCCACCGCGACGGATTTGAACTTCCAACAGCTTTGAGAGCGCGTTCACAACAGAGACACCTACCCCGTGGAGGCCACCAGAGTAGTTGTAGTTATCATTGTTAAACTTACCGCCGGCATGAAGCTTAGTCAGAATAAGTTCAACACCGGGCACACCCTCTTCTGGATGAATGTCGACCGGCATACCACGACCATCATCAGAGACAGAGAGTGAGTTATCAGGGTGCAGTATGATATCAATCTGCTTAGCATGGCCCGCCAACGCCTCATCGACTGAGTTATCGATCACCTCCTGTGCCAGGTGGTTAGGGCGATCCGTTTCGGTGTACATGCCTGGGCGGCGTTTGACTGGATCCAGCCCGCTCAGTACCTCGATCGAACCTGCATTATAGTCCTTTGACATATCTCTCTATTCCTAGCCGTTCTCAGGCTGCCAACGGTTTTCTGCAAAGGCAAAAATCGTCGGCAACATGGATTCAAAGTTTTCAAAGCCGTGATGGCCGCCCGGTTGAACGATCTGTGGAGAGTCACTGTAGTAGCTAACAGCGTCACGATAATCGAGCGTCTCGTCTCCCTCCTGTTGCATCAGCAGAAGACGTTCCGGGTGTTTCAGTTGAGGATAATACAACCACTCTAACTGAGCCATATGTTCTAGTGTCAATTCATACTCTTCACCGGAGTAAAAGTTCTTTTGTGGGCCTAGCAATCCACCTAACAGCTTATGCGGCGCAACCGCAGGATTAACTAAAACCGCTTTCAGATGTGCATAACGTTCACATAAATGAGTCGCATAAAAGCCACCCAAAGAGCTGCCGATCAGTAGTAGCTCATCATGCTGTTGGACAATCGATTCTAACTGTTGAATCGCTTTTTTGGGCCAATGTGAAAGGGCCGGAATCGAAAGTTCAGTCGTTTTTCCGATCGACACAAAATGGCGTATGAGCTGCTGTCCTTTGAGCGACTCGGGTGAACTGTTAAAACCGTGAATATAGAGAAAATGCATTACTGACCGCTCAGTACCTTCACATCATGGCGAACGCCCTGTGTAGCACAGTGCCCCAACCACTCAGCAAGGTGTTGATTGAGCTGATACTTCTCGTCGGGCTGATGCATTAATGCGTTAGGGTAGTCGTATCGGCCCGGTAACTGTGATCGACGCTTTAGGCACACCACTTCAGCCATGCGCGCATCATGATAGAGGCGAATGACAAACGACTGAGGATTAAACCAAGGTGAGGCCTGCTCTGGCCAGTAAGAGAGCGTCCAGGTTGAGGTGTAGGCAAACTCTTCATCACGTTTGATAGCAACCACATAGGCGTGTTGATGCCACTCGATACGAAACTCAACAGACTCCTGTTGCGCAGGAAGCAGACGCATCAGACGGGCATAGTTGGTTTCAGAGACAACGCTCTGCTTAACCAAATCCGGTACGTATTTACGCCTCACTTCATGCATTAACTGCACCTTGTAAACTCAATTTATTCAGCGCCAGCCACTGAAGACCAATGATGGCAGGCGAACTATTTATAACACCCTGATTCACTAACTCAATGGCATCATCGCTCGACAGGACATGAACACGTATATCCTCACCTTCTTCAGGTAAGCCATGAACACCTTTGGCCTGCTCAGAATCCACCTCGGCGTACAGCAGGTCGATCCACTCATCGCAGCCACCGCCACTGGGCAGATAACGAATAATTCTTCGCGGTTCGCCAATCGACACGCCAGCCTCTTCAATCGACTCTCGCTTTGCCACCTGTTCAGAGGTTTCGCCCTCTTCAACCACACCGGCAACCACCTCAAGCATCCATGGAGACGGGCCCTGCAGAGACCCCACTCGAAACTGCTCAACCAGAACAACACGGTCTTTAGCAGGATCATAGAGCAGAACACAGACGGCATCGCCACGCTGAAACAGCTCCCGTGTAATTTCAATGGACTGGCCTGAAAAGGTTTTATGTTCAAGCGTTAAACGCTTGACCCGAAAGTAGCCCTGAAAGGCCGTCTCATCTTTAATCAAGCAGTAATCTTGCTGACCAAAGCTGGGAGTCCAGGTGACTTTCGAATGATTAGCACTCATTGTGCGGCCTGCTTCTCGCCCGAAAATTGACGAAGCTGTTGAATCTCTTCAGCCCAAATCGTCTCGTCAATGGTCTCTAAGCAGAGCGGCACGCCGCGAAAACGGTCGTCTTGCATAATGTAACGAAACGCTTCCCAACCAATTTCACCCTGACCCAGCGAGTGGTGCCGATCGACACGCCCACCCAGTGCAATTTTAGAGTCATTGATGTGCATACCGCACAACTTGTCAAAGCCGATCAGTCGTTCAAACTCTGCAAAACTCTTTTCGCACGCTTCATATGTCCGCAGATCATACCCTGCGGCGAAAATATGACAGGTATCGATACAAACCCCAATGCGTTCTGGGTAGTGGCTTTTATCAATGATCGCAGCGATCTCTTCAAATCGATAACCTAAATTAGATCCCTGACCGGCGGTCGTCTCAATAACGGCAATGACCTGATCGGTCTCCTGTGTCGCAATGTCGATCGACTCAGAGATCGTCGCCAAGCAGATGGCCTCATCAACCTTTTTTAGATGACTGCCCGGATGGAAGTTCAGATAACAGAGGCCAAGCTGTTCACATCGCTGCATCTCATCAATAAAGGCATCGCGCGACTTGTTTAACGGCTCAGCCTCAGGATGTCCTAGATTAATCAGATAACTGTCGTGAGGCAGAATTTGCTCAGGCAGGAAGCCATGCTCCGCACAATTTGCTTTAAATTGCTTGATCGTCTCATCTGCCAGTGGTTTAGCCACCCACTGTCGCTGATTCTTAGTAAACAGAGCGAAGGCGTTGGCTCCCAGTGCAGCCGCATTCAGTGGCGCATTTTGCACCCCACCCGCCGCACTGACATGAGCACCAACGTAGTAGGGTTTAAGAGACTGATTTACAGCTTGCACGCACCACCTGCACAGTCATCAAAGTCCATCGACTCAAGCTCCATTCGCTCAGAGTGCGCCCCTTTGATGACCTTCAACAAGCTACCCTCTGCTGATCCATCTTCAGCTACTCCGGCACGCTCAAATACAGAAACCAAAATACCCAGTTCGTCAGTTGTAAAGTCGTTCACTCTCTTCTCCTTTGCCGTGGGCTTAGAGCGGCTTAAGCCACTCTACCATCAGTTGTAGGCTGCGCTGCCCACGAAATTCATTAATATCGAGACGATAGACAGTCCGCACTCGATTGATCGAAGCGTCCGGCCAAACATTAGTGTCTACATTAAAGGCGATTGCATTCAGTGCCAAGCCTGTTGTCGGCTCTTGCAGCACCATTTTCAGATGTTTTTGACCAACAATACGCTGTTGCAGCAAACGAAACTCACCATGAAAGCTCGGTTCCGGGAATTGATGTCCCCAAGGGCCCGCCTCCTGAATCATCTGGGCCAGTTCCATGGTGAATTGTTTTGGTGCAAGCTCACCATCCGTCTCAATCACTCGATCCAGATCCTCTTTGCGTGTCTGACGAGCCACCTCGGCAGCAAACGCGACTTCAAACCGTTCTAAATCCGCTTTAGCAATGGTCAAGCCGGCCGCCATCGCATGTCCGCCAAACTTGGAGATCAGATCAGGGTGCTCGGTCGCAATGCGATCCAACCCATCGCGAATATGAAATCCCTCGATCGACCGAGCCGATCCTTTAATTTCACCCTCATCACCCGGTGCGAAGACAATCACTGGGCGATGTAACTTCTCTTTCACTCGAGAAGCCAGTATGCCGATCACCCCTTGATGCCACTGCTCATTGAAAAGAGCGATACCGGCTGGGCGTTGCGCTTCTGAAAGATCTAACGACTCTAAATGGGCCATCGCTTGGGCCTGCATATCAGACTCAATGGAGCGTCGCTCACGGTTTAAAGCATCCAACTGCTCAGCATATTCACGTGCACGTTGTGGATCTTCCTCTAGAAGACACTCAATACCTAAGCTAATGTCATCCAAACGACCTGCTGCATTTAGACGTGGCGCAACGGCAAACCCCAAATCAGAGCTACTGATGCGTTGATGATCTCGCCCTGCCACCTCAAGAAGCGCCAACAAGCCAGGACGCGCTCTGCCAGCTCGAATACGGGCCAACCCCTGATGCACCAAGGTTCGATTATTGCGCTCCAAAGGCACTACATCCGCCACTGTCCCCAAGGCAATAAGATCTAGATAATTGGCAAGATTCGGCGCTTTAATACCCTGTTGTTCAAACCAACCCAACTGCTGCAGCTGACGACGAAGCGCGATTAACAGATAGAAGATTACCCCAGCACCACAGGTCGATTTAGCCATGAACTGACAACCCGCTTGGTTAGGGTTAATGATGGCGACCGCTTTGGGCAAAACTGTCCCTGGCAGGTGGTGGTCCGTCACAATCACATCGATGCCGAACTCATTGGCTCGATCAACGCCTTCAATACTTGAGATGCCATTATCGACGGTTATGATCAGATCTGGCTCTCTCTTCTTTGCCACCTCAACTATGTCTGGCGATAAACCATAGCCGTATTCGAAACGATTTGGGACGAGGTAATCAACCTGATTAAATCCGAAGGCGCGCAGAGCCAGTAACGCTGTCGTAGTACTGGTTGCACCATCGCAGTCGAAGTCACCGACGATCAGAATCGACTCCTGCTGTTTGAGCGCCGAGACAAGTCTAGCCACTCCGGCATCGATGCCTAACATGGCGCCATCTGGGAGCAGGGTCTCTAACCCCTTTTCAAGCTCGCTGAGTTCCGACACCCCGCGCCCAGCATAGATACGCGCAATGACGGGGTGTAGAGAAGAGAGAGAGGTTGAAACAGCGCTTACTGGTCGCTCAATAATCGTTGGATCGCTCACGACTCACCTGGCAAAAGCTGATCAGTTTTATCGGTTAGGTAGTAGACCACCAGACCTATCCATTCGCGGACACCGGTATGTAGATCTCGCATATTACGCCAAAGCCTTGGATCCAATTTAATACCTGTTGAAGTCGTGCTGTAGTAGTCCACCGGGTAGGGAATCACCTGCCAACCCTGTTTCTCAAAAATGCCCACAGAGCGCGGCATATGAAACGCTGAAGTGACTAACAACCAGGGCTGATCCGGCACTGATCCAAGCAATTTTGCTGACAGTAGGGCATTTTCATAGGTGTTTCGTGACTGGTTTTCTAAAAGCACTCGGTCGGCAAGGCCTATTTGATCAAGATAATTGGCAACCCCGTCGGCGCCCTTAAACGATTGACGAAGGACCGACCCACTGCCGCCGGTAAAAATCATGGTTGCATCCGGGAAACGCTTAGCCAAAGCTGGAATCACCATAACCCGTTCGGCCGCAGCATTAAATTGGGACTGTTGCCAAACCGCTGATAGCTCTGGGTTCTCACCGCCCCCCAAGATCACAATACCGGCCGGTTGGATCTGATTCAGATCCGGCTGTTTAAAGCGTGATTCCAAAGGGTGCAGCACAGCATCCCCGACTGGCATCAGTAGTATCGACATGAGTAAGAGCAGATCGATAGAGAGCAACCAACCAGCCAACCTTCGCTTACCCAGCCAGAGCAGGATAAGACCGAGCATCAGCAACCAGACTAATAGATGGTCTGGCGCCGCTAGAAACCAGAAGAGCTTTGAGAGGGAGAAGAAACTGTCCATACAAAAAAACGCCCCTCTAAGGAGGGGCGATTCATTTAGCTCTTGTGCGAGTGAGTCGCCACAAACTGTTGAACAGTGGCCAGATCATTATCCAGCACCGTCAGACGCTCTTCACGTTCAAACAGATCGCTCATATGAGTTGGCAAGCTAGGGGATTCCAGACCAGCCTTCACAACAGGATCTGGGAACTTAACCGGATGCGCGGTTGCCAACGTCACCATCGGCACACTCATATCACGACGGCATTCACGTGCCGCTTTTACACCAATGGCCGTGTGGGGATCAATGAGGTACTCCGTCGAGTCGTAAACGTCAGCAATGACCTGACAAGTGGTCTCATCGTCGACTGCGTAGCTGTTGAACAGTTCACGCACCTTATCCCACTCACCATCGCCAAGGTGAACAGACTCTTTCTTAAAGCGAGCCATAAGATCAGCAACCGCTTTGCCGTCACGACCATAAACATCAAACAGAAGACGCTCAAAGTTAGACGAGACCATGATATCCATCGATGGCGACAGAGTATGCTCAAGCTGACCTTTCGACATATCGTTGCCGCTGATGACACGGTGAAGAATGTCGTTACGGTTAGTCGCAACCACCAGCTGATCGATTGGAAGACCCATCTGCTTAGCGAGGTAACCAGCAAAAATGTCACCGAAGTTACCGGTCGGTACCGAGAACGAAACCGGACGGTGTGGACCACCGAGCGTTAACGATGCAGAGAAGTAGTAGACGATCTGGGCCATGATACGAGCCCAGTTGATCGAGTTCACAGCACCTAGCTTCATACCGTTCAAGAAGCTCTGATCAGCAAAGCTATCTTTTACCATCTCCTGACAGTCATCGAAGTTACCCTCCAATGCGATATTGAAGACATTGTCTTCCAATACAGTCGTCATCTGGCGGCGCTGTACTTCAGAGACACGGTTGTATGGGTGAAGAATGAAAATGTCCAAGTGATCAGAGTGGCGACAACCTTCGATCGCGGCAGAACCTGTATCACCTGAAGTAGCACCCATAATGACTAGACGCTCATTGCGCTGCTTCAATACATGATCCATCAAACGACCTAGAAGCTGCAGTGCAAAGTCTTTGAATGCCAGGGTAGGCCCATGGAACAATTCTAGAACGAACTCATTACTGTCGATCTGAACCAATGGCGCAACGGCATCGTGCTCAAATACGGCATAGGTCTCGTCGATCATCGATTTAAGATCGGCGTCGCTAATGCAGCCCTCAACGAAAGGCTTGATGACATTAAACGCAAGATCCGCATAGCTAAGGCCTGCCCAGCTAGCGATCTCCTCTTTAGAGAAGGTCGGCAGTGTTTCAGGTACATAAAGACCACCATCAGACGCCAAACCGGCTAATAGCACGTCCGCAAAGTCTAGAGTGGGTGCATCACCACGAGTCGAGATATAACGCATCGAAAATTCCTCTTAATCAGCCAGCTGTTCAACACGAATGCGGGTCACTGCACCCACAACGTCTGGCAGTGCTTCGATCTCGCGAAGCGCTTCATTCATTGTCGATTCAACCACTCGTTGAGTAAGAAGAATGACTGGCACTTGTGATTCACGAATTGGCTTTTGAATCACAGCCTCAATATTGATCCCTTTTTCACCCAAGATACGAGTGATGTGAGCCATGACACCTGGACGCTCAACCGCTTGCAAGCGAAGGTAGTAAGCACTTTCCACCTGCTCAACAGGAAGGATTTCTGCGTCAGACAACTCAGTTGGCTGGAAGGCCAAATGTGGAACTCGGTTGTCGCGGTCAGCCGTCAGGGTACGAACCACATCCACCACATCCGCTACGACAGCTGAAGCCGTTGGCTCAGCACCGGCACCCGCACCGTAGTAGAGGGTTTGACCGACCGCATCGCCATCAACAAGCACGGCATTCATCACGCCGTCCACATTGGCCAGCAACGCCTTCTCTGGAATCATCGTTGGGTGAACGCGCAGCTCAATACCCTGGGACGTGCGACGACAAATACCTAGGTGTTTGATGCGATAGCCTAGCTCTTCTGCATAGCTCACATCTTGTGAAGTGATCTTACTGATTCCCTCGGTGTAAGCTTTTTCGAACTGTAGAGGTATGCCAAAGGCAATTGAGGCAAGAATAGTCAGCTTGTGCGCGGCATCGATGCCTTCAACATCAAAGGTAGGATCAGCTTCCGCGTAACCCAGTGCTTGGGCTTCAGCCAATACGTCTTCAAACGCACGACCCTTGTCACGCATCTCGGTCAGAATGAAGTTACCGGTACCGTTAATGATGCCGGCCAACCAGTCGATCTTGTTTGCGGATAAGCCTTCACGAATCGCTTTGATGATTGGTATACCACCAGCAACAGAGGCTTCAAACGCGACCATCACATTCTTCTCTTGAGCGGCTGCGAAAATCTCATTGCCATGCACAGCAATCAACGCTTTATTGGCAGTAACGACGTGCTTACCGTTTTGAATGGCCGTCATCACTAGATCAAAGGCGGTTTCGTAGCCACCGATCAGTTCGATAACAACATCAATTTCTGGATTGGTTGCGATCTCAAAAATATCCGATGTGACATGGATTCCTGTCGTATCAAACGCAGGGTTTGGACGACGCATAGCAACCTGTTCAATCTGAATTCGACGACCCGCACGACGCGCAATCTCATACGCATTGCGATTAAGAACATCGAACGTACCGCCACCGACAGTACCCATTCCACAGATGCCAACTTTTACCGGCTTCACAACCATACCTCATTTGAAGTGAGCCCAGGCGGTTTATCCGACCTGGAGCATTAAAAAATGGGCAGTATTATAGCTTAGAATGGGGGGTTGAACTATGGGTAAATCAGTTAATTCCCAATACCGGCAACAGACGCTCTGCAGGCATATAACCTGGCAACAGATCACCCGTCTCCGTAATCATGGCTGGGGTACCGTTAACACCCAATGTTTGACCCAGCGCCAGCTGTTCAAGCACTGGCGTTTGACAAGCATCGGCTTTAACAGAATCGCCATTAAGCGCAGATTCCATCGCTGCTAAGCGATCATCCGCACACCAGATTTGATCCATACGTGACGCGGTAGCGCCACCCGGACCCGAACGAGGGAAAGCAAGATAGGCCACCTCAACACCAGCTTCATTTAACGCCTCAACCTCTTCATGAAGTTTCTGGCAGTAGGGGCAATCGATATCGGTAAAGACGTAAATTCTAGCTCGCTTCTCACCTTGTGCAGGGAAGATAACCATATCGCGATCGGCGACCTGCTGCACAGCATCCAGACGCATACCACTTAGGCGCTTCTCAGTGAGATTGATCAGTCGGTTGTCCTGCGTAACCTGATACGCCTTACCCGACAGAATAAATTGCGCATCTTCGCTGACGTAGAGAACCTCACCGGAACCGAGCAAAACTTCATAGAAGCCGGTCATATCGGACAGCTCGATCAACGTGATTGGGATGGAAGGATCAATGGATTTAAGCTTCTCTTCGATTAACGCCTCTTGACTAGCCAGAGCCGGCAAAGTCATTAGGGATAACAACAGCGCGAACAACGTTTTCATCTTTACTCCTTAAAAATTGCGCTCAGTGTGACAGTTTAACCACGCGGATGAAACTGTTTATGCAACTGCTCCAAACGGTGCGTCGCAATTTGCGTGTAAATCTGGGTGGTAGACAAGTTTGCATGCCCTAAAAGCATCTGCACCGCGCGCAGATCAGCCCCATGGTTCAACAAGTGTGTTGCAAAAGCATGCCTTAGGGTGTGGGGCGACAGATCCGATTTAACACCCGCTTGCTGGGCCCAAAACTTAATACGATGCCAAAAGGTCTGTCGGGTCATCTGCTGCCCTCGTCGACTTAGAAAGAGCGCATCAGGATTGGTCGCGACCATTAACAGCGGTCTAGCACCCGTTTGGTAACGTTTCAACCAATCGATGGCCGCTTCGCCAACCGGAACAAGCCGCTCTTTGTCACCCTTACCGACGACCTGCAACAGCCCTGCTCGAAGATCGATCTGCCCCACCTCAAGCCTAATCAACTCAGTGATACGTAACCCGGATCCGTACAACAACTCTAGCATCGCACGATCACGCAGCCCGAGCGGATCTTCAATATCAGGCGCCTCCAGAAGGGCATCCACCTCCGCTTCGGAGATCGACTTGGGCAAGGCACGGCCGCGCTTAGGGTTGGATACGTTTAGGGTAGGATCAACGTCGATCACCCCCTCACGCAGCTGGTAGCGATAAAAACCTCGAATACAAGAGAGCTGTCGAGCGGTTGAGCTGGCTTTAAACGCCTCTGAAAGACGCCACGCGAGATAGCGCTGAAGATCGCCTTGGGCCACCTCCATCAAAGAGATACCCTGGCGATTCAACCAGCAGGCAAATTGGTTCAGGTCTCGCCGGTAGGAGCTCTGGGTGTTGTCACTCAAACCACGCTCCATCCACAATCCCTGAATAAACTCTTTGATCAGCGCAGCATCTTTGGGATCAGGGCTCTGAGCGGTAAAGCGACCATCCGGCACTAACGGTAGACCTCAATAGTTTCTAAAAAGTTACGATCAACAGAGTAGGAAGCATACCCTTGATCCATCCTTCTTAGTAGAACTAACTTGTTGTCAGTCACTTCGATCAAGCGCCCCTCTACCTGACGCCCAAATTGGGTATAGAGACGAATCTGGTACTGCAAGTAATCGTCTAGCTCATCAAAGCGGGCGGGGTAGAACGTCTTAAGCGCCTCACGTTTTTGCACTTCACGACTCGAAAGCATCTTCTCTTTGAGTTGCTCAACATTAACCAGCGTCTCCTGTTGAGGGGTTAGCTGCTCGGCCTGCTCGGCATCTGGCAGTAACAACTCCCAATCTAAGCCAGCCAAATTCAGCTCGACCGAATTGATGCGCAGAGAGGGGTTTAAACGCTCAGCTAAGACATGCGGCGCATTCATCAAGACAAACAACTCACTCCCTATTCCTCCGGCTGGAGAGATACCCAGATCAATATTCGAACCTGGCGCAATGGCTTGCTCATAAGCGTTCCAAAGGCGCTCAGGCACCTGCATACCCAACTGTAAAGCCTGTGCTTTTAACAGATCGGCATGCACTAAACGATACTGCGCTTCGGTCACCTGCGTCTGTTCAGCGCAGTAGGTGTCGCGGCGAGCATTAAATCCGAGATCCTGATAGGCAAATTGAAAACGTTGCACCCTTGGGCTCGCGGCTAACAGCGTTTGCGGAGCCAGATACCCAGGTGTAAAACTGACCTCCAGCACAAGTCTCTGAGAAGCAATTCCCAGCAGCTGAATTTGACTACCCAACACCAGACGACCATTATCATTGTCTGGATCGAGACGGATGGTTAGATCGGCCTGAATTTCCGAGTAACCCATATCCCTTAATACAGGCAGCGAGAACTCACGCACATCACCACACCCCAGAGCAGCGATGTTGACCAACCCTTTACTCTCAGCCGCACTCTGTATCGCAAACGCAGTCTCCATAAAGTCAGATGCCAGATCCATTCTCAACTTATCGATTGTGATCGCTAGAAAGCTCGGCCATTCAGAAGCACTGCTAACGGGAGAGGGTTGAAGGAAGAAGAGCGGCGCATCTGCTCGAACACTGATATTGGTGACCTTGATGGCAGAGTCGTAACCAAAGGGCGCGGCCTGCAGAGACTCAATTCGTACCTCACCCCTAGGATCGAGCACCAACTTATCGTAGTGCACCCGATAACCGGGCAACAGCACCGTCAACGTATCATCGATATAGGCCTTCGCTTTATACCAGACGTAGGCATAACCGCCTCCACCTACCAGCAGCGTAGCAATCAATAACAGCAGAGCGGTTTTAAACCAGCGCAAAACGTTCCCCCAGTTGTGATCACTTCATACTAGACCAGTATTAAAATTAGTAGAAACCGGGGCAACAAAAAAGGCGACCAATGGTCGCCTTTTTTAATCGAGATCAACTCAGTTAATCAAATTAACTTAGCTAAGCTTCTCTTTGATACGTGCAGACTTACCGCTACGCTCACGTAGGTAGTAAAGTTTCGCCTGACGGACGTCACCGCGACGCTTAACTTCGATCGCTTCAACCGCTGGGCTGTAAGTCTGGAAAGTACGCTCTACGCCAACACCGTGAGAGATTTTACGTACAGTGAATGCAGAGTTTAGACCGCGGTTACGCTTGCCTAGAACTACGCCTTCAAATGCCTGTAGACGGCTACGGCTGCCCTCTACTACACGTACTTGAACTACTACAGTGTCACCTGGGCCGAAGTTTGGTACTTCTTTACCAGTTTGTTCAGCTTCAATCTGCTGAATGATTAAGTTTTTGCTGCTCATCGCTCGCTCCTAACTTTTCAACTGCGGACTACTTTTTAGTCTCGCCGATGTATTCGTTTAACAACGTTTGTTGTTCTGGGTCCAAATCAATCTTTTCGAGCAGATCAGGACGACGCTCATAGGTCCTTCCCAACTGCTGTTTTAAGCGCCATTTCCGAATCTCTGCGTGATTTCCACTCATCAATACCGGCGGTACGCCAACGCCATCTAACTGTTCTGGTCGTGTGTAGTGTGGACAATCAAGTAACCCTTCTGAGAAGGAGTCCTCTTCAGCAGAGGCTTGGTCACCCAGTACACCAGGGACCATTCTTGATATCGCATCAACCATCACCATAGCGGGGAGCTCACCGCCACTCAGGACAAAATCACCGAGTGACCACTCCTCATCCACTTCCGCTTCGATCAGGCGTTCATCAACCCCTTCGTAGCGACCGCAGACAAAGATTAAACTCTCTGCCGTGGCCAGTTCTGTCACACCTTGTTGATCTAAGCGTCTGCCCTGAGGCGACAGATAGATCACTTTAGCCTGACTGGGTGCTGCCGCTTTCGCCGCCGCTATCGCATCTTTTAATGGCTGAACCTTCATCAGCATCCCGGGACCACCACCAAAGGGGCGATCATCTACGGTGCGATGCTTGTCGTGAGTAAAATCTCTTGGATTCCAGCTCTCAACTTGGATCAGTCCGTTTTTAACTGCCCTGCCTGTAACACCAAAACGGCTAACCGCCTCAAGCATTTCAGGGAACAGCGATACGATCCCAAACCACACAACTTAGAACTCTGGGTCCCAATCGACCCGCATTGTTCCAGCGTTTAAATCAATTTGTTTGATCACCTGATCCGGTACATATGGGATCAATCGTGTTTCACGATCGACGCTCTCGTCTGTACCTTTTACAACCAACACATCATTTGCGCCGGTTTCAATTAGGTGATCTACCCGACCCAACAATTCGCCGGATTCGGTATAAACCAATAATGTTTCTAATTGACTCCAGTAGTACTCACCATCGTCCAACGTTGGTAGAACCGAACGTGGCACTGCAATCTCCGCTTCACAATATTGGCGGGCTGCTTCGGGTGAATCTATCGAGTCCAATTTTGCGATTAAACCCTTACCCTGTTTTTTTGCGCTGGTTACCTTAACCGGTACCCACTCGCCTTGCTGCTTTACCAACCAGGGGCGATAGCTGAGGATATTCTCCATCGTGTCAGTGTAGGAGTAGACTTTTATCCAACCCTGTACACCGAAAGGTGAGTTGAAGCGTCCAAGAACTACGTAGTCCTCTGCTGCAATCTCTGCCACTGCTATCAGGCCTTAATCAATTACTTAGTTTTACGTGCTTCTTTAACCAGTGTGCTAACACGTTCGCTCATTTGAGCGCCCTTGCTAACCCAGTAGTCTACGCGCTCAAGATCAAGACGTAGACGCTCTTCCTGGCCGCGAGCAACCGGATTGAAGAAACCAACACGCTCAATAAAGCGGCTGTCACGCGCAAAACGAGAGTCTGCGACATGAATGTGATAGAACGGACGCTTTTTAGCGCCACCACGGGACAAACGAATAGTGACCATTAAGGACCCCTTTATTTCGCGGATGGGTTTTGAGATCGCCCATCATTGTTGTTTCTTCACCAATCCCAGCAAATTGCCCAGACAGATGAAGGCCAAATTAAATAGGGCGCAGATTCTACGTGAATACTGCGCCCATTAAAAGCTATTTTTTGATCAGAGATTGATCAGCTACATACGTGGAAATCCACCAGGGCCGCCCATGCCAGGTGGCATCATCCCTTTCATGCCACGCGCCAATTTCGCCATGCCCGATTTAGAACCAAATTTCTTCATCATCTTCGCCATCTGCTTGTGCTGTTTAAGTAGACGGTTAATCTCTTGGATACTGGTACCTGAACCGGCGGCAATACGACGCTTGCGAGACCCGCTAATGATGTCTGGGTTACGACGCTCTTTAGCCGTCATCGAGTCGATGATAACAGCGAACTTCTTCATTCCCTGCTCAGCCTGAGCCGTTTGAGCGGCTTGAACCATCTGCCCCATACCCGGCATTTTTTCCATCATGGACATCATGCCGCCCATGTTGTTCATCTGATTAATCTGATCGCGGAAGTCTTCCAGATCAAAGCCTTTACCTTTAGTGACCTTCTTGGCCAGTTTTTCAGCTTTGTCCTTATCAATTTTGCGCTCAGCTTCTTCGATAAGGGAGAGCACATCACCCATACCCAATATACGAGACGCAACACGATCAGGGTGAAATGGCTCCAGCGCGTCGACCTTCTCACCGACACCTAAGAACTTAATCGGCTTGCCAGTGATGTGACGCACCGACAGAGCCGCACCGCCACGAGCATCACCGTCTGTCTTTGTCAGGATCACACCGGTCAGTGGCAACACTTCGTTAAACGCTTTAGCGGTGTTCGCCGCATCCTGACCGGTCATTGAGTCAACGACAAACAGCGTCTCGACCGGATTAACCGCTGTATGCAGCTCTTTAATCTCAGCCATCATGGCATCATCAACTGCCAGACGCCCTGCGGTATCGACAATGACAACATCATGGTGTTGAATTTTTGCATGAGCCGTCGCACTGTTAACGATATCGATCGGCTTCTGTTCAATAGTTGAAGGGAAGAACTCTACATCAACCTCACCAGCCAGCGTCTCTAGCTGACGAATCGCGGCTGGACGGTAGACATCAGCCGATACAACCAACACCTTCTTCTTTTCTCGCTCACGAAGAAAGCGCGCCAGTTTAGCAACTGAAGTAGTTTTACCCGCACCCTGAAGGCCCGCCATCATCACCACTGCGGGTGGTGTCGCCGCAAGATTGAGCTTCTCGTTCGCCTCACCCATAACGCGAACCAGCTCTTCGTTAACAATCTTAACGAAAACCTGACCAGGAGTTAGGCTTTTGGAAACTTCCTGACCGACGGCGCGCTCTTTTACGGCGTTTACAAACTCCTTAACCACCGGCAGAGCAACATCAGCTTCAAGCAGCGCCATGCGTACTTCACGCAGCGTCTCCTTGATATTGTCTTCGGTCAGTTTCGCGCGTCCGGTAACGGAGCGAAGCGTGCCAGTTAAACGTTCTTGAAGGTTTGCAAACATTCTATTCCTCATTGCGCGGGTCAAATGGGTCGTATCGATATCGAGATATCCCGCCAAATTTGCGGCCTAGTATAGCGCAGGCATAGGCGGACTGTATATTTCGCATCCCAGCAATTTGTGCCACACTTGTGGAATTAGGTTTACACAGTCCGGAGTTTTGGATGTTATCGTTATTGACCCTTGTCGCCATTGGCCTCTATCTAATTGCCAGCCAGTGGCAAATGAAGCAGTTTGCCACGCAACAGGGCGGACCGCGTAACCGCATACAGGCGTTTGGCACTATTGCCGTCATTTTTCAACTGATCGCAACACTGCAGATCATTTCGGACGGACCAGCCTTAAACTTGAGCTTTTTTGTAGCCGGCTCAATGATATCGATTGCCGTCGTGGTCCTTTTACTGCTGGGCAGTCTGCGCCACAAACTCGATAACCTATTTATGTGGGTATTCCCAATGGCCGCCGTCACCTTGGCGCTGGCCTATGCTTTTCCTGGCGAGGGGAGCAAATCGGAATACAGTGCCGGGCTACTCAGCCACATTTTACTGTCGCTCATCTCTTACAGCCTGTTCACGCTGGCAGCCCTGCAAGCGCTACTGCTCTCTAAGCAAGAGCACGCCCTTAAAAGCCACAAGACCAGAGGCCTACTGAATACCCTGCCACCCCTACAGGTGATGGAAAACTTTCTGTTTGAGTTGATCGCTGCAGGCCAGCTGGTTCTGACGCTGGCGTTGATTACTGGCTACGTTTACACCGATGATCTATTTGCACAGCACCTTGCCCACAAAACACTGCTCTCCCTAGGAGCATGGCTAATTTTCACCATCTTACTGACAGGGCGAGCAATGTTTGGTTGGCGCAGTCGAACCGCTCTGCGCTGGACACTGAGTGGTTTTGTACTTCTCATGCTCGGCTTCTTTGGCTCAAAGGCCGTACTAGAGCTCATACTTGGGGCGTAATTGGGTTGACACCTAAGCCCCATCTACACAAAATGACCTTCCATTAACAATTTAGGCATTATCCCTTGGAAGACGCGTCGATAAGCTCGCTCTCAATTCTTCTGTTCATTCTGATCCTCTGTTCTGCATTTTTCTCTAGTTCAGAAACTGGCATGATGTCGCTCAATCGCTACCGTTTGAAGCATTTAGCGAAGAATAACCACTTAGGCGCACGTAAAGCCGCCAAACTTTTAGATCGCCCCGATCGTCTGATCGGCTTAATTCTGATTGGTAATAACTTCGTCAACATTCTCGCATCCGCCATTGCGACCGTCATTGCCGTTCGAATTTGGGGGGATGCGGGTATCGCCATCGCAACAGGCGCCTTAACACTGGTAGTACTGATCTTCGCCGAAGTAACACCGAAAACACTCGCGGCAATGTATCCAGAGAAGATAGCCTTTCCAGCAGCGTACGTGCTGGCACTGCTATTAAAGGTATTTTATCCACTGGTATTTGCCGTCAATATGATTACCAATGGGATTTTTCGACTGCTCGGCATCAAGACAACTGGGGAAGATGCTCACAACCTCAGTACTGAGGAGCTGCGCACCATCGTGAATGAGTCAGGTGCACTGATACCTCAATCAAATCAATCAATGTTACTGGGTGTACTCGAGCTTGGCGAAGTCACTGTCAATGACATCATCATTCCACGTAACGAGGTGGAGGGCATTGATCTGGACCATGAGATGGATCAGATACTGAATCAGCTCTCCAAAACCAAACACACCCGCCTACCGGTCTACCGTGGCGACATTAACCAGATTGTCGGCGTGCTGCACATGCGCAACCTGGCCCAGTTGATTCAACAGGGCAAGGTAACCAAACCGTCCATTATGGCGGTAGTTCACGAGCCCTACTTTATTCCTGAAAGCACGCCACTTCAGACACAGCTACTCAACTTTCAAAAAGAGAGTCGTCGGATTGGGGTCGTCGTTGATGAGTATGGGGATGTTCAGGGGATTGTCACGCTTGAGGACATTCTGGAAGAGATCGTCGGCGAGCTCTCAAATGATCAGGCGGATATTCACGAAGATATTCACCAACAAGAAGATGGCAGCTACTTCATTGATGGCTCAGCCTACATTCGCGAGATCAATAAAGCGCTGAACTGGGAGCTATCGACCGAAGGACCAAAAACGTTAAACGGTTTGATTACAGAACAGCTGGAGTCGATCCCTGAAGCAAACGTCTGCATCGAACTCAACGAGTACCGTCTAGAGACACTGCAGATCAGTGACAACCTAATTAAGACGGTTCGTGTCCAGCGCCTCGAGATCGAGAGTGACGAGGAGGAGTAGCCTCCCGCTCTCGAATCAACGCCCAGACTTCACGCTTTTTCTCGTTAGAGTATGTACTCCAGTAGGCGATCTCTAAACCTGATCGACGACACGCGATACAGAGATCATCCTCATCGAGTGCACACACGCCCATACAGGGGTTAGGGATCGGTTTTTCAGCATCCATTAGGTTCTCTCTGGCCTTGGTCTGGTTTGAATCTGTGCATCAAATGCACTGTTTAGTAGCTCGGCAATGACCCAGGCGGTGAGCCCCCAGATCTCATAACCCTGATACTCCCAAGCGGGTGCATATCGGGTCTTACCAGTCAGATCCATAAACTGGTCAAATCGCGCCCGTCCCGGCTCCATAAAATAGCTCAACGGTACCCGAAACACGGCATCAATCTCGTCCGGATTAGGCTGTTCGACAACTTGGTGCGATACCACGCCTACCCAAGGAACTACTTTAAGGCGGTGCTTTGACAGCACATCACTGAGCGCGCCTAAAGGCCTAACCAAATCGGGGGAAATACCAAGCTCTTCATGGGTCTCACGCAGGGCGGTAGCCAGAATATCCTGATCTTCTGGATCCCTACGCCCCCCAGGAAAAGCCACCTCACCAGCATGACTCGACAACTTGCTGTGCCGCAAAGTCAGTATCACTTCAGGCACCGCCAGATCGGTAATTAACATCATCACACCCGCTTGCTGTTCGGGCGAATAACATTCCGATAGCTGCCAAGGCTTGTAGTGTGTCAGGGTTTGCTCTATTTTCGAAATCATTAAGTTAATCATACACCGTTTAGAAGCAATCTACGCAAAGGATAGGAGATTCGATGAAGTTCTGCAGCGAGTGTGCCACACCGGTTGAGTGGACGATCCCAGAGGGTGATCACCTTCCCAGACATGTCTGCCCAAATTGCGAGACCATCTTCTATTCTAATCCTCGAATCATTGCTGGCTGCCTCCCAATATGGGAAGACAAGGTGTTAATGTGCCGCCGCAATATCGAACCGCGTAAGAACTATTGGACCCTGCCTGCAGGCTTTATGGAGAACGGTGAAACCACTGAGCAGGGCGCCATGCG
>JAAZVX010000112.1 GCA_018623095.1 Marinobacterium sp. | reverse complement strand
ATGATGGTGCCAAAAAAATAGAGCAACCCAGCGACGAGTGCGATTTGATAGAAGAAACCGCGTATACGTGGGTTGTTATAAAAGGCGTTGGAGGTTTTGCCAGAGCTCGATTTACGGCTCGCTGACTTCACCTCTTCAATGGTTTTTTGTTTGAACATTGAATTAACCTAAAAATAGAGTGCTTTCACGCAGAAAGGGGCACTGTTGTGCCCCTTTTTAGATCGCTGAGGATTTAGCGCATAGCTGGTGCGTAAAGGATACCGCCATCACGCCAAGACGCGTTGATGCCACGTGCTAGTTTAAGTGGTGAATCCATGCCTACGTTACGCTCAAACGACTCTGAGTAGTTACCTACTTGAGTGATGATGTTGTAAGCCCAATCAGCACTTAGACCTAGGTTGGCACCTAGTTCACCTTCAGCACCTAGTAGACGCTTGTTAGCTGGGTTGCCGTTCGCTTTCATGTCAGCTGCGTTTGCAGAGGTTACTTTCTGCTCTTCCGCTTCGATCATTGCGTTTAGAGACCACTTAACAATGTTGAACCACTGGTCATCACCTTGACGAACTACAGGGCCTAGTGGCTCTTTAGAGATCACTTCAGGAAGAATCACCGCATTGTCTGGGTTTGCTAGACCGATACGAAGTGCTGCCAGCTGCGAACCGTCAGATGTTAGGAAGTCACAACGACCTGATTCGAAACCTTGACGAGTTTGGTCAGATGTATCGAAAGTAACCGCTTTGTAAGACATGCCGTTCTCACGGAAGTAGTCAGCAATTGCAAGCTCAGTAGAGGTACCCGCTTGGATACATGCGTTTGCACCGTCTAGTTGAGTTGCGCTTGATACGCCTAGGTCTTTCATAACCATGAATGACGCACCGTCGTAGTAGTTAGTACCAGCAAAGTTGATACCTAGTGATGTATCACGAGTGTGAGTCCAAGTCGTGTTACGAGATAGCATGTCGATTTCGCCAGACGCTAGCGCAGTGAAACGCTCTTTAGCGGTTAGCGGTTTGTATTGAACTGCTTCTGAATCGCCAAGTACTGCAGCTGCAACCGCGCGACACATATCAACGTCGAGTCCGCTCCATTTGCCGTTCTCATCTTTTTGTGAGAAACCTGCAAGACCAGTAGATACACCACAAGTTAGGGTGCCACGGCTCTTAACGTCGTCAAGAGTAGCTGCTTGAACTGCACCAGCAGTCATTGTTGCAGCAAGGATAGAAGCGGTTAGTAAAGCTTTCTTAGCCATTATGTAGATCCTCTTTTGAGTAGGTTGTTGTTCTTTTTCCACAGCAACTAGTGTGCCAACAATCTTTAGAAAGAAATTCTCATCGACATTTATCGTTGAAAATTGTCTGAAAGTTACGGAGTAACGGGGTGTTTTGATCAAATAATCTTCTGTACCCAACGTCAGCACTCTGCTTACTCGATTAAGATTGTGTCATTCTGACTCAAAGGTCAATACTAAAGTAGGGCTTAAATTGAGCTTTTGCACAGTATTGGTGCAATTTGATTTAAGTCCTGTTCTTCTTATAACTGAACGCAGTATATTAGTCCTATTGGCAAGATTTCGGAGTGGTTTGAGTGACAGCGATTTTGAATGACTACCTAGAAAAACAGCAGCAAAAGGTTTCAGCAGTAAGAGATCTGCTTGGATCTGATCACAATCGGTTGGCGGAGTTAGATCGAGTATTAATGGGATCTGACTATGTTGCTGATCAGCTGCAGCGTCATCCAGAACTTATTGAGCAGTTAAACCTTGATGCCGGTGAGCTTCCGACAGGTGCTCTAACAGCGCAAGTGTTGGCGGCTGTTGCCGCTGTGGAAAGTGAAGAGGCACTGAGTGTTGCGCTGCGCCGTCTGCGTCGATTGGCTATGCTTAGAATCATTTGGCGCGACTTAAACCGATTGGCGGATCTAGCAGAAACCACCCGGATGCTCTCCGAATTGGCCGATGCCACCACCGATGCTGCGTTGAACTGGCTGCATAAAGACCTTGTCAAAGATTTGGGCGAGCCCACGGACTCTGACGGAAACCTGCAGCGCATGGCAGTCATTGGTATGGGGAAGCTGGGGGCTCATGAATTGAATCTCTCTTCAGATATTGATCTGATTTTTACCTTTCCTGCTAACGGTGAAACCCAAGGTGGCCGTCGTTCTCTATCCAATCAAGAGTTTTTTACACGCCTTGGTAAGAGGTTGATTCGGGTGTTAGATGCCCCAACAGCTGAAGGTTTTGTATTCCGTGTCGATATGCGTTTACGACCTTTTGGATCGTCTGGTCCCTTGGTCGCTAGCTTTGATGCCATGGAGCAGTACTATCAGACACAAGGCCGTGAGTGGGAGCGTTATGCCCTGATAAAAGCGCGCATTATTGCGGGCGATAAGGAGGCTGGCGCTAAGTTGATGCAGGATTTACGCCCCTTTGTCTACCGTAAATACATTGACTACAGCGCCTTTGAATCGCTGCGCGAAATGAAGGGCATGATTGAGCGTGAGAACCGTTTAAAAGGTCGCGAGAATAACGTGAAGTTGGGCGCAGGTGGCATTCGAGAAGTTGAATTCATTGCTCAAGCCTTTCAGTTAATACGCGGTGGCCGAGATACACGTCTGCAGCAGCGAGAGCTGTGCAATATATTACCCCTGTTGCCAGAAGTGGTCGGTATTCCAGAATTGGTAGTGACCGAGCTAACTAGCGCTTATGTTTTCCTGCGTAATGTGGAACACGCGATTCAGGCTCAAGCGGACAAGCAGACCCAGGAGTTGCCGGCTGATGATCTCGGTATGCAGCGCTTGGCTTATTCAATGGGCTTCAATAGTCCTGAGGCGCTATTAACTGAGCTGGAAGACCATCGAAGCCGTGTCTCGAAACACTTTGCAGATGTCATTGCGCCCGTTGATCAAGAAGAGAATGCCGATCAAATCGAGAGTGATGCCCATTTAACCGGTCTTTGGCATGAGGAGTTCTCTGATCAGGAGGCTTTGGCTCACTATCTAAAGGAGCTGGGTTATAGCACAACCGATCGAGCAGTTAAGGCATTGTTGTCACTGCGACAGTTGAGAACTGTCCAGGCGCTTCAAAATGTAGGTCAGGAGCGCTTGCTAGACCTTCTCCCTCGGCTGCTCAGAGATTTGTCGAACGTTGAAAATGCTGAAGAGACCTTAGAACGTGTTCTACAGTTGATACAAGCGGTGGTTCGCCGATCGGCCTATCTACTACTGTTGGCTGAAAATCCCAATGCTCGCGCGCAGCTGGTAAAGCTCTGTTCAGCCAGTCCATGGTTTGCAGAGAAGTTAGCTCATCAGCCGGTACTACTGGATGAGTTGATCGATGCTGCCTCTCTGTTTAGCCCACCGGATGCTCAAGCACTATCTAACGAGCTAAGACAGCAGTTGATGCGCATTCCAGAAGATGACATCGAGCAGTTAATGGAGGCTTTGCGCTACTTTAGAAATGCCCATATTTTGCGAGTGGCTGCTGCAGACATAACAGGTGCCTTGCCTCTAATGAAAGTGAGTGATTACTTAACTTGGTTGGCAGAGGCGATTCTTCAGGCCGTTTTGGAGATTGCATGGCGTGATATGACGATGAAATATGGAACGCCTCAACGATCATCTGGTGTTGCCTGCGATCAAGATTTTGTCATTATTGGCTTTGGTAAGCTGGGCGGAATCGAGCTCTCCTATGGATCGGATTTGGATCTGGTGTTTGTTCATGATGCGCCCAGTAACCTAATGACCATTGGCGGTAATAAGGAGATAGCCAATGACGTTTTTTTCACGCGTCTAGGTCAGCGCATCATCCATATATTAAATACCTTTACGACCTCGGGTCAGCTCTATGAAGTGGACATGCGTCTGCGCCCTTCAGGGAACTCTGGCCTATTGGTGAGCTCATTAAAAGCCTTTGAAGCTTATCAGATGAATGAGGCTTGGACTTGGGAACATCAGGCGCTGGTTCGTGCTCGTGTGGTGGCTGGATCGAAGCGACTCAAAACTGAGTTTGAATCGGTCCGTGCCAAAGTGTTGTGCAAGGAGCGAAACACTGATGAGTTACGTGATGAGGTTATCGCCATGCGCCAGAAAATGCGTGACCACCTCGGCAGTGCAGAGGGCTCAGAAGAGTTCAATATCAAACAGGACGCTGGTGGTATCGTCGATATCGAGTTTGCAGTGCAGTATTTAGTGCTCCAACACTCGAAGGATTCAGCAACGCTTTACGAGTTTACCGATAACGTGCGCATTATT
>JAAZVX010000111.1 GCA_018623095.1 Marinobacterium sp. | reverse complement strand
GCTGGAGTGGTCTTTTTTGGCGTAATGCACATCGCACTGCTCGTTTGGAACATTCACGAATATAACGCTGTTAAAGGCACTGAAGCACATGAAAAGATCTTGAACTCACCCGCGGAGGTTCAGATGCTGGCTCTGCCACTGACCTTCTCGATGACAGTGAACGTGATGTTTGTATCGGGTGCGCTATTTGTTCCGGGTCTGTGGACCATTATCGAGTGGATGTTCCCAGGGGCTCTGTTAGCCTTTTTGATCATCGGCTACTACGCGCTTAAAATGTACGGTCGCTACCTTGGCCGTATGTTGACGCAGGGCGGCTACCGCAGTGAAGAGCATAACCATCTATCACCTCTGATGGCTGCGTTTACCTTCTCGATGCTTTCGGTTGGGTTTGCAGCACCTGCAGCGATGTCTCACATTCCTGCGGTCATTACGATTGCCTCAGTGTTCTCGTACCTGTTCCTGATCGCCGCCGTATTGGTTGTTCTGGTCGTACTGGTCTCTGGTGTGAATGCAATGATGCAGCATGGACTTCAGGAGCAAGCGACGCCTAGTTTATGGATGTTGGTACCGATTGTGACACTGCTCGGTATAGAGTGGTTGCGCATGGAGCACGGCATCGCCCACTTAACTGGCGGTAAGTTGGACGCCGGTGATAACTTCCAGATGATGACGTTGATGGTTGCGTTGCAAGCAGTGATCTTGATGGTCGGTTACCGTGTAATGAAACAGAACGGTTACCTCGATAAGTACCTACACGGCGGCGAGCACAGCCCAGTGGCTTTTGGTCTTGTTTGTCCAGGTGTTGCCTTCTTTGTTCTGAATCTATTCTGGTGGCACGTTGCGATAGTAGGCACCGGCATTGTCGCTAAGTTTGGCTTAGTTTACTGGTTGGGTATTGGTACGATGTTCATGATTCAAGCGGCTACGATTTATGCCATTGTCCGCCTTACAAAGAACATGCTACGCCACCCAGAGTTAGTGGTTGAACCTGCAGTTTAAAGAGTAGGAGCGATCTCTAATAGGTCGCGAATAAATGAAAAAAGCCCCGTGAAGTTAGCGATTTCATGGGGCTTTTAGTTTAGGCCTCCGCAATATCGATCAACTCTTTGAAGGTATTCTCGATAAACTCTTTGCTGACATTGTGCGTGATAAAAACCAGTCGTGTTCGCTGATCATCGTTTGGCCAAGCCGGCAGAGGAACCGGTGGGTGAAACAGTTGCTGTACACCGTGAATGACTAATGGTTCCTCAACGCCTTCGATATTCAGAAGCCCTTTAATGCGCAGGATGTTACTGCCGACTAGACTCATCAGTAATTGCATCCAATCTTGCAGCGCCTCTTTGCTAATGGGCTTATCAACCGTCAGGCAGAAGGACTCAATGCTGTCACCATGGCGTTTGGCATGGTCGTGATCACAGCCATGTTCGTGGCAATCATGATTATGGTGGTGATCTTGCTGTTCAGAATAGGCTTCCTCTCTTAACCAGGCTTCCACATCGGTTAGCTTACCGTCAGTCGTGAATAAGCCTATATTGAGCAACTGATTAGGGTCTGCCTTTCCACCGGCCACTTCTAGCTTGCGCGCACTTGGGTTGATTTGATTGAGTCTGCTGATTAACGACGCTTTGGCTGGCGCATCAGCCAGATCGCCTTTGGTCAGTAGTAGCAGATCAGCTAGAGCTGCCTGTTTCACTGACTCTTTGTGTTGATCTAAAGTGTTTGAACCGGTGGCTAGATCGACTGTCGTGACAACACCATCTAACTGATAAGCCTCAGCTATCCAGCGATCGGTCATCAGTGTGTGAATAATCGGCGCAGGGTCTGCCAATCCAGTCGTCTCAATAATAATCCGTTTAAATTGTCGACCGTCAGGCTCTGACATCTGCGCCGTTACTTCATGGAGTGTGTTGACCAGATCACCACGTACTGTGCAGCACATGCAGCCACTGTCCATTTCCATCAATACGTTCTCATTGCTCTCAGCGACCAAGAGATGATCCAAAGCAATTTCACCAAATTCGTTAATGATGACGAGCGTATCGGACAGTTCTGGCTGGTTAATTAGATGATTCAGCAGTGTGGTTTTCCCGCTGCCGAGAAAACCTGTTAGGAGCGTAATAGGGGTTTTCATGAAAGCTTCTCTTTACAGGTGGTGCAAAGGGTCATTTGAATCGCGTTGCTCAAGGTCATGTGACACCAGAAGCACCAGCTTTTGCTGCCATAGATCACGAAGCGTATTGACGATGTTTGATTGCAGCTCAGCGTCCATTCCAGCAAAGGGCTCATCCAGCAAAAGAATGTCCGCCTCTTTCAGTAGCAGCCGCGCCAAACCGATGCGTTTTAATTCACCGCCAGAGGGTTCCCACTCTCCCGGTCCAATCCAGGTATCGAGTTGATTAGGCAGTGATTTGACCCACTCGCTTAGCTCAACTTTGCTCAGGGCGCTGAGTATCTCTTGGTCGGTTCGTTGGCCGCTGAAATCTAGGTTATGACGCAGTGTAGAACGGATAATCTGCACTCGTTGCGGCAGATAAGCGATCTTTGATGCTGGGCTGCCCTCAATGGCGAGACGGCCCTGTTGCAGTTCAAGCTCACCGGCAATCAATCGAAGTAGGGTGGTCTTACCGCGACCACTCTGTCCGGCAATCCAGTTCAAGCCTAGTTGATTAAACTCGACAGAGCGCTTTTCGAATACAGGCTTATCAGCTCCCTTATACTCGTAGCTGAGCTCTTTAACAGCGAGTTTTAAAGTGGCATTTTCTTTGGAGATAGTGCGTTTATCTTCGATGATCTCCTGGTTTTCGCTACTTTTACCTAGGCGATTAAGAGCACGTTGACCTAATAAAAAATGTGAAATGGCGCCATTAGCTGCGCTTAAAACCTCAATGGTGCCCAGTGATAACAGCAATAGCATGAAGATCAGTGCCCCGGCCAATTCGCCAGCAAGGTACGCATGCATTGCCATGTAGAGCGTTAAGCCGACCAGCCCTAAATTGATGAATTGTGACAGCAGGTTAATAAGTTGCTGGCGCTTTAAGGCTTGGAGTTCGAATAGATCCGACTGAGTGCTTTGCTGGCGCAAGGTGTTACCTTCTTGTTCAAGCTGCTGCGACAAAGTGAGCAGGCGCAAACTTGAGAAGATACCGCTAGCACGGGACCAAAGAGCATTTCGACTTAGGTGCAGCTCAGATTCTGGCTCAAGCACGGCTTTAGAATAGAGCCAAGGGACTCCGACTAATGCCAGCAGGATAAGTGGTAGGCTTGCTATCGCAAGACCAGGAAGAAACAGCGCCGTCACTAGAACAAACCCAAGCGCTGAAAAGAGAGCAGTAATGGCTGGCACAAGGGAGTGAAGATGGATCCCTTCAATGTTTTGAATATCCTGCAGCATCTGACTCGCACTGTCGTGTCGATTCATGCGCGCACTGATGTTTTGGTTGTTGGCGAGTCGAGCGAAGATATCCCGTCTTAGAGTCGTTATCAGTCTGAAGGTCGCTTCGTGGTTAGCCAATCGTTCTCCGTAGCGTCCCGCTGTACGTGCAATGGAGAGACCACGAACGATGGCACCGGGCGTGAAAAAATTAAACGCATGGGCTGCGGCCGCAGTGAGACCCGCCAAGGCTGCAGCACTGATAAACCAGCCAGAAACCGCTAATAGAGCAATACCGGCAAACGCAGTGATAATTGACAGCGTTAAGCCCAGTAGAAAGACGCCACGCTCAGCTAGTAGCAAGGACCAGTAGCGTTGATTCATGATTCTACCTCCGCCTTAACGAGCGTGAGCTGTTGTGTGAATTCGAACTGGTTAGTGCGATGGCTAGCCATGATGATGATACCGCCAAGTTCAACGTATTGGTTCAGAGCATCCATAAACAGTTCAGCAGTATCAACATCTAAATTCGCAACGGGCTCATCCAGTAACAGTAGTTTGGGGCGATGTAGCAGCGCTCGCGCAATCGAAAGACGTTGAATCTGGCCGCCAGATAGAAAATGCCCTGTGTCCGTGATGAAGTAGTCCAGATTTTGTGGCAGCTGTTTTACGACGGTCTCGAGTTGAGCTGCCCTCAGGGCATCCCATATAGCATCATCAGAGTAATGCTTACCCAGACAGAGGTTTTCTCTTAGCGAGCCATAGATCAGTTCAGGATGTTGAGTAATGTATCCGATGTTCTGCTGCCACTGCGGATTGCTGAGTGGCTCGATCGGTTTACCATCAGCGTACACACGACCAGATAGAGCGGAGCGCAGACCCGCGAT
>JAAZVX010000110.1 GCA_018623095.1 Marinobacterium sp. | reverse complement strand
ATTCGTTGGGTGGCACCAGAGGGTGGCGGTGGCCCTAACTACCCGAACATGTAAAACAGGCACTGGCCAAATGGTTTGGTAGATTATTTAAAAAGAGAGCGCTTTAGCTCTCTTTTTATTTTTTCCAGCTGGGTAGATCACTCACCATCTTAAGGTCATTGATCAACGCTAAAACAGCCCACTCTTCAAGTGGAAATTTTAATCCACCTTCCTCTTCGCCATACTTCTCTTTCAAAGCTGCCTCAAGTTTATTGTTTAAATCGAAGACACCAATACCTCTCATTCCCCAGGCGGCAAACAGCCTAGCGTCCACCACGTTAAAGCTGATTAAGCTCAAATCATCATGCCTTGTGTCTCTACAAATCCGTCTAAATACTGAGTTGACGTCCTCAAAATTCCCCTCAATGACTTGAAGAAAATGAGTCCGGCTAGCAAGAAGTACTCCAGTTAATCCAACCGAACTATTTGAGCTCTCGCTTTTGTTTGTTATCTCTTTGACTAGCTCCCAAGTCAATGGCAGTACGCTTTTACTTTTATAGCAGAGTCGGTACATTTTATTCTTCCATTTAGTTGTTGTTTTAGTGACAACTGAATGAGTGAAACCCACCCAATACATACTTAACGATAGTTCATAGAGACTATTTTGCCATTCCGATTCTTATGGGTTTGAGGATAGGCAACCTCTAACTCATAGTTACTAAGACGTCATCGAATATTCACGTTCAACTTTGCAAATGCGTGTTTTGAATGCCGAGTACCAAGCTTTGTGGCCTAGTCGCTGCGCCTCACGGTGGTTTGCATTCTCTTTCCACTGCTTTATTGACTCTAAGTCTTTCCAATATGAGACCGTAATCCCAGTCTGATCGCGAGCTGATTCAACTCCCAGAAAACCAGGTTGTTGAGCAGCTAGTTCCATCATGCGTTCAGCCATTTCACGGTACCCTTTATCACCTTCCTTGCGTTTAGAGGTGAATATCACAGCGTAATAGGGCGGAGGCGGAGTGTTCGCAAACTCTTCCATGGCAGCATCCTGTCTGATCGATTTAAGTAGTAGTTGGATTAAAACTGATTATGTCCACTCTTGTATGCGGTTAAAAGGTAGATAGGCAAGATCTATCGCTACTATAGAAAATTAAAATTAAGCTATTTTTGAGATCCTGTCGTAATTTTAAGTGTGACAAGCATCCCTCTTGTCCAAACTCTGTTTAGTTAGCTAACAAAAATAGGAGAGAACATCATGGATCTCAAAGGTACTAAAACAGAAGAGAATCTAAAGGCAGCCTTTGCTGGCGAATCTAAAGCAAACCGTCGATACCTATACTTTGCCAACATGGCAGACATTGAAGGTGCTCCAGAAGTGGCGAACGTATTCCGTAATACTGCTGAAGGTGAGACGGGTCACGCACACGGCCACATGGAATACCTAATCGATGGTGGTTCAGGTGACCCAGAAACTGGTCTAGCTGCAGGCAATGTGGCGGAAGCACTGGAATCTGCTATTGCAGGTGAAACTCACGAGTACACTGACATGTACCCAGGCATGGCGAAAGCCGCTCGTGAAGAGGGCTTTGATGAGATTGCTGATTGGTTCGAGACGCTTGCGAAAGCTGAACGCAGCCACGCTAATAAGTTCCAGAAAACTTTGGAAACTTACAAAGCGGAAGCGTAATCAGCCTACGATAGGTCGAGCAACCTGTTCGGCCTATCGATCTTAGCCTGGAGAGTGTTATGAGTACAAAAAAAGAGGGCAACTTAGAGGCCCCTACACGTCATCCACTGGATTGGAAAAATCCTACCTTCTACGACAAAGACGACCTTCACCAAGAGATGGAGCGTGTGTTCGACATTTGTCATGGCTGCCGTCGATGTTTGAGTCTTTGTGACGCCTTCCCAACGCTATTTGACCTGATCGATGAAAGCGAAACGATGGAGGTTGATGGTGTTGCCAAAGAGGATTACAAGAAAGTTGTTGATCAGTGTTACCTCTGTGACATGTGTTACATGGCGAAGTGCCCCTACGTACCACCACATCCATTTGACTTAGATTTTCCGCATCTTATGTTGCGCGCCAAAGCGGTTGAGACCAAAGAGAAGGGTCTCCCCATGCGCGACAAGATCCTATCGAGCACCGACACCACGGGTAAATTAGCTGGTATCCCCATTGTCAGTGAGACTATTAATACGGTTAACCACTGGAAGCCGACGCGTAAAGCCTTGTCAGCAACTCTTGGTGTTGACGAAGAGGCTTGGTTACCGCCTTTTGCCAGCAAGAAGTTGCGCAATAAAGCCAAACCCAATGAAAGCTTCGACGTTGTTGCGGGTGAGCGCACACCCGGTAAAGTGGCTCTGTTTGCCACCTGTTACATCAACTACAACGAGCCAGGTATCGGCGAGGACTTTATCGCGGTACTTGAGCACAACGATATCCCTTGGACCTTTGCTCAGAAAGAGGTTTGCTGTGGCATGCCCAAGCTTGAGCAGGGTGACTTAGAAGGAGTTGACTCGCTGAAACGCATCAACATTCCGCAGCTGGCAAAATTAGCGAAAGAGGGTTATGCCCTGACATCGGCTGTGCCCAGTTGTACATTGATGTTTAAGCAAGAGTTACCCCTCATGTATCCGGATGACGAAGAGGTTAAGTTGGTCCAAAAGGCATTTTGGGATCCTTTTGAGTATCTCATTGCGCGTCAGAAAGATGGTCTATTGAAGTCTGAGTTCGAACAAGGCCTAGGGAAAGTCTCTTATCATGTTCCCTGTCACGGTCGGGTGCAAAACGTCGGCAAGAAAACCGAAGAGATGTTGAAGCAGATTCCAGATACCGAACTGAAAACGGTTGAACGATGCAGTGGCCATGCGGGCACCTATGGGGTCAAGAAGGAGTTTCACGAGAAAGCGATGAAGATCGGTAAGCCGGTATTCCGTCAGATGGCCGATTTCGATCCGGATTATATTTCGAGTGACTGCCCACTAGGGGGTGCTCACATCGCACAAGGTATCGATAAAAATCACGACAAGCAGCCAGAGAAGTCACACCCAATATCACTATTGCGCAAGGCTTATGGCATTTAAGGAGTAGAGTATGACCCAATTAGTACGCGACTCGTTAATGTCGCTGGAAACCTATCACAAAGAGAGACCTGAATTTCGTAAAAAGGCACTAGAACATCGCCGTCGCAGAACGGTCTTTGTCGGCCCTAATGTCACGCTTCAGTTTGAAGATGAGTTGACCATCCGCTACCAGATCCAAGAGATGCTGCGAATCGAGAAAACCTTTGATGAGGAGGGGATTCAGGATGAGTTGGATGCATACAACCCATTGATTCCAGATGGTACCAACTTGAAGTGTACTCAACTCATTGAGTTTGCAGACCCTGAAGAGCGCAAGGAAGCACTGGGTAAGCTGGTTGGGCTTGAGCACAAAACCTACGTTCAAGTGTTTGGTCATGACAAGGTCTTTGCCATTGCCGATGAAGATTTAGAACGCAGTACTGAGGAGAAGACCAGTGCGGTGCACTTTATGCGCTTTGAATTGAGTAGTGAGATGGTTGAGACGTTGAAAGCGGGCGCTGCGCTTGCCGTAGGTGTAGACCATCCCAATTATCAGCACCATATCGATGAAGTAGACCCTGAAACACAGGTCTCTTTAACAGCTGATCTTAAATAGATCGTCTCTACTATTGAGAGGGTGCTCATTAGCACTCTCTCACTCTTTTATTTTGCAATGCACCATTCCTTGCTAGACTGCGTAACAACAGTCCAGTTCTTTAGACCATTCGTCAAAATCGAGGTTAATGATGCGTTCTTTTCTATTTGCTCTTGCGCTTGGCTTATCAAACGTTGCTCAGTCAGCCCCAGTGGTTTCAACTGAAACACTAGAGAGCTTGGTCTACTCACCAACGTTTTCGGCACCGGCTGAAGTGATCAGTGCTAACGATGCAGCACTCAGTGCGGAACTCTCTGCGCGCATTATTAACATCAATGTTGAAGTCGGCGATCGTGTTAAGAAGGGCGAGACCCTGGTGAATCTGGACTGCCGAACCTATGAGAGCCAGTTAGCGACTCAAAAAGCCGTGTTAAGTGAACTACGTTCGCAACGCCCACTTCTGAGTGATCAATATGATCGTGCACAGACACTGAATCAACGGGGTAATTTGGGTGACGATGCTTTGCAACAGCGTGAGACAGCGCTGACCTCATTAGATGCTCGCATCGATGTACAGAACCGCCAGATTGAACTGGCTCGTATCGCGACTGAAAATTGTGCT
>JAAZVX010000109.1 GCA_018623095.1 Marinobacterium sp. | reverse complement strand
TCTCGCCCATCCGGGGCTCGATCCATTCAACGTCTTAACGAAAAAGAGCACCGTGCTCGTTCTCAGTCGGACGGGGATCTGGGTGCCAGATTCTAATCTCGTGCCGACTTGTCCACGTCCGATCGAGAGTGAGTACGATGATTTTTCATGGTTAAGAGTTCAATCGGCTGAGGCCCGGATGGCCGAAGTCTGCAACGGAGGCAGGAGCCGACTTTGCAGTGTCCTATTGGACTTCAGTGAAAAATCATTGAACGGAGCGTGCCGCAGGCCGAGTGAGCGTGGTCAGTTTTTGGGTACTTTTTGCTGACCAAAAAGTGCCAATGACCAGCCTTTAGGCTGGGTATTCGTTTTTGATCTTGATCTAGCTTTTGATCTAGATCTTAAAGAAAAGATCGCGACCTCTTTGAGGTCGCTCCAACAGAATCAGAGAACCGAAGGTTCATCCTCAACCGGCTCTTTATCACGCCATGCGCGGTAGACGCGATACGCGTAGATCGTGCCAAGGACGTTTAGGAAATCCAGTGTGACTGAGATCAGCATAGAGATCATGCTGCTGGGGTCCACCATCGGCGACAGGATCACTTCTAGCATAAACAGGCCACCAAAGATCAGTGCCAGACCTTTGAACATGGTCCAGAACATGCCATCAGTGCCTTCCCAGCTCTCCTTCATGGAGTCGATCGGGCCCTTTCCTTCGATCACACAGATGGCGTTGGCCAGTGCCAATCGAACCGCTACGTAGATTCCTGGTAAGATCAATAGCATCAAACCAAAAGCGGTCACCAGTGCTGAGAGCACGAAGGTTAAGAAGAGCCTTCCCCAACAGCGCAAGGCCATAAACCAGCTTTGTGTAGTGGTGATTGAGCCGCCATCGATAACCGCTTGCATGTAAAAAATAGTAGCCGCTAGGTAGATGGGCACAAACAGCATATCCACTCCGGTCAATAGAATCAGTTGTGACTGCATATTGCTCGATTCATCGACTCCGGAGATGGTACTCATCTGGATGATCATTAAAATGATCAGAAAGGGCAGTTGAATACTCAACAGAGCACTGAAGTTGGAACGGAAGAAGAAAAATGATTGTTGTAGATAGTCTTTAGTCATAAAACTCTAGCGCTTAGGCTCAGTCAGTAAATAGGTGCAAAAATGTCCTGTATCTTGATCCAGCTCGACGGAGTTGAAATAGCTTGATGCAATACGTTTCAGTGGTACATGCTGGTTCACGACGAAACAGGCACTCCCTTCTGCTGTTAACAGTCTAGCGGCATTTTTTGAAAAGCGATCAGTTAAATCGTAATCGATTCCAAATCCACTGTGAAAGGGCGGGTTACATAGTATCAGATCATACTCAAAGGCCAACTCTTCTCCGGCATTGGTGAGGCAGACGTCCGCCTTAAAATCGGCTCTGTCCAAAGTGGCTTGAGTGGCTTTTATCGCTGCCGCGTTATTGTCAGTGGCTGTAATGGTAGTGTCTTGGCTACAGGCAGCAAGACTAAGAAAGCCAGAGCCGCAGCCAAGGTCTAATACCCGGGCGAAACCAATCGGTAGTTCAGAATTGAGCATATAGGGCAGGCGTTCAATCAACTGCTGACTGCCCTGATCAATTTTCTTCCAACCATATACACCAGGTTTTGATAGTAGTGAGTGTTCACTTACTTTGGTGATTTCGCGTAACTGCTGATATTTTTGATCCTCTAGCGGTGCACCCGTTGTGTTGCCTACCGTCAGCTCAACTCTCCAGCTGTCTCCGCCTAGTTTAACTTCGCTACGATCACCGTTCAGGCGCTTTTGGCCATTTTTGGCGTAGCTTTTAATGCCCTCTGATTTATCACCCAACAGGATGAATCGAGCACCGGGCTTTAACTGATCAGCCACCAGGTTGATGAGGTAATTAACGACGGCTCTCTCTTTGCTAATGCGAAACAGAACAAGATCAGTGCTAAAGCCTTCGGGCCACTCAAAGTCAGAGAGTGAGCAGTGCCAACCTAGACTCAACAACTGTTGCTGCCGATCAAAGCGGTTGGTCAGGGCCTGCCAACCGGATGGTGCCTGAAGTGCTTGCGGGTTGAGGTTTTCATCAACAATTAGGAGCCCGTTTGGGTTAGCTTGAATCTCCTGATTAATGAGTGATTCGAAATTAGCCATTAAAGATGCTGGCTACCTCATCGTCAGTCAGCTCTCGCCATTCACCCTCATACAGATCATCATCCAGCTCGATGGGACCGATCGATTCGCGGTGCAATGCTTCTACTTTGTTACCCAGAGCGGCGAACATGCGTTTCACCTGATGGTAGCGACCTTCAAATAGCTCCACTCGGGCCACCTGCTCAGAGAGAATCTCCAGTTTTGCGGGTTTAGTGAGCTCTTTTTCGCCATTGAGCTGAATGCCACGCTCAAACGTCTCGATGTAAGATTCATCGATCGGATCCGCCAGCGTCGCTTCATAAACTTTGCCCTGCTTGTGGCGTGGCGATGTGATTCGGTGACACCACTGTCCGTCATCACTGAGTAGGACTAGCCCGGTTGTATCCACATCCAGTCGGCCTGCAATGGTGAGGCTATCGACACGGGGAAGTTCAATAAGACCTAACACTGATGCGTGATCACCCTCATCGTGTGAACAGACGTAACCAACGGGTTTGTTGAGCATGATGTAGCGATCACGAGGCGCCTCAATTTCATAGCCGTCCAGAATCACCTCGTCCTCTTCGCTCACTTTGCGTGCAGGATTCTTTTCGAGCTCGCCATTTACTCGCACCTCTTCAGCGTGCAGCATGCGTTTCACCTCTTTACGAGAGAAACCGGTGGATTGAGCAAGGTATTTATCGAGTCGCATGGTAAGGGTTCACCTGAATTAATGTCGCTATATTATACCGGAGCTGCCGATGGCTGCGAACAATCAGATGATTTCTTATTAGGATTCGCTAAAATAGCATCACAAAATGTCAGGAGCAGAGTGTGAAGCTATTTGTTGATGATCTTACCCATGTTGATTTCACCTATTTGGACGCACGGCGCGGTCTTGTTGGTGAATCCTGGGCTGTCCGTCTGGAGTTGGATGGCCAATTAAATGATGAGGGGATGATTGTCGATTTTGGCATTGTTAAAAAACGGGTGAAACAGTGGTTTGATGCCGGCTTGGACCACTCGTTGGTGATTGCCGATCGGACTCCTAACCTGAATGTGACCCAGGCTGAGCACAATACCCTTGTTGAGTGGCAATACCCTTCAGGGGATATGCTTCGTTGCAGCGCACCTCATCAAGCGTTTGAGATACTGCCAGTTGATGCCATTGAACCCGAAGCTGTTGCTCGCTGGTGTGAACAGGAGTTGGCAGCGATTTTTCCAACGGTCACTGGCATCAAAGTGACGCTCTACCCAGAAGTGATTGACGGAGCCTACTACCACTATACACACGGTCTCCAGAAACATGATGGTAACTGCCAGCGGATCGCTCATGGCCACCGCTCACGTATCCACATTCTCGTGGATGGTGAACGCGATCCATTACTCGAAGCTCATTGGGCAAAGCGGTTTACCGATATCTACATCGGGACTGAAGTGCATGTTGTCAGTCGCAGTGAACAGAGCATCGATTTTGCTTACCAGGCTCCTCAGGGGAGTTTCAGCCTGACTTTGCCGAGTTCAGTCGTCTATATGATTGAAACGGAATCCACCGTAGAGTTGATTGCCAATCACCTAGCGCAAACCATTGCAGCGACCTTGCCAGGTAAACAGGTTGAAGTGCGTGCGTTTGAGGGAATAGGTAAGGGTTCGATCGCAACGGCTTAGCGATCGAACTCTAAATTATCAATTAGGCGAGCGTGCCCTAGGTAGGCTGCCGCTAAAATTACCAATTCAGTATCATCCGGTGTCGCTGGCTGCAGGGTGTTGCGGTTAACGATGTGTACATAGTCACGACGAAATCCGACCGCTTCTAATGCCTCGCTCGCTTTGACCTGTAGGACCGCAAACTCCTTGCTACCCGCTTGAATCTGATCACGAATGTCGGTCAGCTGTTGATAGAGCGCTGGCGCTGCGGACAGTTCCGTGTCCGTTAGGTATCCATTACGAGAACTCAGGGCTAACCCGGATTCTGCACGCGCTGTCTCCTCACCAATAATCTCAATCGGCATCGATAGATCATCGACCATGCGGCGGATGACGTGCAGTTGCTGAAAGTCTTTGCGACCAAACACGGCTAAATCAGGTTGAACCAAATTAAACAGCTTGTTGACGATGGTCGTCACACCACGAAAATGGCCGGGACGACTGGCACCGCAGTAGAGATT
>JAAZVX010000108.1 GCA_018623095.1 Marinobacterium sp. | reverse complement strand
TGTTGGATGGTTTTACGCAGACCTTGAGTAGTGATCTGATAGTCCAAACGCGCACCTTCATTTAGCTCACGAGCGCGGTTGTAATCTGGCCACCAAGTGTACTCACGATCAGCCTTAGTGCACTCACGCATGGTGTCGACATAACCCATTTCACCGAATAGTTCCTCCATGAACTCACGCTCTTGTGGTAGGAAACCGGAGACCGTCTGGTTTGCATACCAGTTACTCAAATCGACAGGCTTATGGGCGATCTTCATGCTACCTGCAAAGATGAATTCACGACGCTTGCGAAGGGTCTTTTCAAAGTGGCTTTCAAATTGCTCTATGAACGTCTCTTTCTCAGCCTGTTCTTCTGGGCCTTTGAGGCCCGATGGCACATTAAATGAACCCACACTGAAACGTTCGAAATCTGCCTGAATATAACGGCCTTGGAAATCGCATTGTTCAAAACCTAAGCCGGTCATAATCGCTTTGGGTAGGTGGCGGGTATAGATCGCTACACCACTGTAGTCATCATCAAACGCTTCAAAGAAGTATGCTTCGTAGCCTTCAGGGTGGTAACGGGAATCATCTAATTGATACTCACGCGCACGGATGTTCTGCAAGCAGACGACATCAGCATCTTGCTTAACCATCCAATCGAAAAAGCCCCTATCAGCAGCTTGAACAATGCCTTGAGTATTAAATGTGATTACGCGCATGTGCTTGAAGCGCTCCGTAAAACTATTGTTGTTAGACTAAAGAAATCAATTGTAGCGATAGATTCATAAAAACGGAATTTTTTAAAGCTGAAAGAAGTTGGTTTGGGAGTTGAACTCTGTTCAGGTATCCTACGCGGATAAACCCAGTTCTAAGGATTTCACAATTATGCAAAGCTACCAGCGTGAGTTCATCGAATTCGCAATCGAAAAAGGCGTTCTTAAATTTGGTGAGTTCACTCTCAAGTCGGGTCGCACTAGCCCATACTTTTTCAACGCCGGTCTATTCAATACGGGTGACGCCATTGCAAAACTGGGTCGATTCTATGCAGCGGCCATTGAAGACGCGAAGATCGATTACGATGTCATGCTAGGTCCTGCTTACAAAGGCATCCCACTCGCAACGACCACCGTGGTGGCGCTTGCCAATGATTTTGGTAAAGATGTTCCTTACGTCTTTAACCGCAAAGAGGTGAAAGATCATGGGGAAGGTGGCAACCTAGTGGGCGCACCTCTGGCGGGCCGTGTTCTAATAATTGACGATGTCATTACCGCTGGCACCGCCATCCGTGAAGTGATGACTCTGATTAACGAAAACGGCGCAACGCCAGCCGCTACCGTTATCGCACTGAACCGCATGGAGCGCGGCACTGGTGAGCTATCAGCCATTCAGGAAGTTGAACGCGACTACAACATGCAGGTCGCTAGCATCATCTCTTTGGATGACCTGGTTGAATACCTTGAAGAGCAAGGTGGCCGAGATGCTCAGTTAACCGCCATTCGAGCCTACCGTGACGAATACGGAATCAGTGCTTAACCCATGATAATGAAGGTAGTCTTACTTAGATCAATACTCACTCTGAGTTTGACTGCTTTTGCATCCACACACGCGTTCGCTGAGACGCTGACTGTCTTTGCAGCCGCAAGCTTAAAAAACGCAATTGATGAGATCGCAGAGCGTTACGAAGCAGAACATTCTGACTCGATTGTTGTCTCCTATGCGGGATCTGCCACCTTAGCCCGCCAAATAGAGATGGGAGCGCCAGCCGATATTTTCATCTCGGCCAACACTGCTTGGATGGACTACCTATCTGATATAGACCTGATACATAAACCCTCTCGCTTCAACCTTGCCAGTAATCGACTGGTGTTAGTGAGTGACTTATCAGACATCAGTATCACGCTCGAGAAACCATTAGAGTTAATCGATCATCTGGACAATGAATACCTTGCGATGGGTCTGGTGAATTCCGTTCCAGCTGGCATTTACGGTAAGCAGGCGCTCACTTACTACAAACTTTGGGGGCCCTTGAAGGAGCAAGTTGCACAATCAGACAACGTCCGCTCTGCGCTTGCACTGGTGGCGTCGGGCGAGGCCCCATTCGGTATTGTCTACCACTCCGACGCCGTCGTGGAATCGAAAGTGTCCATCATTGCCACCTTCCCAGAGTCATCACATGACCCGATTCTATACCCGGCTGCAGCAGTGAAAGAGAGTGAAAAACCGACCGAGCTTTTTTTACAGTTTTTGCGCTCAGAGCAGTCAAAGGTAATACTCAAGCGCAACGGCTTTTTAACGGAATGGCAATAACGTGACTGATTGGCTTGGCCCTAACGAGTGGGCAGCAGTACTGTTATCAATCAAAGTAGCTTTTTGGGCAACTCTATTCAGTCTGCCTGTGGCCATTGGTGTCGCTTACCTTTTGGCGAAAAAGGAGTTTGTCGGCAAGCAGCTTCTCAATGGCATCGTTCATTTACCGCTGATATTACCGCCCGTTGTAACTGGCTATCTGCTGTTAATGATCTTTGGGAAACGCACAGCGTTTGGTTCATTTCTCGCGGAGTGGGGAATGGAATTTGCGTTTCGCTGGAGTGGCGCCGCCTTGGCTGCTGCCATCATGGCGTTTCCACTATTGGTTCGTGCCATTCGACTGTCAATAGAAGCCATTGATCCCAAGTTAGAAGAAGCTGCGGCCACATTGGGTGCTTCGCGGCGGTGGGTTTTTATTACCATTACCCTCCCTCTCATGCTGCCTGGCATCATTGCCGGCGCCGTCCTCGGATTTGCCAAAGCAATGGGTGAGTTTGGGGCAACCATCACCTTTGTGTCGAACATCCCAGGACAAACTCAGACACTGCCCTCGGCGATTTATGCGTTTCTTCAGGTACCCGGTGGTGAAAGCTCTGCGACCAAACTGGTGATTATCTCGATTGTCATAGCGATGAGCGCACTGCTCGCGTCTGAATGGCTCTCACGTCGCATGAGTCGGAGACTGCAGTCATGACGCTGTCAGTATCCCTAAAGCAGTCAATGCAAGAGTTCGCGCTCGACGTCGAATTTGAGGCGCCAGACGGAATCACCGTGCTATTTGGTGAATCAGGTTCAGGTAAAACCACCACGATTAATGCGATAGCGGGCTTGCAAACCAACTGTGAGGGCAAAGTTACTCTGACCGATCGAGTGTTATTTGATAGCGATTCCAACACTTACCTAAAACCCTATCAACGTAAGATTGGCTATATTTTTCAGGAGAGTCGACTCTTCCCTCACTTAACTGTAGAGCAAAATCTAAATTACGCGAAACGTTTTAAAAGCGTCGACAAAAGTGTCGATTTCAGTCATATCGTCGAGCTTTTAGGCATTAAACACCTGCTTAAGAGAAGTCCAGATTCACTCTCTGGTGGTGAAAAACAGCGTGTCGCGATTGGTCGAGCTCTACTGAGCGCGCCAGATCTCATTTTGGCTGACGAACCCTTAGCCGCACTCGATGGAGCCAGAAAAGCGGAGCTGCTTCCCTACTTTAAACGATTAAATCGGGAACTTGGCATTCCCATGCTCTACGTAACCCACTCACCGGAAGAGGTCTTGGAGCTTGCTGATCATGTCATCGCGTTAGAGCAGGGTCGCATTGTGACCCAAGGGCCCGCACGTGAGGTGATGGCGAATAGCAAGGTAGCGCGAACGGCTAATCGTGCCATTAAGTCGACCCTGACAACCCGACTGATTGCACAACACCCCGATGGACTGTCCGAGCTTCAAGTTGCCAACGAAACACTCTATGTGCCAACAATTGACGCACCTACCAATTCAACAGTGTGCCTTGAACTGGTCGCTAACGATCTGATCCTTTCCGCCGCAAAAGTGGACGGCATTTCTGCGCTCAATCAGGTCTGCGGCACAGTTGAATCCATTGAAACCACTTCATCGGGTGACGTTCTTATTAACGTTTGCATTGCAACAGAGATCATCTCAACGCACATCACCACACGCTCCCTTAACAATCTAAAACTCAGCATAGGCGACCCCTGCGTTCTGATCATCAAATCAGTTAACATTTGTCCTTCTAATCGCTGCCAAGGTTGAGATTTTCTCAGCTAGTCGTGAGCATTTATCGTTAAGACTTTAGATATATATCAATTACTTTTGTTTATATAACCGATTACAATTCTGAAACATTGTGCAGTGCACATATTTTTTGTGCTTAATTTGTCTACTGGAGGCATCCCCGATGATTTCAGAATCGGTTGTGGAACTATCGCGTTGGCAGTTTGCCATTACGGCGATGTATCACTTTCTATTTGTACCACTGACCCTTGGTCTATC
>JAAZVX010000107.1 GCA_018623095.1 Marinobacterium sp. | reverse complement strand
GATTTGGGGCCTGACCTCTGGTCTGACCCCGATAAGGCTTCAACAAAAACGGGTCAAACCATAGGTCAGACCCGTTGTATGCAGATAGTTGTCAGGCAGAAAGCAAGACATCCTTAAGGTGAAGTTATTTTATATTTGGTCCAACACGAACAATCTTCATGGTATTGGTGCCACCTTGAGCATTGACGTAGTCGCCTTTGGTGATCAACACAATATCACCCTCTTTTACGACCTTGCGACGCTGCAGCTCCGCCACAGCGCGTTGGTTAATCTCTTCATTAGGGACCGCTTCTGAGTCAAACGGAACCGTTTTCACACCACGGTAGAGTGAGACGCGGGTCTGAGTCTTAGGATTCTTCGAGAAGGCGAAGATCGGCAGTCCAGAGCGGATACGCGACATCAGCAGCGGAGTTGCTCCAGATTCGGTCATCGAGATAATTGCTGTAACACCTTCAAGGTGGTTAGCGGTGTACATAGCCGCTAACGCAATTGATTCATCAATCTTTTGGAATCGCTCATTCATGCGGTGTTTGGAGACTTGTGATTGGCGGTTTTTCTCAGCACCAATGATAACTCGAGACATCGCCTCGACCGTCTCGATAGGGAATTCACCTGCGGCAGTTTCAGCTGATAGCATGACGGCATCAGTGCCGTCTAGTACGGCGTTGGCTACGTCAAACACCTCGGCGCGCGTTGGCATAGGGCTTGAGATCATCGACTCCATCATCTGGGTCGCGGTAATGACGGTGCGATCTAAGGTGCGAGCACGATCGATGATAAGTTTCTGAATACCTATCAGTTCGGCGTCACCAATCTCTACACCCAGGTCACCACGAGCCACCATGACACTGTCAGACGCGAGAATAATTTCGTCAATGTTTTCGACACAGCTGACCGTCTCAGCTCGTTCGATTTTCGCAACGATTCCGGCATCACCGCCAGCGGCGTTCATCAGCTCGCGCGCTTCTGTGATGTCTGCACCCGAGCGAGGGAAAGAGACCGCAAGATAGTCCACATCGATCTCTGCTGCAGTAATGATGTCCGCTTTATCTTTGTCAGTTAGCGCTGCGGCCGATAAGCCACCGCCCTGAAGGTTGATCCCTTTGTTGTTGGATAGTGGTCCCCCAACAGTCACTTCACACTCTAAACGGTTCGGTCTTTTGTCTACCACACGCATTTGCACGCGGCCATCGTCTAGTAGAAGCACATCGCCTGGTTTGCAGTCTTCGACTAGCTGTTCGTAATCGATACCTACCGCATTTTGTGTTCCAGCGGTTTTGTCCATGCTTGAGTCAAGCGCAAAACGATCGCCGACATTGAGGTGGATTTTAGTATCTGTGAAGCGAGCAATGCGGATTTTTGGTCCTTGCAAATCGCCTAAAATGGCTACGAATCGACCCGCTTTAGCAGCTGCTTCACGAACCATCGCTGCGCGCTTTTTGTGATCATCCGCCTCGCCGTGCGAGAAGTTTAATCGGACAACATTGACGCCTGCTTGAACGAGGCGCTCCAGTACTTCAGGTGAATCGGTTGCTGGGCCAAGGGTCGCGACAATTTTGGTTCTGCGTTGCATCTTAAATCCTTAAGCAGTCTGCTTTCGGTGGGTAAGCAGGGCTAGCTAATACTAGCCCTTAATTGTTGAGATGTTATACCACGAATAGATGGCGTTTGTATGAAGTGGTTATTCAATTTTACTGAGCAACCACTTTAGCAAAACGAAGCATGTTACAGGTGTAACCGTACTCATTGTCATACCAAGCAACCACCTTAACGAAGGTTTCATCCAATTGAATGCCAGCCTTGCAGTCAAAGATGGATGACTTATCGCAACCACGGAAGTCCGTTGCAACAACGGCATCGTCAGTAAAGCCTAGTGTTTCGCCCAGTGCGCCTGTCTCTGAAGCTTCACGCATCGCGCAGCAGATATCTTCGTAGCTCGCTTCGCTGTTCAGCTCGACGGTCAGGTCAACGACAGAGACGTCTGTGGTAGGTACGCGGAATGCCATACCGGTCAGTTTGCCGTTCAGCTCTGGAAGCACAACGCCGACAGCTTTCGCGGCACCAGTAGAGGAGGGGATGATGTTCTCTAGAATACCGCGACCACCACGCCAATCTTTGGCCGATGGTCCGTCTACGGTTTTTTGAGTCGCTGTTGCAGCGTGAACGGTAGTCATCAAACCTCGCTTCACACCCCATTTGTCGTTTAGCACTTTAGCAACTGGAGCAAGGCAGTTAGTTGTACATGAGGCTGCTGAGACAATCGCTTGGCCAGCGTAAGTTTCATGGTTAACACCGTAAACAAACATCGGCGTGCCATCTTTGGATGGTGCAGACATAACGACTTTCTTTGCACCTGCTTCAATGTGTTTCTGACAACCCTCTTCAGTCAGGAAGAATCCTGTACATTCCAGTACAAGATCGACATCGATATCACCCCAAGCAAGATCAGCTGGGTCACGCTCGGCGGTTAGGCGTATGGTTTTGCCGTTAACGATCAGGTTGCCATTGTCGGTTTTGATGTCACCCTTAAATTGACCATGCACAGAGTCGTACTTCAGCATGTAAGCTAGGTACTCAGAACCCAGTAGATCGTTAATACCAACGACTTCGATGTCGCCATCAAACTCTTGGTAGATTGCACGGAATGCCATTCGGCCGATGCGACCAAAACCGTTAATGCCAACGCGAATTGTCATTTCAAAACCCTCGTAACTAATTTAATTATCAGTTTATGTTGTAAATTTACGTACAGTTTTGCCGACTTTCGTCTAAAGTTCAATCTTTGAGCGTGTAAAAATTCTATTCTATTTCGCAATAAACACCCTGTATATAACATATAAAGCCAATATTCAGTGGTTTTCTGTCGGTTTTAAGCGATGTCTGGAAAGGTTATAAATTTACGTAATTTCTTTTAAGTCGTAAGTTTTTTACTTACCAGGGGTATGGTAAAGTAACCAAATTAGATTTAATCGAAATTTGTTGAGGTAGCTGGATGCCATCTAACATTATGCAGCAGATCAGTGCTGATCTTGAATCGCTGAATCGCTCTGAACGTAAAGTCGCTGAAGTCATTCTTGCAGACCCACAAGCGGCGACAAGATCCTCTATTGCTGTATTAGCCCGTGCTGCTCAGGTGAGTGAGCCAACGGTTAACCGTTTTTGTAAACGTTTCAATACAGCGGGTTTCCCAGATTTTAAATTGCATCTTGCTCAGGCGTTGGCTCATGGGGTTCCCTATGTAAGTCGCAGTGTCGAGCCGGATGATGATTCCGAGAGCTACACCAATAAAATTATCGATGCGACCATTGCTGCTTTGGTGACTGCGAAGAAGACCGTTGATCCACAGACGATCAATTTAGCGGTTGATCAGCTGATACAAGCTAAGCAGATTATGTTCTTCGGTTTGGGTGCGTCTTGGCCAGTTGCTCAAGATGCTCAGCACAAGTTTTTCCGCTTTAACATTCCGGTTGTCGCCTACGATGATGTACTTATGCAGCGTATGACGGCAGCCGCATCCTCGACAGGTGATGTCATCGTTATCATTAGTTATACCGGCCGTACCCGTGAACTAGTCGATGTCGCTGAGTTGGCTCGCGCGAGTGGTGCAACGGTTGTTGGTATCACGGCGCCTAACTCACCCCTTGCGCAACACTGCTCTATTGTTGTTGAGGTGGATGCACCAGAGGATACCGATGTTTACATGCCAATGACCTCACGCATTATGCATCTAACTGTGATCGATATTTTAGCGACCGGTGTCACTCTGCGTCGCGGTCCAGATTTTCTGAAGCACCTTAAGAACATCAAAGACTCATTAAAAGAGACACGTTACCCAGCTAAATAGGTATGAGTGTGAATAATTTCTCTCTGATTGCCGATATTGGCGGCACTAATGCGCGTTTCGCTATGGTGAAAACCGGTTCGATCGAGCCTACTAATATTCGTAACTTAGCAGTCGATGATTTTGAATCGATAGAGTCAGCGATTAAGCAGTATCTTTCGGAACTCGGTAGCGGTATTCCTAAACGATGCTGTATTGCCATCGCCTGTCCAACGCACAACGATACCATCTCAATGACCAATAATGGTTGGGTCTTCTCAAAGCAAGCGTTGCAGAACTACTTCGGAATTGAGCAGCTCTCAGTCATTAACGACTATGCAGCGATGGCCTATGCTGCGGCGCATTTAACGGACGATCAATTGATTCAAGTGGGCCGTGGCGAGCCAATGGCTGACTTTCCCATTGCGGTTCTAGGTGCCGGGACTGGCCTTGGTGTATCAGGTTTAGTTCGATCTGGTGGTTCGTCAAT
>JAAZVX010000106.1 GCA_018623095.1 Marinobacterium sp. | reverse complement strand
GCGCGATTTCCAGTGGCTGACAAAGTCGCCATGGTGCGCCCATGAAAACTCTGTTCCATAACAATAATCGATGGGTTGGTGATGCCGCGGTCGTTACCGTATTTGCGAGCAATTTTGATCGCGGCCTCATTAGACTCTGCTCCTGAGTTACAGAAGTAGACGGCCTCCATATTGGCCTCATCACAGAGCTTCTCACCCAACTGCTGTTGCAGTGAAATCTCGTACAGGTTGGAGGTGTGAACGAGTTTGGCTGCTTGCTCGCTGAGAGCTTGAGTGACCGCAGGATGAGCGTGACCAAGCCCGGTGACTGCAATGCCAGATAGAGCATCCAGATAGCGTCGCCCTTCAGTGTCGTATAACCAAACGCCTTCACCATGGGTGAAGGTAACAGGTAACCGAGCGTAGGTGGGCATTACAGGGGTCATGGTCATTGAAAGTGTTCTCCATAAAACGCAAAAAGACAGCCGTGGCTGTCGCTGGAAACTAATACTATTTTGTGCTTACAAAATAAGCAAATTTAGCGTGGTTATAACCGAGTTTTTTACTCAGATTTAATGTATAGTGCGCCCATTCGTTCAATGAGATTTAAGAGGTGAGTTAATGAGCACTTTAGAGACAATTAAAGAACAGATCGAAAGTAATGCCATCCTTCTTTACATGAAAGGTACTCCTCGCTTTCCACAGTGTGGTTTCTCTTCGCGCGCATCTGAGGCGTTGATGTCATGTAACGAACGTTTTGCTTTCGTCAATATCCTAGAGAACCCAGATATTCGTGCCGAGCTACCAAAATACGCTAACTGGCCAACTTTTCCTCAGTTGTGGGTGAATGGCGAGCTAGTAGGCGGGTGCGACATTATCTGTGACATGGCGGCTAGCGGCGATCTTCAGACGCTGGTATCTGAGGCGGCCAAATCGGAAGAGGGTGGTGGCGCAGAGGGCTAATATCCCTGCAGCACGTTAATCCAGCTCGCTCTCTTCTCTGAGGGCGAGCATCATGTCCCATCCCCCCATCTCTTTCCACTGATTCACAATCATACAAAACAGCTCAGCGGTTTTTTCTGTGTCGTAGAGTGCTGAGTGCGCTTGCTTGTTATCAAAGCTAATGCCAGCCAGATCACACGCCTTAGCTAACACAGTGTGGCCATAGGCTAGACCGGCCAGCGTCGCGGTATCAAAGGTCGAGAAAGGGTGGAACGGATTGCGCTTTATGTCACAGCGATCGGCTGCGTTGCACACAAAACTGTGGTCGAAGTGGGCATTATGGCCAACTAAAATGGCCCGTTTGCAGTCGTGCGCTTTCACCGCCTTGCGGATCGGCTTAAATATTTTCTCCATCGCCATAAGCTCTGGTTCCGCTTCACGATCAGGTGACCAAGGATCGATACCTGTGAAATCCAACGCAGATTGTTCGAGATTTGCCCCTTCAAAAGGCTCCACTTGAGCCTCAATCGACTGATCGACGATCAAGTAGCCCTCTTCATCCATTGTCAGCGTGACCGCTGCAATTTCTAACAAGGCGTCGGTTTGAGCATTGAATCCTGCTGTTTCGACATCAACAACAACGGGGAGATATCCTCGGAAACGGTCTGCCATTGGGTGACGCTGTTTCGAATTTGGCACTGTGGATCCTTACTCTAAGACGGGTTTTAAATGAGTTTAACAAATCCTAAGGATAAGGGCAGAGTTAAACGTCAGATCTACTGATATTTCTTTAAATGTTCGCTATAATTTGCCCCCATAAATTTTAGCGCTGTCTGATTCACTGATACAGCGCGCCGTATTAACCTCTGCCCAAATTGGGTGAGCATGGAGTTGGAGTCGTCAATGTCCGACATTAAAAAAGTCGTTTTAGCTTATTCTGGTGGTTTGGATACCTCTGTAATCGTTCGTTGGTTACAAGATGAGTACAATGCCGAAGTTGTTACCTTTACTGCTGACATCGGTCAGGGTGAAGAGGTAGAGCCAGCGCGAGCTAAAGCAGAAGCTTTGGGCGTCAAAGAGATCTTCATCGAAGATCTTCGTGAAGAGTTTGTTCGTGACTACGTATTCCCTATGTTCCGTGCAAATACGATTTACGAAGGTGAATACCTGCTAGGTACCTCGATTGCTCGTCCTCTTATTGCCAAGCGTCTTGTTGAGATCGCTAATGAGACGGGTGCTGATGCAATCTCTCACGGTGCAACGGGTAAAGGTAACGATCAGGTTCGTTTTGAGTTGGGTGCTTATGCACTGAAGCCTGGTGTGCACGTTATTGCGCCGTGGCGAGAGTGGGATCTTAACTCTCGCGAGAAATTGATGGCTTACTGTGAGTCACACAATATCCCTGTCGATTTCTCGAACAAGAAGAAAAAGTCGCCTTACTCTATGGATGCGAACTTGCTTCACATCTCTTACGAGGGTGGCATTCTTGAAGATCCTTGGGCTGAAGCTGAAGCGGAAATGTGGCGTTGGTCTGTTTCTCCAGAGGAGGCTCCAGATCAGCCAACTTATCTTGAACTGACTTACCGTCAGGGTGATATCGTTGCGATCAACGGTGAAGAGATGTCTCCTGCTGCCGTATTGACTTACCTGAATAAGGTCGGCGGTGAAAACGGTATTGGCCGTCTTGATATTGTTGAGAACCGTTTCGTAGGCATGAAGTCACGTGGTTGTTATGAAACACCAGGCGGCACCATCATGCTACCAGCACACCGCGCGATTGAATCGATCACCCTAGACCGTGAAACGGCTCACCTTAAGGATGAGTTGATGCCACGTTACGCTAAAGTGATCTATAACGGTTTCTGGTGGTCAGAAGAGCGTAAGATGCTTCAGACGATGATTGATGAGAGCCAGAAGTATGTGAACGGTGACGTTCGTGTCAAACTTTACAAAGGTAACGTGACGGTTGTTGGTCGTCGTTCTGAAGAGAGTCTGTTCGACGAGAGCATTGCAACCTTTGAGGATGATGCCGGTTCTTACGATCAGAAAGACGCCGCAGGCTTCATTAAGTTGAATGCACTTCGCATGCGTATCGCTGCAAGCAAGGGTCGTAAGTTCGACTGATCCTAGACTCGTAAATGACTCAGTATCTAAACCCGACTCATCGATAAGGTGTTTCGGGTTTTTTATTTTAGCAGTGGCTACCGTCGCCCTGTTATGAGTTCAATCAATTGCATCAATTAGATGTGATCGATAAAATTGAACATAGTTAGTTCTTGAACCTAAAGGGTTGTCGCTACAACCCTTTTTTATTGGATTTTCAGCGGATGAAAACACACAAGATTCTTCAAGCTCCGATCCCGATGCGCTGGGTCGGTCCGATGAAACTCTCAGGTCATCTGATTGAAGAGAAGTTGAGTGTCCCGCTGGCCACTTACGAAACCCCTCTTTGGCCATCCGTTGGTCGCGGCGCTCGTATCTCTACACTTTGCGAAGAGGGGATAAAGGTGAGCGTTATCGATGAGCGCATGACACGCTCTATTTTGCTTGAAGCTGAAGATGCTTATGCTGCTTATCAGGCGATCCAATCACTTAAAGCGCGCATGGATGACCTCAATGAGGTGGTCGCTAAGTCGAGTCGTTTTGCTAAGTTGATCGATCTGAATTCACAGGTGGTCGGTAACCTTATCTACCTGCGCCTAGAGTTCACAACCGGTGATGCTTCGGGTCACAACATGGTAACTAATGCGGCAGATCACCTAATTCCGTGGATCCTGTCTGAGTATCCACAGCTCCAATACAGCTCTATATCGGCAAACTACTGCTCAGATAAGAAGGCAACGGCAGTTAATGGCATTCTTGGGCGCGGCAAATATGTTGTCTGCGAAATCCTCATTCCACGCGATATTGTTGAACGTCGTCTTCACTCGACGCCTGAAAAAATTGTTGATCTAAACATCAAGAAAAATCTCATCGGAACCATGATTGCCGGTGGAATGCGAAGTGCAAATGCCCACTACGCCAACATGCTGCTCGCCTTTTATCTAGCAACAGGGCAGGATGCCGCCAATATCATTGAAGGCTCTCAAGGTGTGGTTCATGCGGAAGTTCGTAACGGTGATCTCTACTTTAGCTGTACGCTACCGAACGTGATCGTTGGTAGTGTTGGTAATGGTAAAGGAATAGACTTCGTTGAAGAGAACTTAGAGCGACTTGGCTGTCGAGAAGATTGTGAGCCTGGCGCTAATGCTCGTCGATTAGCAGCAATTTGTGGTGCGACGGTTCTGTGCGGAGAGCTCTCTCTGATCGCGGCTCAGACCAACCCGGGTGAGCTGATGCAGTCACACTTGCAGATGGAACGTAAATGAGTCAGTTGACCAACGATCGGAAG
>JAAZVX010000105.1 GCA_018623095.1 Marinobacterium sp. | reverse complement strand
CACTTCAAATAGCGGTTTGTAGACACTGCCGTGATCACTCTCAGTGCTCTGTAATAACACTATCGAGTCTGCCGGCAGACTATAATCAATGGGAGGCAACTCTCTATCGACAGCAAATCGATTATCCGCTGGCAAACGCGCCAAGGTGACATGGGGCATAAAGTTCTGATCTTTTCGAACAATACCGACCTCTTCGGCCAACTCAACCAGCTGCTCATGCAGCCAGATTAACTGACTATTTTGAGCGCTCATAGCGGCAATTAGCGAGAGTCGCGGATTGACGGCGTAATAACTGACCTGATCTAGCTGAACAGTGAATCGACTGCCAAAATCCTTTTGAGTCGCGAGATTCTCAAGCTGCTCAACCTGCTCTAATGAGACATCTCCCAAAAAGCAGAGCGTCAAATGATAACCAGACGAGTCAAACCAGGTTGCATCAAGCCCTAAATCAAACTGACACAGCTCATCAGAGAGGTTAGCCAACTCTCGAGCGGTTCTATCTGGAATGCGTAAAGCAAAGAATGATCGAAGCTTCACGTCTTAACTAAACCCATTATCATCAGGCGCACATTGTGCCCACTGGCGAAGGTTTGGACAAGTATTGATCAGTTTCGAAAAATTCAACTAACGAATAGCTCCCTCAAGCAGCAGCGTATTGAGCTGCTGTTTGATGTTCAATAGTTCTGCATTAACCGACTGTCGGCTGGAATCAATGGAGCGAAGTCGATCTTCAATGGTCGCTAAGCGCTCATCAAGGTCGCTAGCGTTTGAGCCTGTTTTGATTTGTTCTAGCAGTTCTGAGAGTCTTGCTCTCTCATCACGCTCAATAGAGAGTTGAAATTCAAGATCGCTGTTAAGTTGAGCCACTCGATCACTCAATTGAGCGATCTGCTTATCTTTATTAACGACTAGGTCATTAAGTTTAGAAAGCTGTTGATCACGCTGCTTCAAAGCGGCATCAAATTCAGAAACTGACTGTGAGAGTTTATTAACAGAACTGTTACTCTTTTTAACCTGTGCTGAGACTTGATCAATGCCAGATTGAATACTTTTAATTGATTCAGTCTGAGATTGAATCAATTTCGCTTGCGACTCAATCGTCTTGCCCTGCTTCTCAAGCTGAGGCTTGTTGCGTTGATACGAAACTGTCCACAATTTGGCGATTTCAGAGTCAAAATGTTTAATACGATCTTCAACTCGACCATTAAGCTGTTCTAACCGAGAGGAGAGCGTTTCTCCTGACTGAGAAGCTGACGTGGTTGTCTTCGTCAGGGTTGCATCGGTACTCTCAAGCCACAGATTCATCTGCTCCAAAAGAACTGATTGTTGGTCCATCTTTTGAGTCAGTTGGTAGTTCCAGACAGCCATAGCCACAGCTACTAACAGTGCAACGACAGCGACACCAGTTCCTAATCCACTACCATTGGTAGCGGGCTTAACAGCTGTTTGGGTAGGCGCTTGAGGTTTTTGCTTTTCAGGCTCAAGAGTTGGGACCGGTTCATCCAGCTGGTCTATATTGAATCCTGGTTCGCGACGTTCAGACATTTAAGAGAGTTCTTACAAAGTTAGAAAGGGGTACAGTACCAGTTTTATTCTCCCCAAAAAAGAGTGCCCAGCATAGCTGGGCACAGGTGGAGCACTGATAAGAGAGCGATTAGATCGCTAGGTACTCATTACGAAGTGATTCGTTATCTAGAACTTCTTGAGCCGTTCCATCAAATACCACGTTACCAGTATCAAGGATCACTGCACGATCGGCCAGTTTCAGTGCGGCAATCGCATTCTGCTCGACGATTACGGTAGTGATACCTAGCTCTTTGATCTCACGAAGCGTGCGTTCAATCTCTTGAACGATGACTGGCGCCAAACCTTCATAAGGCTCATCAAGAAGAAGTACCTTAATGTCGCGACAGAGCGCACGACCTATTGCCAGCATCTGCTGCTCACCACCCGAAAGGGTAACACCCTCTTGGTTACGGCGTTCGCCTAAGCGTGGGAATAGCTCATAGATACGTTCGATGCTCCAACCTTTAGGCGGTGCAATTTGAGCAAGCTGTAGGTTCTCTTCTACCGTCAGACCAGGAATGATACAACGATCTTCAGGAACCAAGGCAATACCCGCTTGTGACGCTTCATACGCAGTCATTTCGTGGATATTTTGGTGATCCAACCAGATTTCACCACCTTTCAATACAGGGTCATCACAACGTGCGATGGTACGCAAAGTCGAGGTTTTACCCGCACCGTTACGGCCTAGCAGAGCTAAAATCTCACCTTCGTGGATGTTAAAGCTAACACCCTGAACGATGTATGATTCACCGTAGTAGCCATGGATATCGTGAATAGAACAGTAAGTAACTGGTGTACCCACGTTTTGAGTTCTAACGGCTTCAGTTGCCACTGTATTGGTCATACTTCAGCTCCTCCTAAGTATGCTTCACGAACTTTAGGGTTCACCTTAATCTCTTCTGGAGAGCCTTCGACGATTACGTGACCAGCCGCCATAACACTGACTTTATCGGCCAGTGAGAACACCACGTGCATATCGTGCTCGATAATAACCATAGTCATTCCATCTGCTTTGATTTTCTTGAGCAGGTCGATGGTGTTATTGGTATCGGCACGAGCCATACCCGCCGTTGGTTCATCAAGAAGAAGCAGTTTTGGCTCTTGAGAAAGACACATTGCCAGCTCAAGACGACGCTTATCACCACGACTCATGCTACCTGCGTGAGCATCCGATTTCCCTAGCATGTTTACATATTCTAGGTATTTAGCGGCTTTCTCTTGCAGGTCTGCATCCTGATCAGATCGTTTCCAAGCATTAAGCTTGAATTCGCCATCACGGTGAGCCAATAGAGGGATCATCATGTTTTCCATAATCGTAAGATCGGCGAAGATCTCAGGAGTCTGGAATACACGAGAAATACCTAACTGGTTAATCTTGTGTGGCTTAAGACCGATCATGCTGTTGCCAGCGAACGAGATAGTGCCGTTATCTGGGATCAACTTACCAATAACTGCGTTTAGTAGCGTTGATTTACCCGCACCGTTCGGTCCAATGACCGCATGAACAGTTTGCTCTTCTATTTTTAAGTTGACGTCATCCAGTGCTCTCAAGCCACCGAATGTTTTGTTTACGCCAGAGATTTCTAGTACTGACATATAAATATCCTGTTAGCTTGAGTTACTCTTCGCCCTGCTTCGAGAAGCGAGCTTTGATTCGACGGTAACCTTCCATGATGCCACCAGGCAGGAAGATAACGACTAGCATGAAGATTAGACCTAGTGTTAGGTGCCAACCTTTACCTACGAACAGAGACAGTACAGGGACAATGCCAGAGACCAAGAAGTCTGGTAGGAAATCTAGAGCGCTAGTCAGTACTGCACCATCGATCGCAGAGAAGATATTCTCAAAGTATTTGATCGCCACAGCACCCAGGAAGGGACCAACCAATGTACCGACACCGCCAAGAATAGTCATAAGAACTACCTCACCCGATGCTGTCCACTGCATACGCTCCGCACCCGCCAGTGGGTCCATCGCCGCCATCAAGCTACCTGCAAGACCCGCGTACATACCTGAGATCACAAACGCTGCCAAAGCATATGGGCGAGTGTTCAAACCAGTGTAGGACATACGGTTTTGGTTAGTTTTAAGGCCGCGCAACATCGAACCGAATGGTGAACGAGTGATGCGTAGAGCGACATAGAAACCAACAATCAAGAAGGCTGCACAGATGTAGAAGCCAGCAAGGCCGCCAAAGTCAGTCATTTCAATGCCGAACAAGTTAGTACGAGGTACTGCACCTTCAGCAAGAGGCTCATCCCAAGAACGTGGGTCTGCTGCTTCAACCTGTAGACCTGTCTCACCCATCGTAATAGGTGTGAGTACAGAGTACGCAAGGTTGTAACTCATCTGAGCTAAAGCCAGTGTCAGGATCGAGAAGTAGATACCTGTACGACGTAGACAGATGAAACCAATGATTAGAGCAAAGATACCTGACACCAAAACACCGGCAACCATGGCTGGAAGGATGTTCAGTGTGAACAGTTTGAAGATCCAAACCGTTGTGTAAGACCCCACACCAATGAAGGCTGCGTGACCAAACGACAGGTAACCTGTCTGACCGAATAGAATGTTAAAGCCAATTGCGAACAGACCGAAGATAGCGAAACGCTGCATCAAATCTGGGTAGGCTGCACCAAATGGCTGAAGCCAAAGTGGCATAAGCAAGACGGCTGCTGCAAAGCCTAGCAGCATCATCGTGTCTGATTTAGGTGTAAATTTATCAATATGCATCTTAGTCCTCCATTACACCCTTG
>JAAZVX010000028.1 GCA_018623095.1 Marinobacterium sp. | reverse complement strand
TGCTCCTTACTTACGCGCGCCTGGACCGTTTACGATGAGACCGTTAGACATGTAAGTCTGGAAGTACTCAAGGTTACGGAAAGTGTTGCTTTGTGGCTTCAAGTACTCAGAACGTGAGTCACGGTGACAACCTTCGTAACGGCGGTGTAGTGTACCGATGTTACCCCATTTTGAACGCACTACAGGGAAGTGTGTAGTGTGACCAAGACCTGGGCTTGGAAGGTCAGCACGAGTCAGACGGTTAGTGCCCGTCAAGTGACAGTCTGCACAAGAAAGGTTTAACTGACCACGCTTAGAGTAGAAGAACTTCTTACCATCAAGGTAAGCCGCTTTCGCATCATCATTTGGAATGTCGATTGCGAACTCGTTACCGCGAGAGGTGTAAGCCATGTAGGCAGAGATCTGTGCAATAGCACCTTTCTTCCAGCCTAGTGGTTTTTCTCCGTTTGTCATACGACACTCGTTGATTGCCATCTCAAGGGTAATAACCGTTTTACGTTCGTCATTCCACATTGGGTAGTTTTGACGGATGCCAATACCACCGTTTTCGAAACAGTCAGCGTAACCTTTGCCATTAGCAAAAGGTGTGTTGAAAAGCTCTTCACCTTTCTCGAGGTCAAACTCGTATGGAGGGAACTCTTCAATCTCTTCCCACTGCTCACGTGATGCTGCATCAACGGCATAAATACCATTGATATACTCATCAACTGGAGTGTCTGGGAAACGGTTTTTCATATATTCTTGCAGTGCAATACGGTCAGCTTCTGGATCGACAGTTGCGACAGTAGCTCCCGTAGTTGCTGCCATTGCCATTTGGCTAGCAGCGGCAACACTCATACCAAGTAGTGTGCTTTTTATTATATTCATGCGTCCTCCGTGGACAGCGATCAATTATTTGATCGCTGCAGTTTCGGTACCAGTTGAACCAGTGTTTTCAGACCATGCAACAGTCAGCTCTTCACCCTTAGCACCACCTTCAAAAGTGAATGCTAGGTATGGGTTTTTAGAGATAGCTGTGTTTAGGTTCGCTTCAAACACGACTTTGCCGCCGTGAGAAACAGACACAGTGTCTAGGAACTTAGCAGGGATAAGATTGCCATCTTTACCCTTCTGAAGACCTGTATCCATGTTGTGTTTAGCCATCATTTTAACGGCAGTTTTACCACCGCGCGCTTTAGCTTTTACGCGAAAAATTTTCTTAGCCATTATACTTCTCCTAATCTAAACCGCTTATTAACCGCCACAGCCACCGATGGTAACTTTAACTTCTTTGGTAGCGCTGTAAGTTTTGCCACCCGCTTTAACAACTGCAGTTACGTTAGTTGTTTTACCCATGCGAACACGAGTAGAAACGTCAGCAGCGGTACCAGCAGGAATACCAAACTCAGCCGCTAGAGGCGTTGGGTTCTGCTCTACGAAGATAGCCATTGACTCAATGTTAGCCAGCTTAGATTCAACTGAAACAGGTACTACTGCACCGTTCTCAGCGATATCTGGAGCTTTCAACATTACGTCAGCACTTGCTTCTGCAGCGCTTCCGTATAGTGCGTTTAGCGCGTCAGCTTGTGACTTTGCGTTAAATGCATCTTTGTTCCATGCTGCAACTGCCACGCGTGGCATCATTGCACCTAGTCCGATTAGCGCACCGCTTGCAGCGATCGCTTTTACAACTGTACGACGATTCATGCTTATTTACTCCACCTAAATCGAGTCTAATTAGTACTGATAAATGTATTCAACAACTGCATCAATTTCCTCTTCTGTAAGAATATTGTGCTTACCCATAGGCGGCATAATAGTCAGAGGATTTTTAACAGTTGGATCCCAAATTTGAGCACGTAGCTCAGCTTTATTTGGGTAGCGTGCTTTCATAGCAATAATCATAGGACCCTGATTACCAGCTTGGTTGGTAATAGGATCTTGAATGTTGTGACAAGCGATACAGTTACCACGAGATTTCGTGTGATATACCGACTGTCCTTCTTTGATCATCGCTTCGCTATGTGAACCCGCGACTGCAGAACCGGTGAATGCTACACCTGCAACTGCTAGGGCTGAGATCAACTTCCGCATGGTCACTCCTTCAGTGATCGTGCACTTTCGTGCTTGTTATTATAAAAACAGGGCGGCTTTCACCGCCCCGCCATCCGTCAATTATTGACTAGATTCTGCCATGTAGGCAACCGCATTAGCGACAGCTTCGTCAGATAGATCCATACGACCACCCTTCGCTGGCATAATGCCGTTATCACCCTGGTAGCCATTGATCGCGTGGTCTACTAGGACGTCCATACCTTGTGCGATACGTGCTTCCCATGCAGCCTGATCACCTAGCTTAGGTGCGCCTGCGATACCCATACCGTGACATGCGGCACAAGCACCTTCGTAAGTCGCCTTACCCTCTTTAGCCGCTGCTGACAGTTCAGCTGGCTTAGCAGAGTGAGACTCCTCTTCAACTTCAACACCGAGTGCTTTTAGACGCTCTTTTTCTTTCGCTTGCTCAAGAGCGTGTTGCTCTTCATGAGAAGCAGCAGGGCCGTCAGCACCTTCAACGAAGTGACTAACTGGTGTAACGCCACCGATAGTACCGGTGATCATGATCGAATCAGGATCTTTACAGTCAGACATACAACGTGTGTTCTTAACATCAGGACGCGGATCAACGAAGAAGTTCTCTTCGTTAGGCATCTTGATGTCGCCGAGGTTTTCATTCGTTAATACGAAGTCATCTTCCACGATCTCGTTCATGTACAAAATGTACGCTGAAATCGCGTAAGTCTCATTTGGAGTCAATGAACGTGGTGCCGTAAATGGCATCGCGCGGTAGATGTAGTCGTATAGAGTCGATGCGAATGGCCAGTAAGAACCAACAGTCTTAGTAGGACGATCTTGATCAAGCGTTCCCTGACCACCTACAAGCACTGGCCAACGACCTTCACCTTCACCAAATAGACCGTGACACACAGCACATTTAGCTTCGTAAAGACCTTCACCGTCTTCTACCGAACCTTCACCTACTGGAAGACCCAAACCGTCAGGACGTACATCGATGTCCCAACCAGCGATCTCTTCAGCAGTCGCGGTACGACCGAAGCCGAATGATTCACCCGCGTTTACAGAACCAGCAACTAGTGAGCCGGCAACTGCAGCAGCAACTAGGGTTGGCTTAAGAGAGTTGAACATTCGTAACCTCCCCAGTGTTAGCAACTTTCCAAGTGTGGATAGCGTTCTTGTGGTAAATAGACTCAACACCACGAACTTCACGAAGCTGCTTAAGTGTTGGCTGTACATAACCCGTCTCATCGATCGCACGTGCTTGAAGCAACCATGGCTGACCATCCCACTTAGTCACAAGACTGAAGCGAGTAAGAGCTTTTTCAAGCACAAGACCTTTCAGGTTAGCTGGCGTCCAAGAGACACCTCCGTCGAATGAGACATCAACCTGTTTGATCTTACCACGACCAGACCATGCAAGACCTTCAATCTCAATCATGCCTGGGCTAAGGATTGGTTTTTCAGGACATGGGCTAGTGATAACCGAGTTAGTTTCCTGAACGAATGTAAAGCGACGCGCACGGCCATCAGCCATAAGGTCAGTGTACTTAGACGTCTCTTCACGGTGGTGCCAAGGCTTATCACCGACTTCAAGACGACGAAGCCATTTAATAGAGGTGTTACCTTCCCAACCTGGGTTAAGAAGACGAACTGGGTAACCCTGTTCTGGACGAAGCATCTCACCGTTCTGTGCGTAAACAATCAGAGCGTCATCTAGACACTTCTCGATTGGGATAGAACGAGACATGTGCGCACCGTCAGCACCTTCAGCAAGTACCCACTTACCTTCAGGCTTAACGCCAGCTTCTTCAAGAAGAACGCGAAGTGGAACACCTGTCCACTCACAGCAGCTAAGCATACCGTGTGTAAACTGAAGCGCTTCCATCTGAGCACCACGCCACTCCATACCACCGTTCGCAGGACACTCAAGGAACTTGATGTGCGACTCTGATGGGAAGCGCATTAGATCTTCCATTGTGAAGATCAGTGGACGCTCAACAAGTCCGTGGATGATTAGACGGTGCTCTTCAGGATTAATTGTTGGAACACCACCGTGGTAGCGTTCGAACACAAGTCCGTTAGGGGTAATGATACCTTTCAACTCATGAAGAGGTGTCATTGAAATTGAAGAGATAGACTCAGCAGTCAACCAAGGAACGGTACGACGAACAACATCACTTTCGAATTTCGAAGGGTTGCCGTACGGGTATTCGATTACACCGTGACCTAGCTGCTTACCCCAAGTTGGTTCATTTGGTGGCAAGTTGTTTGAGTTAAGTAGAGCATCAGATGCTGTTGCAGTACCTGCAACGCTTGCTGCAGCAACACCGCCTACAGCTGCGATACCCTTGCGGAGAAAATCACGACGATCATTAGTAGAGAGTCCTTCAGACTCGCTCGCAAGCTGGGACATTAGCTCACGTGTCGTCGGCCCTTTGATGATTTTGGCCATCAATTGCCTCCCGGCTGTTTGTGAATTATCAAAATAAGTTCTAGCGGTCGAATTCTACGTCCCCTATCACTACATATGCAAATTAATTATAGCTATATAAAACTTTTAGCTATAACGAATCGGTATAAGTCGTTTTAGTGACAATAAAATGACACCACAACCCGCGTCATTACAGTGATTAACCTATCACATTGTCGATTAACAACCATGAGCAATAGGGGAGCATTAGTCTAAAGGACTAGTGCAGTGCAACATAAAAAACTCAGTAAAAATGAATAATGACTAGGCCATCAGAGCGCGGTAATTTCTATTTTTTCAACCACATGCACTGGACGCTGTTTTTCACTCTTATCGACATGCGATGTGGTCAGATTCAGAATTGATGATTCATCCTCTATGCCGTGCGCATATCCAGTTTTAAGCGATTTAAAATCGAACAACTGTTCATCAGCTAGATGTGAAGGAACAACATTACACATCGCTCTAAACATCGACTCTATGCGACCAGGATATTGCTTATCCCACTGATTCAACATCTCTTTGATATTGGCACGCTGCAAATTCTCTTGCGAGCCACAAAGGTTACAGGGGATGATCGGAAAACCTTTCATCTCAGCATACTCGGCAATATCTTTTTCCCGAGAATAGCAAAGGGGGCGAATCACCATATTTTTGCCATCATCAGAGACCAACTTAGGCGGCATACCCTTAAGCTTGCCTCCGTGGAACATATTCAAGAACAGCGTCTCAATAATGTCATCACGATGGTGACCGAGCGCAATCTTGTTGGCACCGATCTCATCAGCAAATCCATATAACGTGCCACGGCGAAGTCGCGAACAGAGACCACAGGTTGTCTTCCCCTCAGGAATGACCGATTTGACCACCGAGTAGGTATCTTTCTCGATAATGTGGTACTCAATATCTAGGGAATCGAGGTAGGCTGGCAGAATGTGATCAGGGTATCCTGGCTGTTTTTGATCCATGTTAACAGCGACCAGATCAAAGTGGATCGGTGCACTTTTCTGAAGGTTGATCAGAATATCAAGAAGCGTATAGGAGTCTTTACCACCAGATAGGCAGACCATTACCTTGTCGCCCTGCTCGATCATGCTGAAGGCTTCGATCGCCTGGCCCATTTCACGTCTGAGTCGCTTGTGCAGCTTATTAAAGCGAAGCTTCTGCTTGCGATTGAGCTCATCTTGTTGGGTATCGTCTTTCATGGTCTATCCGATCTCAATAATGTCAGGCCTTAATTTCAGGCGGCGCAAGTATAGCGAAAAGCCAACAAAGCTACAGCCTTTCCTGGTCAACGACTGCATCCAACCAACCAATTTCTGTCGCGGTCGCAGGCCCTATGCGAGCAAAACTCAAATCTGACGGTAATACTGCCACCCCGGGGATTAGTGGAATTCGCCCCCCCATCACTTCCGCATGTGATTGAGGATAGAGCGGCACCTGCACTGGATCGGCAAATCCATCAGGCCATATGGGCTCAGCTGTTTCAGGATCGTATCGATCCAAAGCACCTAAAGTATGCAGTGCCTCATGCACCGCTACAAAGTGATTCAAACCTTGAAATCGATCAGCCGCAAAACCGTTCACAAGCCCGATCCGGCCCTTTTGCAAACCTAAGGAGTGTTTCATGGTGCTATTAAGGGTCGGAGAATAGTAGTTCATGAACACTCTTATGGTGTTACCGTCTGCATCAAACTGATCATTACCTGCCACCCATAAACGCATTCTCAGCCCCCACCACAGAGAGTCCAAGATGCTCGCAGACTCTGGTACCTCAGGAGGGAGTGACGCCACCACAGGGTAGAGCGCGACTGACACAGGCTTTTCTAACGACAGGCCATAGCGTTTAGCCTCTACTGAAAAGAACTGCTCAATACCACTAAAGTCATCATCCGATAGGGTCGCTAAGTACTCAGCGGTTGCTATCGATTGATCGGCATTCACTGGGTAGATTCTTAGTGATACCGGCTCTTGCCAATCCGGTGTGATCGACTCGCTTTGCATACGATTGACCCACAATACGAGCGCCAGCAACATCAGTGCCAAATAGGAGATGGTTCTCCAGCCCCACATTACTCAACGACCTCAAGCGCTAACCAAGCTATTACAAAATAGCGAATCGACTTACCAATCAAGATAAACAGAAAACTGCTCAGCGGATTCAAACGCAGCCAACCGGCCACCAAACAGAGCGGATCCCCGACCACTGGTAACCACGCCAGCAACAACGTTACCGGACCGTATTTTTCTATCCACCGTTGCGCTCTTTGATGCTGAGGCTTATTCAGGAATGTCAAAGGGTATTTTAGGGCGATCAACCAACCCATGAAGAATGAGAGCATCGAACCTGCTACATTGCCGACAATCGCAGTGACCAGAAGTGGGTAGAAGTGTGATGGGGTTTCAGTCACATACCATGCAAGCAGCAGTTCAGATCCACCAGGCAAAAGCGTCGAAGAGATAAATGCAGCGAGAAGCAACTCCCAAGTCATGTCAACCTACTCCATAGCCGCTTGAACGCAACGCAACACGCCTAAACTGTAGGCGTTAGAGAAGTGTTCAAAGACCGGCTTGAGCGATGCACCGTGAGTGGCTGAATTTTCCAAAATCTGTTGCTCTATTTGACTGATCTCTGACAGAGGCAACTCAACCACGTCTGTTAACGCTAAATCGCCCAACGCAATCCAGTGAGCCAGAATATTAAACACCTGCTGTTCAGAGAGGTGAATCTGCCTAGCAACCTGCTCGGTAGTCATGCCAGCACGGAAAAGTTGCAGCACCTCCTCCTTCTGGTAATCCACCTCTTTTGCTCGTTCATTGGAGAGAGACTCATTAATGACTTCTAAAAACGCATCACCATAGAGCTCCAGTTTGCGATCGCCAATACCGGATATACGGCGCATCTGAATCAACGAGGTTGGCTTACGCTCCACCATCTCCATAAGGGTCGCATCATGAAAGATGACATAAGGTGGCACATCTTGCTCTTCAGAGAGCTCTTTACGACACGCTCTGAGACCTTCCCAGAGCTTAAAGTCTTGATCATCCAGCTGCATTTCCGGTTTACGTGAACGACCACCGGACATCGACGTACGCAGCTTGCGTTTGTCTTTACGAAGTTGAATCTCCGTCTCGCCTTTCAGTAGAGGACGACATGTTTCCGCCAGTGAGAGTGAACCATGCTCTGCTGAAACGTGAACCAAGCCATGGGCAACCAGTTGGCGAAACACCGAGCGCCAGGTGTTCTTATCAACCTCTTTACCAATCCCCCACACGGAGAGCTTGTCGAGGCCATGATCTCTTGATCGATCAGAATGTTCAGCATGTAAAATTTCGATAATCGCATTCACACCAAACTGCTGACCGGAACGATAGATAGCCGACAATGCTTTTCGAGCTGCGTCAGTACCATCCCACACCTCAGGCGGTTCCAGGCAGTTATCACAATTGCCACAGGGTTGGTGCTCCGTCTCACCAAAATAGGAGAGCAACACCTGACGCCGACAACTGGTGATCTCACACAACCCCAACATCGCTTCAAGTTTCTGTCGCTCTATGCGCTTCTGCTCATCTGGCGCCTGGCCCGACTCCAACATCTGTCTTTGAAAGATCACATCCTGAAGACCGTAAACCATCCAAGCATTGGCTGGCCCACCGTCTCGGCCCGCACGACCTGTCTCTTGATAGTAGGCTTCTACTGATTTCGGAAGGTCTAAGTGAGCAACAAAACGGACATTCGGCTTATCAATCCCCATACCAAAAGCGATCGTTGCCACCATAATCACCCCCTCCTCCGTCAAGAAGCGGTGCTGATGATGTTCTCGCAGTTGTGCACTAAGACCGGCATGGTAAGGCAGCGCATTAAAACCCCTCTCCGATAGCCATGCGGCAGTATCTTCCACTCGCTTGCGAGACATGCAGTAGACCACACCGGCATCTTGGGCATGCTCGGTACGAATAAAGTTGAGAAGCTGCTCCCTTGCGCGATCCTTTTGCATGATGCGATAGCGGATATTGGGACGATCGAATCCTTTAATAAAGACTCGACCAGTATGCAGTTGCAGCTTATCAATGATTTCATGCTGTGTTCGTGCATCTGCCGTGGCGGTCAGCGCCACTCGAGGCACATCCGAGAAACGTTCTGCAAGAGAACCTAATTGAAGATACTCAGGTCTAAAATCATGCCCCCACTGCGAGACACAGTGCGCTTCATCAATCGCAAATAGAGCCAATTGAGACTGCTGTAGTAGAGACAATGTTCTTGGTTGAAGCAACCGCTCCGGTGCGACGTACAGCAGATCCAGTTCACCGTTTAACAGTGCCTGCTCTGTCACCTGTAACTGGTTAAAGTCGATGGCCGAATTGAGACAACCAGCCCGTATACCTAATTGTGACAACGCACTGACTTGATCTTGCATCAAGGCGATCAGCGGCGACACCACCACACCAACACCCGACCTTACCAGGGCAGGTAACTGATAGCAGAGCGACTTACCACCACCGGTCGGCATAATCACGAGCGCATCTTGGCCATCCAACAATGTCTCTACAACCGATTGCTGGGGGTCACGAAACTCTTTAAAACCGAAAGTATGTAGCAGTTGATGGCGGGCTTGTTCAATCATGAACTCATTATCAGGTAAGCCGTGGATTAAGTCACTCAAACATAGGCACTTAATCAAGATCAGAGTACAATTGAATGATTCAATTTATGGAAAATAGCAATGAATCAAAGTGTAGCTCTAATTAGCGAAGACGAACTGGATCAACTTGAGAACTTTTTAGAATCTGAATCGGTGGCAGAGAGCGCCCTTGATCTGGTCGGCGCTCATGGTCTTTTGTGCGCTCTCAATATCGCACCAGAGAAAGTTGATGAATCGACTTGGATGACACTCATTTTCGACGAGACACCTAATTGGAGCAGTGCTGAGCAACAGGCCGAAATTGAGAATCTGTTACGAAAGTTGAACGCTACCATTGCCAATGATCTATACAGCGATCAGGAGATTTTTCTACCTTGCGATCTTAGCCTTGAAACCGACAGTGACGATGAGATCCCAGAAATTACGCTTTGGGCCGAAGCCTTTATGGAGGGTGTGTTTAGCAATGAAGAGGCGTGGTTCAGTGACGACGAAGAGTCAGTGGCCGGACTGTTATTGCCGATTATGGTGGCATCTGACCTGTTTGATGAGGGTGAAGTCAAAGAGATTCGTAAAGATCGCGCATTAAGCGAAGAGATGTGCGATCAAATCCCTGAAATACTCATTGATCTCTACCTACTCTTCAACGCAACCGAAAAGTAAGACTGCCCCAACGGGGCTCACCTAAACCTTCTCGTACAACTCCAAGGGCAGGTCATCAGGATCTGAGAAGAATAGAAAGCGTTTGCCGGTATAGGGGTCTACCCGAACCGGCTCATGCTCAGCACCACTCTCGACCAGCCACTCTACCCACGCATCAATATCGCTCACTGCAAAAGCCAAATGACGAAGCCCCTGAGCTTCCGGGTAACTCAACCGTTTCGGTGCACCTGGCATTGAAAAGAGTTCAACCTGACCACCATCCGGCAGAGCCAAATCAAGCTTGTAAGAATCACGATCTTGTCGATAGTTCTCTGCCAATATTGTCAATCCAAGCAGCTCCGTGTAGAACTGCTTAGATCGAGTGTAATCACTGCAGATAATCGCCGCGTGGTGAATCGAATTGAGCTTAGGCTGAATCATTAGTAGCTGACTCGAACGGTATTACCTGAACGTAATACACGCACTTTATCACCAGGCCTAAAGAAGAGATTGTTCTCGACACCTTGCACGATGGAAATTCGACCGCCGTTATCCATCAAGAGTTGTATCTCCTGCCCTTGGGTTTGTGAACTGTTCTCTTGAATTTTAGATCCAGCAATCCCGCCAGCTACCGCGCCCAATACGGTAGCAATCGAAGAGCCTTTACCCCCGCCGATTGTTGAACCTGCAATGCCACCAACGATGGCACCAGCACCAACGCCGACTGGGTTATTGGGATCACCATTAATAATAACCGGAGTCACCTGCTCGACAGTTGCATACTCAACGGTTTGAACCTGACGTGCATCTGCTGCTGTATAGGCCGTACCTTGAAGGTTTTGCTGCATACACCCAGTTAACGCAACCGCAGCGACTGCACCAATCAATACTTTGCTCACTCGCATAACAGCCTCCTATTCCAACAATGTTTCATTTAGCTTAGACAGAAACTATGAATCCTGCATTAAAAAATGGCGAGTCGATCAACAAACCAGATCAATCCCATGACCCCGATCACTAAAGAGGCCGGAACCACTACAGTACGGTGATAGAGCTTTTCTGAATTAAACCAGTATGCAACACCAAAGTAAGCAACTAGCACCACCGCAAGCTGACCCAACTCAACGCCAATATTGAAGGCCAACAAGGCTGCTACAAAATCATCGGTTGGCATGCCAAACTCCGACAGCATGGTGGCAAACCCCAGACCGTGAAGTAGACCGAAACCAAACACGACCGGAAGACGGAAACGGTTAATGTGGGACGAGAAAAGGTTCTCTATTGCAACATAGGCAATCGATAGCGCAACCAGAGGCTCAACAATCCGTGGGGAGACCGAGATAACGTCCAAAGTACCCAACGCCAGTGTGATCGAATGGGCGATGGTAAACATCGTAACCTGAAGTGCGATCGGCTTAAGCCTGCGACTCAAAAGGAAGATTCCCAGAACAAATAGGATGTGATCTAACCCCTTAGGGAGGATGTGCTGAAAGCCCCCTAACGTGTAGGTTTTAACCACCTGAGTAAAACTCGGTTTAGCAAACACCTCGTTGAGCATAAACGGATCGGTTGGCCTATCCTCTTTAACCCATTGGTGAGACGACCAGTGCCACTCATCATTGGCCTCATCCACCTGTCTAACGCGTGTCGCATGATCACCAAACGCCATTGGGTAGTACCAGGTGAGACTCTGGGTCTCTCGAGGAATCACGCCTTGCAAAATAATCACACTGTTACGAGGTACCTTTGTATAGCCCGGTGGTGGTACGACAAGCTCTTTTAGTTGAAGCTCTGCAGGCACTCCATCTAGCTTTAATTCAACCCCACCTAACAGAGTCGGCATAAACTTTCTGAACTCAGTCTCCAGCTCAGTCGACTCCATCTCACGATAGTGGTCGTACTCATCAGAGTTTGGCGCCTCCTGGGTGTTTCGATACTGTCCATTAATGCCGGTCAGAAGCGCTTCGAGACTGGCACGAATCTCAATCTCTACCACTTCAGTCGTATTTGCAGTGATCTCTATCAATGCAGGCTTCACAACATCGGCCCTAACTGGGTAGAATAAGGATGTAACTAATGTGCATATAACGAAAATGCCTGGAATTAGTCTCACTGGTATATCTCTAGTAATAAGCAAGTCTGCTTTTAATGGATTTTAGCCTGTGGGCCCTTTAAGAAGAGTGGGAAACTAAGATAACTATGAATCGTCGTCAACTATTGAAGGCAATGGCCGCCGCTGCTGCAGCAGGAAGCCTACCAGCAATTTACACTTCTCGCGCGCTAGCAAGCAACACTGCTCCAAGCGGCTTTTACGATGTTCCAATGGAAGGTGATGTTCGTATCCTTCACATTACTGACGTTCACGGCCAGCTTAAGCCGGTTTACTTCCGTGAGCCAAACGTTAACCTAGGTGTAGGTGATGCTTTTGGTCGCCCACCTCACGTTGTTGGCAAAAATTTCCTCAAGGAGATGGGACTCTCTGAGAACTCTCCTGAAGCATACGCATACACCTATCTTAACTTCCTAGAAGAGGCTAAGAAGTACGGTCGTACTGGTGGTTTCGCACACGTTAAAACTCTTCTCGATCGCCTACGTGATCAGGCAGGCGGACGTCAAAACACACTAACCCTTGATGGTGGTGACCTATGGCAGGGTTCTGGTACTGCGCTATGGACACGTGGTGTCGACATGGTAGAAGCATCAAACATTCTAGGCATCGACGTCATGGTTGGTCACTGGGAGTTCACCTACCGTGAAGAGGAAGTTCTATCGAACGTTGCTCTATTCAAAGGTGACTTCATCGGTCAGAACGTTAAGGTTCTGGAAGATTCTCTCTTTGGTGATGAATACTACGAAATGGTTGAGCGTTTCGACGGTCGCGGTCTTTACGACGAAGATACTGGCCACGCATTCCAGCCTTACGTGATTAAAGAGATCAACGGCAAGCGCATCGCCGTGGTTGGTCAAGCCTTCCCACGTACTTCAAACGCTAACCCTAAAGAGTTCTTCCCAGACTGGTCTTTCGGTCTACGTGAACCCGAGATGATCGAACTTGTTCAGCAGATCCGTGAAGAGGAACAACCAGACGCGGTTGTCCTCGTATCGCACAACGGTATGGACGTCGACATCAAGATGGCCGAACGCGTACCAGGCCTTAACGCTGTTTTCGGTGGGCACACTCACGATGGTGTGCCACAACCGATCAAAGTTAAGAACGTTGACGGTGGTGAATGTTGGGTAACCAACGCAGGTTCAAACGGTAAGTTTGTCGGTTGTATGGACTTCTCAATCGAAGATGGCCAGATCACCAACATGACTTACAAACAGCTACCGGTTATCTCTGATTGGCTAGAAGCTGACGGTGAGATGGAAGCGTACATCAACCAGATGCGCCAAGGTCGTTACGATGAGAACATCATCGAAGCGCGTAACAAGAAGTGGCAGAACAACCCAATCCGTGTCGGTAAAACATTTGAAGAGATCCTTCAAGAGAAGCTGGCTAAAGCGGACCGCACACTTTACCGCCGTGGTAACTTCATGGGTACTTGGGACCAAGTCATCTGTAACGCACTTCGTTGGGAGTACAAGGCAGACATCGCACTTTCAGCAGGTGTTCGTTGGGGTACCACCACTCTCGAGGGCGAGTGGATCACAATGGAAGATGTCATGAGCCAGTGTGCAACAACTTACTCAGAAACTTACGTTCAAGATATGACCGGTAAAGCGATCAAAGAGATGCTTGAAGGCGTTGCCGATAACCTATTCGATCCAGATCCATACCTACAATCGGGTGGTGATATGGTTCGCGTCGGTGGTCTTGACTATACCATCGATCCAACTAAGCCACTCGGCCAGCGTATTTCTGAAGTACGTCTAGATAACGGCGAAGTGATTGCTGATGACAAGAGCTACAGCGTCTCTGGTTGGGCGACCGTTAACCGCACACCAGAAGGTCGTCTGCTTTGGGATATCATTGCTGACTACCTTAAAGCAGAGCGTGATGAGAACATGGTCATCAAACTGCCTAAGGTTAATAACCCTAAAGTGGTGGGTGTCTCTGACAACCCAGGTTTCGCAGACTACCCAGGTGAGTGGGCATAACCGCACACTCCCATTAAAAAACCCGCCTAGTGCGGGTTTTTTATTGCCAAAAAAAACCCGCCTAGAAAGACGGGTAACGTTCAAGCAACGAAAGGACAATCAAAAAGGTTAAGCCTGAAGCATTTTAAAAAGCTCATCTTTCAATTCTAGACGACGCTTTTTAAGTTCCTCTTCACGACTGGTCGTGGTCGGTTCAACTTCAGCAGCAGCTAGCTCAGCCTGCTTAGTAATATCGTGGTACTCATCAAACAGACGAGAGAAGTGATTGTTTGATGTTTTAAGCTCATGAATACGTTCGCGGTACTCTGGAAGTTCATGAACTAGATCGTGGTGTTCTCCGATCATTTTTTTACTCCTAATTCCATATAGTGTTGATGGTTCTAATATGCCCTACTCCTGACCATCGACCATTGATTGAAATCAATTAAAACGAATCTCTCTGAACAATGGACTTAACAGGCGTTTACCTGTACCTTTTTCGATCCTTTTTTGGCGATCAACAACACTCTTAAGATTATGGAAACTCTGACACTCCAACCTCGCGATTTTGCAAACGGTGACGTTCAACTACCCGGCTCTAAAAGCCTATCTAACCGAATTCTTCTTTTAGCTGCACTGGCTGAAGGTGAAACTAGGGTAACCAACCTGCTGGACAGTGCAGACGTCACTCACATGTTGAACGCATTGAAAACGCTAGGGGTATCTTATGAACTAGCGGATGATCGTCGCTCATGCGTAGTCAAAGGTGTGTCTGGACCGTTTAAACAGCAGAGCGCTGAAATGTTCCTAGGTAACGCTGGTACAGCAATGCGACCGCTGACAGCAGCACTTTGCTTAGGCCTAGGCGAGTTCACACTGACCGGCGAGCCTCGTATGTACGAGCGCCCTATCGAAGACCTAGTGGATGCTCTGCGTCAGATCGGCGCAGATATTGAGTACCTGAAAGATGAAGGCTACCCACCGCTTAAGATCAACGCCCAGCACCTAAAAGGCGGACGCGTTTCGATTCGCGGCAACATCTCAAGCCAATTCTTGACCGCTCTACTGATGGCTGCACCGATGGCAGAGCAGGATCTAGAGATCGTTGTTGATGGCGAACTTGTTTCAAAGCCCTACATCGATATCACTCTACACTCAATGAAGCTGTTTGGAGTTGAGGTAGAGAACAACAACTACCAGAGCTTTGTGGTGAAGGCTGGGCAAACTTACCAATCACCCGGTGAAGTGATGGTAGAGGGCGATGCGTCATCGGCTTCTTACTTCCTAGCCGCTGCGGCGATTGCTGGCGGTACAATTCGCGTCTACGGCGTCGGTTCTGAATCAGTACAAGGTGACAAAGCCTTTGCTGAAGTACTGGGTAAGATGGGAGCCAAGGTAACTTATGGCCCAACGTGGGTAGAGGTATCCAAAGGCGAACTGAACGG
>JAAZVX010000027.1 GCA_018623095.1 Marinobacterium sp. | reverse complement strand
CTATGCTCACTAAATCCCAATGTCGATCGTCTGGCGATGGTCTGTAAGCTAAACGTTAAGCGTGATGGCTCGATTGGTGATGCGGAATTTTTCGAGGGCATCATTAACTCTAAAGCGCGTCTGACTTACACCAAAGTGGGTGCGATGTTAGATGGTGATGACGATTCAGCCGATGCTGAATTATGGCGCGATCAATACAAACAGGTACTACCGCACCTTCAGACGCTTCATGGTCTGTTTCATCGTCTGCGCGAGGCGCGTGACGATCGTGGTGCGATCGATTTTGATACCACCGAGACGCGCATTGTATTCAGTGATGAGCGTAAGATTCAAAACATTGTTCCTGTGACTCGCAATGATGCGCATAAGCTCATCGAAGAGTGTATGTTGGCTGCGAATGTGGCGACGGCTAAGTTCTTAGCGAAGCGGAAAAAGCCGGCAATCTACCGTATTCATGATGGACCTAAAGAGCAGCGCTTAGAGAACCTGCGCTCGTTCTTGGGTGAGCTTGGTTTAGCGCTTCCAGGTGGTGACTCACCTGAACCGAAGGATTACTTAAAACTGGCGTCTGCGATTGAGAACCGCCCTGATCGTCACATTATCCAAACCATGATGTTGCGGTCTATGCAGCAGGCTGTTTACAGTCCCGATAACCACGGGCATTTCGGTTTGGCTTATGAGGAGTACACCCACTTTACTTCACCGATTCGTCGTTATCCTGATCTTCTCGTTCACCGCATGATTCGTTCCGCGATTCATGAAGAGAAGAAGATTAAAGGGGCGACGCGGCCGGATGGATTTGTTCGTAATCCTAGTTTTGTCATGAACTACAGCGCCGAGCAGATGCTGCAATTTGGTGAGCACTGTTCGATGACGGAACGTCGTGCAGACGAGGCGACACGTGATGTGGTTTCTTGGCTGAAGTGTGAATACATGCAGAGTCAGATTGGCGAAGAGTTCACTGGCGTTGTTTCGGCAGTGACAGGCTTTGGTGTGTTTGTTGAGTTGGACGATCTATTTGTCGATGGCCTCGTTCATATCACCAGTTTGCCGAGTGATTACTACCAGTTTGAGGCAGGTAAGCAGCGTTTGATCGGGGAGCGAACTCGACGCGTCTTTAAGCTTGGCGATCGTCTGGGCGTTCGCGTTGCTCAAGTTAATCTGGATGAGCGTAAGATCGATTTCGAACTGCTCGATTCAGAGAAAAACAAACCGACAAAAAAACCTTCAGTCCGTGAACGCTTAGCTATGGGCCTGTTCGATCAGAAAGGCAAGGGCGGCGCTAAATCGGGTGGTCGAGGTAAGCGTTCAGGTTCAGGTAGATCAGGTGGTGGTCGTTCTGGCAGCGGTTCGGGTGAAAAATTTGGCGGTAAGAGAGCCAGCAAGAGTCGCGGAGCAAAAAAGAGTGGCCCGTCGAAGCCTAAGCGCTCTTAACTGGGTATAATTGCACACAGCCTTTTTTGACTTGAGTAAAAGAATGAACGAACTGATCTTGTTGACCCTGTCTGGTTCCGATAAACCGGGCGTCACCGCCGGTATCACTACGATTCTGGCTAAGTACGATGTTGATGTGCTGGACATTGGTCAGGCAGTCATTCATAACACCCTATCATTAGGTTTGCTGTTAAAAGTGCCTCATGAAGCTGAATCTTCACCGCTGCTTCGTGATCTGCTGTTTAAAGCGCACGAGATGAACATGGTGCCACGCTTTGAACCAGTCACCCTAGACGAGTACCAAAGCTGGGTAGGTGCCCAGGGTAAGTCACGCCACATTATCACACTGCTAGCGCGTCGTATTTCGGCTGAACATATCGCCAAAGTGACCGAGGTGGCGGCGCGTTATGATCTCAACATCGACAACATTTCGCGCTTATCTGGCCGTGTCTCTATTGATGCGGTTGAAGAGGAGAGTAGTAAGGCCTGTGTAGAGTTCTCGGTTAGAGATATGTCCGCTGATGAGGCGGAGGTACGTGCCACACTCTTAACCTTGGCATCAGAGTTGGGAGTCGATATTGCTTTTCAGCGGGATGATATCTATCGACGTAACCGCCGTCTGGTAGTGTTTGATATGGATTCGACACTGATTGAGGCTGAAGTCATCGATGAGCTGGCCAAAGAGGCTGGTGTTGGCGAACAGGTCTCTGAGATTACCGAAGCAGCTATGCGCGGTGAGATCGACTTCAATGAGAGCTTTAAGCGCCGTGTCGCACTGCTAGAAGGGCTAGATGAGTCTGTGCTTCAAGGCATCGCCGAACGTTTGAAAATGACCGAGGGTGCCGAGCAGTTGATGTCACAGCTTAAACGTACCGGATATAAGACGGCGATACTCTCCGGTGGCTTTACCTACTTTGCTAAGTTCCTTCAGAAACGTCTGGGTTTTGATTATATCCACGCCAATGAGCTCGATATTCAAGATGGTAAGGTGACAGGCAAGGTCGTTGGTACCGTCGTGAATGGTGAGCGTAAAGCGGAGCTTCTGCGCGAGATCGCAGCTAAAGAGGGCGTAACGCTTGAACAGACCATTGCTGTAGGAGATGGCGCTAACGATCTACCCATGCTCTCTATTGCGGGCCTAGGGATCGCGTTCAGAGCTAAGCCATTGGTGCGAGAAAACGCTAAGCAGTCGATCAGCACGTTAGGTTTAGACGGTATTCTCTATCTGATTGGCTTTCGCGATCGGGATGTGTGATTGAGCCTCTGAACCAAAAAACCTCGCCACTGCGAGGTTTTTTGTTTCTAAAATGGCAGGGGTAGCAGGACTCGAACCTGCGCATGGGAGGATCAAAACCTCCTGCCTTACCACTTGGCTATACCCCTGGAATGGTGGCAATGACGGGATTCGAACCTGTGACCCACGCATTATGAATGCGTTGCTCTAACCAACTGAGCTACATTGCCATTCTTGAAAGACTTAGATGGCAGGGGTAGCAGGACTCGAACCTGCGCATGGGAGGATCAAAACCTCCTGCCTTACCACTTGGCTATACCCCTAAGATGGTGGCAATGACGGGATTCGAACCTGTGACCCACGCATTATGAATGCGTTGCTCTAACCAACTGAGCTACATTGCCATCTTTCAAGGCCGCGAATTATTCCTTCTATAGGCTTCTATGTCAATAGAATCTAAGGGAAAAACCCAAATTCGGCCCGATAAAATTGTGAATCGATCAATCGCTGATCAATTCATAAAAAATCGTTTTAAACGTTGAAACGGAAGTGGATAACGTCGCCATCTTTGACGATATAATCTTTGCCTTCAAGACGCGCTTTACCGGCCTCTTTAGCGCCTTTTTCCCCTTTGTATTCGATGAAGTCATCGTAGCTGATGGTCTCAGCACGGATAAACCCTTTTTCGAAATCGGTGTGGATAACGCCTGCTGCTTGAGGGGCGGTTGCGCCGATTTTAACGGTCCAAGCACGCACCTCTTTAACACCCGCTGTGAAGTAGGTTTGTAAGCCGAGTAGTTGATAACCTGCGCGAATAACACGATCTAAGCCTGGTTCTTCCATGCCCATGTCTTGAAGGAACTCAAGACGTTCGTCATCTTCCAGTTCTGAGATCTCTGACTCTAGCTTGTTACAAATCGCAACAACCTCGGCGTTCTCGTTGGCTGCAAATTCACGAACTGCATCCAGATGAGGGTTGTCTTCGAAGCCCTCTTCAGAGACGTTAGCGATGTACATAGTTGGTTTAGTGGTTAGAAGGTGGAATCCCTTTACGAGCTTCTTCTCGTCGTCTGACAGATCCAACGAACGTACTGGCTGACCCTCTGATAGGTGAGGGATCAGTTTTTCAAGCAGAGCTTTCTGCGCCACCGCCTCTTTGTCGCCGCCTTTAGCTGAACGTTGAACGCGCTGCAGCTGCTTTTCACAGGATTCAAGATCCGATAGAGCCAACTCTAGGTTAATTGTCTCAATATCTTCTAGTGGGTGAATACGGTTAGCAACGTGGATGACGTTCTCATCTTCAAAGCAACGAACCACGTGTGCAATGGCGTCTGTTTCACGGATGTTGGCTAGGAACTTGTTGCCTAGGCCTTCACCTTTAGATGCGCCTGCCACCAAGCCAGCGATGTCCACAAACTCCATAGTGGTCGGTAAAATACGCTCCGGATTTACGATCTCTGCCAGGGCGTTTAAGCGTGGGTCGGGCATGGGAACGATGCCTGAGTTTGGCTCGATGGTACAGAATGGGAAGTTCTCTGCGTCGATACCCGCCTTAGTAAGCGCGTTAAAGAGCGTTGATTTGCCGACGTTGGGTAGGCCGACGATGCCACATTTAAATCCCATGATACTGTCCTATTTCGCTGCTGCGTTAAAACTGTGAAGTGTGTTCATTGCTTTGGCATGATCCCCCGAGACAATCATTGGGATGTATCTCAACGTCTCATCAATCGCTTGCTGGGTATAGTTGCGTTCAGCAATCGGTGCTTTGCGCAGTACAAATCCTGCGACCTGTTGAGCGCTGCCGGGATGTCCAATACCTAAGCGTAGGCGGTAAAAATCTTTGCTATTGCCCATGCTGGCAATAATGTCGCGCAAACCATTGTGTCCACCGTGACCGCCGCCTTTTTTTAGACGTGATACACCCGGTGGTAGATCAAGCTCATCATGAGCGACCAAAATGGATTGAACGGGAATCTTAAAAAAGTTCGCAAGTGCTGCAACGGATTTGCCAGACCTGTTCATAAAAGTCGTAGGGACCAGAAGGTGAACGGGTTGTCCGTCGATGAAGATCTTGCTGTATAGCCCAAAATAGTTTTTGTTGAGCTGAAGGGGTGAACTGTGTTGAGCAGCAAGCTGCTCAACCAGTTCTGCACCAGCATTATGGCGAGTTTCATGGTGCTCAGCACCTGGGTTGCCTAGTCCGACAATGAGGCTGATACCTTCCATAAGCTGGCGCGTATTAGGCTATTAGCCTGCTACTTTAGCACCGCGTGGTGAGTAACAGTAACCGATGCCTTGGTCGTGGTCTTCGCCGCGACGTAGAGCAACGATTTCAACACCTTCAGGCAGGATGATGTCTGAAAGGTGAGCAATCTGACCAGTCTGGATCTGAGAAAGGTCACAAGAAACTGACTCAGGAAGGTCTTTAGCTAGACAAGTAACTTCAACAACAGAGGTTTCTGCAGCGAATTTAGCAGAAGCCTTAGAAGCTGCTGATTTTTCGAAGTTAACGAACTGAAGTGGTACACGGATCTTGATGCGCTGGTTGTCATCAATGCGCTGGAAGTCAGCGTGAAGAACAACAGGCTTCGCTGGGTGACGCTGTAGATCTTTGATGATTACAACAGTCTTAGTACCGTCTAGGTCTAGCGCGATAGGCGATGAGTAGAACGCATCGTGCTGTAGTGCTTTAGCTAGTTCGTTTGCGCTTACGCTGATGCTCTGTGGCTCAGCTGAACCGTAAACGATTGCTGGTACTTGGCCCGCGCGACGCAGGCGGCGGCTCGCACCTTTCCCCTGATCTTCGCGGGCAGTTACATTTAGAGTGAAGTTAGACATTTTATATACCTATATAAATTTAAAAACTGCAGGGACCCGCGACCAGATCTCTACAGCTCTGTTTGCCCCGAAGGGCGTTAAGTGAGCCGAAGCTCTTAAAATCAGCTGTTCTTATCGGAACATCGCGCTGATTGATTCTTCGTTGCAGACGCGGCGTACCGCTTCTGCCAACATTGGAGCCAGTGAAAGTTGACGGATTTTGCTACAACCTTTCGCGGCTTCGCTTAGTGGGATGCTGTCAGTAACAACCATCTCATCAAGCTGTGAATTAGCAATGTTATCAATGGCTGGGCCAGAGAAAACCGGGTGCGTGATGTAAGAGACAACGCGTTTCGCGCCTTTCTCTTTCAGGGCGGCTGCAGCTTTACAGAGCGTACCGGCCGTATCACACATGTCATCAACAAGAATACAAGTGCGACCCTCTACGTCACCAATTAGGTTCATGACCTGTGATTCATTAGCACGCTCACGACGCTTATCGATGATCGCAAGATCAGTATCAAGCTGTTTAGCGACTGCACGAGCACGCACTACACCACCGATGTCTGGTGATACAACTACAACGTCGTCATAGTTTTGGTCGTTGATGTCGTCAAGAAGTACAGGAGATCCGTACACGTTATCGACAGGGATATCGAAGAAACCCTGGATTTGGTCTGCGTGAAGGTCAACGGTTAACACACGATCGACACCAACGTTGGTCAGCATAGATGCTACTACTTTAGCGCTGATCGGTACTCGTGCTGAACGTGGACGACGATCCTGACGTGCATAGCCGAAGTAGGGAATAACCGCTGTAATGCGGGTTGCTGACGCTCGACGAATAGCATCAATGAAGACCATTAGTTCCATTAGATTGTCGTTCGTTGGTGCGCAGGTCGACTGCACGATGAAAACGTCTTTACCACGGACGTTCTCTTGAATCTCTACACTTACTTCACCATCGCTGAAGCGGGATACTGTCGCTTGGCCAAGATCTAAATCTAGGCGCTCTGCAACACGTTCTGCCAATGCGGGGTTTGCATTACCAGTAAATACCATCATCTTAGACACGTCGTAGTCCTGCTCTTTGTCAAAAGAAATGTATGATGAAGTCGTTTGTCGTGGATCTGTCATCGTAATAAATGGCAGGGGTAGCAGGACTCGAACCTACGAATGCTGGAATCAGAATCCAGTGCCTTACCAACTTGGCTATACCCCTAGCGCTCTCCAGTGGTTTCCCACTAAATTTAAGAGGCGCATATTCTAAATTAGAGGCGTTATAAATCAACCCCTGTTGACTGTTTTTTACACAGAATCAGTGCGGGAATTGCCAGTCAGAGATGATAAGGGTGACATCTAGTTGGGTATGGCTCATTTTGAGCTTGCGCGGTACCGTTTTTCCGGAGCTAAGCCTGGTCTGTGCCATGGTGCTTACTTGCCACTGGTTCTGTAGGAATTGACCAGACTCTTTTGCGACAAATGGCTGTCTCGGGTCTGGTCTTCCTTGAATCCAGTAAAGTGCATGGTTGACGGGAAGTTGCCAGCCGAGGAGCTCTTGCATCAACGCGTCAGGTGAGTCAGCCTGGTAAATTTTTTGATCGTCAGTTTCTAGCTTTGCAAAGCGATCATTCCCCGTCAGTCTCATAACTTGACGACCAAAGGGATCCATTAAAGTCAGATCAAAATTTTGCTCGTTTTGAGTCCAGTTAAATCGTGCACTTTCACTGATTTCGCTGTTACGCACACCCAGCTTGCCGCTGACGTTGAATGAGAGGCGGACCGGTTCTGTCAGCAGTATCTCTGTCGTAGCTTCCGGCTTGGTGATACAGCCGCTCAGGTATGAGATCGAACTGATCAAGATGATAAGTTTTACAAGCTGTTTAGCCACTGCTCAGCCTCAAGGGTATGACGATTTTCTGGATGATCTTGTAGCAGAGTGTCCAGTAATGTCCTGGCTTCGTCAATCCGATCCAGTTTGGCGAGCACTTGAATGTAGTGCTTGGCGACTTCAGGGTCTGGGAATGCTTTGAAGGCTTTTTCAATGTAGGTCAGAGCCTCATCGTAGTTTTGCGATAGGTAGAATGCCCAGCCCATAGAGTCGATCACTGCTGGATCGTCAGGTGTGGCTTGATAAGCTTCTTTGATCAGGTTAAATGCACTCTCAAAATCATCCGAGTAGAGCAGCATTGAGTACCCTAGGGCATTTTTAAGGCTTGGGTTCTCTTCATCCAGTGACAGTGCTAGTTCAAGATTTTTCAGCATCTGAACAGGATCGATCGATTCAAATGCGATCGCTTTTGCGTAAATTAGAGAGTTGGCCTGCGGGATGATTTTTAATTGTTCATCGATCAGATCGATCGCCTCTTGATGTCGCTGCTGATCCAGAAGCCATTCAGCAGCTATTCGAGTCAGTGGTTCGATGCGTTCTGGGTCCTGCTTAACCAGAGTATTAAGACGGTCTTCTAACTCTTTACCCGAAGTTTCAGGGTTGATCAATTCTAGTGTTCTTGCAAAGGCGTTGAGTAGATTGTCACCCGATCGAACCTTGCTGTAGGCATTCAATGCCGCTTCCGTGTTGCCACGCTGTTGTTCGATGGCGCCTTTGTATAAGTATGTATCACTATTATCTGGATCCATTGCTATTAAGCGATCGATCCAGCGCTCGGCCGGATCAAGTAACTCATTATCTAGGAGAAGTAGTGCGTAGTAATAGATCAGCTGAGGATCCTCTTTACTTCGACTGATTGCTGACTCAACAAGGCTTGGGACTTGATCGGGACTCTCTTCTAAAAGTAGACGTATTTGAAAGGCCTGCAGCTCTCTGTGGTCGCCATGCTCTTCAAGCGCTGGCTGCATTACCCTCAGCGCTTGTGATGCGTCATCAAGGTCGATGCCGATAATGCGTGCTTTATCCAGTATTAAATCGGCATTGTTCGAATCAATTGCTAACCCTTGATCAAGTAATTCAATGGCTTTGTTAGGTTGTTGCAGTGTGCGTTGAATCCTAGCCTGAAGAAGAATATTGGGTAGTTTTTGTTGTTGCTCTGGCCCGAGGTGGCTCAGGAGGTCAAACAGTGCCTTGAGCTCTTCTGGAGTCAGGGATGCGCGGTGACTTTCAATGAGGCCGTAAGTCTCTGCCGTCAATTCGGAGTGACTCGCTAGGATCTCCAGAGCCTGATCAACTTTTGCCTCTTGGAAGTAGAGGTTGAGTAGAATTTGAAAGGGTAAAGCTTTCTCTGGGTCGAGAGATTGCCAGAGTATTGCTGATTGCTCCACAAGCTCCGCGTCGCGCATAAATTGAGCAATACGAGTAGCGCGTTCAGCCAGTTGAGGGTCTTGCGAGAGTTGTGCTTGTTTGTAGAAAAGCGCCTGGGATTGGGCAAACTCTCTGTTCTGACCATAGAGTTCAGCACTGATTAGATCGAGTAAAGATTCCTCGTTCAACTCACCAGGGGTATAGATAGTCGTCGATTCAATTGAATTAGTGTTGGCCTGTTCTGAGGGAGTATCGGGTTTTGTAGGTGCACAGCCCGCCAGAAGAAGCGATAGGGTCGCTGCACTGAATAATGTCGATCTCAAATCTCTACTCCTAGGGTTACCAATCTGATCACTATAGAAAACCGATCGGGTGTTGTCATGTGTATAAGCTGCAAATCAGACTAAAAACAGTTGTCTAGGTCTTATTAGACTAGGCGTTACCGTGTATTATTAGCGACCTGTAATATTTAGGTAGAAAACGGATTCATGTCTTTACTTGCTTTAGGAATTAACCATAAAACCGCTCCGGTTGAGATCAGGGAGCGTGTCTCCTTTGCGCCTGAGTCTTTGGTTGATGCTGTAAAGCAAGCTTGTGAACAAGCCGCATTGGAAGAGGTGGCTATCCTCTCTACCTGTAACCGTACAGAGTTGTACTGTCGTTTGGACGGGGATGGATCAGAACAGTTGCTTAACTGGTTGGCCGATTACCATCAGGTCGACAAATCGCAACTCTCCAGTTGTATCTATGAGCACTGGGATTTGGGGGCAGCGCGACACATGATGCGCGTTGCTTCAGGCTTGGACTCTCTTGTATTGGGTGAGCCGCAAATCCTTGGTCAGTTAAAAGATTCATACTCTGTTTCACAGCAGGCAGGACGAGCACAGGCAGAGCTGGGTCGACTCTTTAGGCAGACCTTTTCAGTGGCAAAACAGGTTCGTACCGAGACCAGTATTGGACAGAATCCAGTCTCAGTAGCCTACGCTTCAGTCAGCTTGGCCCAGCATATCTTTGCCGATCTTGCCGATAGTAGAGCACTGTTAATCGGTGCCGGTGAAACGATTGAACTGGTTGCTCGACACCTTAAAAATGCAGGCATCAAATCGATTACCATCGCCAATAGAACCTTGTCACGGGCTCTGGCACTGGCCGATGAGGTCGATGGTAGGGCGGTTGAGTTTGCTGCTATCCCTGATGAGCTCCCAAACGCTGATATTGTCATTACCTCTACAGCGTCACAGTTGCCTATTTTAGGCAAAGGCAGCGTCGAACGGGCACTTAAGATTCGTCGCCACAGTCCGATGTTCATGGTCGATATTGCCGTGCCTCGTGATATTGAAGCGGAGGTGGGCGATCTTGAGGATGTTTACCTCTACACCGTCGATGATCTGACTGAGGTGATTGAAGAGAACCAACGTTCACGTCAGGAGGCCGCACAAGAGGCGGAATCGATCATCGAACAAGGTGCTGAACATTTCATGCGCCAGCTGCGTGAACTGGATGCGGTCGATACATTGACCACACTGCGTCAGCAGCAGATGAACATAGCCGAAGAAGAGCTCGAAAAAGCTCTGTCACAACTGCAAAACGGCAAGTCACCCGAAGAGGTGTTAAAACGTTTAGCTAACGGCCTTACCAATAAATTTCTACATGAGCCGACTGTGCAGTTACGCAAAGCGTCTGCTGAGGGTCGCGACGATTTACAGCAATCGGTTCAGGAACTGTTTCAACTCAATCCGCAATCGAAAGATTAGCATCGGAAATTAAACATGAAAGAATCCATACGTCAGCGACTGGAGTCGTTGGTCGATCGTTTTGAAGAGCTGTCGGCTCTGCTCAGTGATCCCAGTGTTATTAGCAACCAAGATCAGTTTCGCGACTATTCGCGCGAATATTCGGATCTGGAGCCTATCGTTGCTGCGTTTAATCAGTGGAACCAAGCGAAAGAGGATCAAGAGACCGCGCTTCTGATGATGGAAGAGGACGACGCTGATCTCAAAGAGATGGCCCAAGAGGAGTTCAAAGAGGCGAAAGCATTAGAAGAGAAGCTGGATGACGATCTTCAAATTTTGATGCTGCCAAAAGATCCTAACGATGGTCGAAACGTCTTTCTTGAGATTCGAGCTGGGACCGGTGGTGATGAGGCGGCCATTTTTGCTGGTGATCTATTCAGAATGTACTCCCGTTATGCTGAAAAGCTCGGTTGGCGTGTTGAGGTTATCAGCGAAAACGAAGGCGAATATGGTGGCTACAAAGAGATCATCACCCGTGTCATCGGTGACGCTGTTTACTCTCGTTTGAAGTTCGAATCAGGGGCTCACCGTGTACAGCGTGTGCCTGAGACTGAATCGCAGGGCCGCATTCATACCTCTGCGTGTACCGTCGCTGTGATGCCTGAGATGGATGAGTCGGCTGAGATCGATATCAATAAAGCCGACCTGCGTGTTGATACCTTCCGCGCGTCGGGTGCTGGTGGTCAGCACGTCAACAAAACTGACTCTGCGATTCGTATTACGCATATTCCTACAGGGGTGGTTGTCGAGTGTCAGGAGGAGCGTTCACAGCATAAAAACCGTGCCAAAGCGATGGCGTTGCTTGCCTCACGTCTGCAGCAAGCCGAGATCGATAAAGTGCAGGCGGAGCAGGCTAGCGCCCGTAAAAGCTTAGTTGGTTCAGGCGATCGTTCGGAACGTATTCGCACTTACAACTACCCTCAGGGTCGTCTAACAGATCACCGTATTAACCTGACCCTCTACAAGTTAAACGAAGTGATGCAGGGTGATATGGATGAGGTTCTTAATACGCTAATGCAGGAGTATCAGGCAGAGCAGCTTACGGCGCTGTCTGACGATTAATTGATGCGCATCGACGAGGCTTTAGCTAAATCGTCTGAATTAGAGTCAGACTCCGCTCGCGTCGATGTTGAACATCTCCTATGCTTTGTCCTGCAAAAAACGCCAAGTTACCTAAGAACTTGGCCAGAAAAAGAGTTGACGGCAGAACAGCTTAGCCAGTTTGAATCACTGTTAGTTGAACGATCAGGTGGGGTGCCTGTCGCACACCTAACCGGGCAGCGTGGTTTCTGGTCGTTTGATCTAGAGGTCAACGAGCATACTCTAATTCCTCGTCCCGATACTGAGACACTGGTTGAGTGGGCGTTAGAGCTTGAATTAAAACAGCAATCTTCTGCAGTGGATCTGGGAACAGGAACAGGTGCTATCGCCATCGCTTTGGCATTGGAAAACCCTGCCTGGACGGTTGATGCCGTTGAGTTTGTTGATCAGGCGGCTGAGTTGGCGAGACGTAACGCGACTCGGTTGGAAGTTTCTAATTTAAGGGTGCTATCTGGTTCCTGGTTCGAACCGTTGACTGACCAGTACGATTTAATCGTTTCTAACCCACCCTACATTGACCCTAATGACGCTCACCTGGCGCAGGGGGATGTCCGTTTTGAGCCATTGACCGCATTAACAGCAAAGGATAACGGGTTGGCTGATCTCTTCTATATTATTGAGACCGCTCCGACCTATTTGAATTCCAAAGGCTGGCTTTTGCTTGAGCACGGCTATGATCAGGCGGAGCAGGTGGCCAATAAACTTAAGCAGGTTGGCTTTGAACGGGTTGAAACACGACAAGATTTTGGCGGTAATCCTAGGATTACTGGTGGTTGTTGGAGAGTCTGATGTTAAACGATGAGCAGTTATTACAGTACAGTCGACACCTGCTTCTGCCAGAGGTCGATGCAGCCGGTCAGGAGGCTTGGTTAAACGCCAAGGTTTTGATTGTTGGCTTGGGAGGCTTGGGAAGCCCTGTTGCGCTCTACCTTGCAACGGCAGGTGTGGGTGAGTTGGTGCTGGTTGATGATGATCGTGTGGAGCTCAGTAACCTTCAGCGCCAAGTTATACATACTCACCAACGTCTGGGTGAATTTAAAGTGGCCTCTGCCCAAGCTCAGATCGCTGCGATCAACCCCAATACCCAGGTCAGCGTTATCACTGAACGATTAGAGGACGAGTTGTTGCAAGGCACCGTGAGCGGTGTCGATCTGGTCGTGGATTGTACCGACAATTTCCAGACTCGCCATGCACTTAATCGAGCCTGTGTTGAGGCGGGCAAGCCGCTGGTCTCAGGCGCTGCGATTCGTTTTGAAGGACAGGTCAGTGTGTATGACCCTCGTCATCCTGAAACTCCTTGTTATCAATGCCTCTACCCGGCCGATGCGAATGTTGATCAAAACTGTTCAACCTCAGGGGTGTTTGCGCCCCTTGTCGGCATGGTCGGTACGATTCAAGCCGCGGAAGCACTCAAAGTGTTGGCAAACATTGGTGAGGTTCTAGAGGGGCGTTTACTGCTTATTGATGCAAAGACGATGCAATTTCAGTCGTTGAAGTTATCTAAGCGAGTGACGTGCGAGATCTGTAGTTGAACCCTCGATAGGGGTCAAAGCCAGCTATCTCTGAGCGTTTTGTCTGCAATGATTCGGCTAGCATAGTTCTGAAAATCCTTAGACGCCTCTGCTAATTGGTGGTCGCTTAGAGTTACACCGGACTCAATCAGAAACTTTATCAGTGCTCGGTCCTCCTCTTTAATAGCGATCGCAATCGCGTCCCTCGCTTTATTGAGATCACAGTCGTATTGTGTCAGTAAACTTAGCAGTGCCATTCGATCATTCTCTCGAGTTCCGACAATAAACAAACTCAACTGATTGAGTTGATCGGGCGAGATCCTCTTTAAGCCCTCTTTTAGTAATACCCTTAGTGTCTTGGTGGGCTGTTCAGTAGAGCAGCTTGATAGCCCGTAGCTCAGGAGTGTGTTGCTGCTGGTGATAGGCTGTTTCTGAAGAAGCGCCTCAAGAAAGTCGGAGGCAGAAGCGTTAATTGATGCTTCGACGAGTTGTGCGTGTTCGGCTGACAGATCGGTATCATCGATTCGGTTTAGGATCTCTCTAAATCCTTTAAGATCCTCTTTTTGTAGCGCCTTGTTGAGCTTGGCGATATCCGATTTGAACAGCTTACTCAGCATTGATACCAAACATCCAAGAGTCCATTGCTATCGCACTGTGTCGTACTTCTTTGTTCATATGTTTTAGATTGATCCACTCCTCTCCGGCTGCACCCAATGCAAAATAGAGTGGTATCAGGTGTTCGTCAGTCGGGTGAGCTGCTTGCGCGTAGGGGGCTACGGAGCGGTAGTTTAGCAAGGTGGCAAGCTCACGTTTTTCCAGTCGAGCTTTTAACCACTCGGTAAAGACCGCGACGTATTCAGGTTGTCCTGGTTGACGGACATCCCTGAGGTTATGTGTGGTACTGCCAGATCCAATGACGAGCACTCCCTCTTGTCTTAAGGAGCGCAGTGCATACCCCATTTTGTAGAGTGATTCAGGTGTGCTGGTTCTTGGCATGGAGAGTGCAACAACCGGAATATCAGCATCTGGATAGAGGTGGCGAAGCGGGGCCCAGACTCCATGATCTAAGCCGCGCTGTGAGTCTAACTCCGCTTCATAACCTGCAAACGTGAGCATAGATTGAGTGTAAATCGCCAACTCTAAATCACCCTTAGCAGGGTATTGGATGGCAAATAGCTCATCAGGGAAACCGTAAAAATCATGAATGGTTTCAGGCTCCAATGAAGAGGTCAATTTAAGGCCACTCGTAAACCAGTGTGGCGACATGATCAGTATCGCTTTGGGTTGCGGGTATTTTGCTAGCTCATCAAGACGCTGTTGTTCAGACTCACCGAAAACCAATGCATCAAGCGGAGATCCGTGGCTCAGATAAAAAGAGGGGAGAGCTTGTTTCATCAGTCGTTTGGATCCAGTCCTGTCGTTTTACGGCGCATCATCGGTGCATTACCATCGCCTAAAACAGAAGCTGCTGGCTGGCGACGCTTGCCGATATCCTTCTTGTCACGAGCGCGCTGTTTAACCTTTGGCTTATCCGTGCTCTTACGTTTATCAGACTCCTTACGCTTTTTAGTGCCCGCTGCACGGCCGTTTTTACGAACTTTCTCTGGTCCCTTGTAGTGGCCTTTCAGTCCCGGAATGGATCGCATCTCAAACGTCACTTTAAGGTAGCGTTGGATGGTCGCAGACAGGTTCCACTCGTTTGACATGATCAGGTTGATGGCTAGGCCTTTACGACCCTGACGACCACTACGGCCAATACGGTGAACGTACTCATCACCCTTGCGCGCCATATCGAAGTTGATGACCAGATCGACACCTTCAATGTCCAGTCCACGTGCAGCAACATCAGTTGCAATTAGATGGTTAATGCGGCCATCTCTGAATAGCTGCAGAATACGCTTACGCTCGGGCTGTTCCATCTCACCATGAAGAATGCCAATGCGACGACCTTCACGTTGTAATTTAGTACCTAGCTGCTCTGCAAAAGCACGGGTATTACAGAAGATAATCCCTTTCTCATGTTCTTCGTTATCTAGCAGCCAAAGCAGGATCTTCTCTTTATGACCAGGATGATCGGCAAGGATCATCTGCTGTGTGATCGTCTCAACCGCATCTTGAGCCGTTGCTAGCTGTAATCGAACCGGCTCTTTAAGTCCAACGTTGATTAGGCTTTGCAGTTTGCTGTGGTTGAGCGTTGCTGAGAGTAG
>JAAZVX010000104.1 GCA_018623095.1 Marinobacterium sp. | reverse complement strand
TTATCGATCCACGGCTTACGTCCTAGTAAACCGCTGGATTTTGTCCGCCGAGCTCATGCCGTTGCCGCTTTCACACAGCTAGAAGCCGCCTCAGCACTGATCGCTGGTAATAAGCGTGTAGGCAACATCCTTGCAAAGCTAGACTCCACGCCGTCAACGTCCATCGATGATGCACTTCTATCGGATGATGCTGAAAAAGAGCTTGCCCAAGCGCTAAACGGTTTAAGCAGTTCGGTTGAGTCGATGACAGGTTCTGGTGACTACCAAGGTGCGCTTCAAGCACTCGCTGACCTTCGCCAACCTATCGACCGCTTCTTTGAAGAGGTTCGTGTGATGGCCGATGACGATGCTGTTAAACAGAACCGTCTTGCCATGTTGCAGCAGCTTAAAGAGCTATTTGGTGGTATCGCCGATATATCTGAACTGGCCGGTTAAGCCTATCCATTTAAAAAACCCGAGCATTGCTCGGGTTTTTTATTTGTAAATTCTCAACTCTCAACTAACTTGCATAGTGTCATTCAATTCCATTAGTACAGGGATGTTCTATGCAAAAAGTAAATCCAATTTTGAATGCGATCGCCTTTACCATTATCGGTGGCTTACTCTTTTTCGCTCTCTATATCGACAAGCCTGAATCTATAGAGGACGAATACGTCGTCATATTTGATCAGCATCCAAATGGCGATGAGATCAAGGAATCTCTCAGCCTTTCCGGTTATATTGGATTCGAACACTTTCCCTTTAGTAGGCTTGACCGCCCTCTTTCAGCGACAAACCTATATCGCAGCCCTAACGATTTTGATCAATATGCGGTGTTTTTTGAGCACCATTCAGATGGCACAACGACCTTTGGCTTCATTATCGCTGAGGATCAATGTAAAGAGGGTGCTGTTCTAAATGATTTGCTGGTTAATGACACACCTTTCTCATTTACCGGTAGCTGTGATGATAAGCGCACAGACATTCAATTTATCACGCCCATCGAACCCGCTGATAACCAACGTCTTTTAACTATTTTTGAAAACCAATCAGTCGTTCATTTACAACCCGATACCAGCTCAAGCTTTACAGTTCGCTTTTCAATGGACGGGTTTTCGCAGATGCTAAACGGCAATGTCGCTGCCGAATAGTGGAGACGTTTCACGTGAAACAAATAAAAAAGGCGCCGTTAGGCGCCTCTTCTAAACAAGCCTGTACATTAGACGTCAAGGTTAGAAACGTTCAGTGCGTTGGACTCGATAAAGTCACGACGAGGCTCAACCTCATCACCCATCAGTGTAGTAAACAACTGATCGGCAGAAATAGCGTCTTCAATCGATACCTTGAGCATACGGCGAGCATCAGGATCCATCGTTGTCTCCCAAAGCTGGTCTGGGTTCATCTCACCCAATCCCTTATAACGCTGGATGTTGCTACCGCGACGAGCAAGAGCCATCAGCCATTCAATACCCTCGCCCAGCTCAGTCACATCCATGCGACGCTCGCCTCTCTGAAGGTAAGCGCCGTCTGCAAGAAGACCAGAGAGTTCACCACCTAGATCAACGATCAAATCGTAATCTTTAGAGCGGAAGAAATCAGCTTCAAAACGGAACGCAGTCGTAATACCGTGAAGCAATACATTAACAACCGGAACATAAGAGCTGTGCTCTTGGTCATACTCAACATCAACTGTGTAGACTTCTGAACCCGAAGTAACAATTGAGTCTAACTTAACTTGAAGCCCTTGAGCCCAACCCTCAACACTTGCCTTATCACCAAGCGACTCGGACGCTAGGCGAGGTAGATAAAGTGATTGCATAAGCGCCTGACTTGGGTAGATACGAGAGAGGCGATTGATCATCGTCATCACTTTACGGTAACGGCCAAATAGCGTCTCTAACGCCGCACCAGTGATTGCTGGAGCATCTTCAGCAGGATATAAAGAAGTACCCTCGAGAGCGCCCTGAAGCAGATACATATCCATCGCTTCATCATCTTTCAGGTACTGCTCTTGTTTGCCTTTCTTCACCTTATAAAGCGGTGGCTGAGCAATGTAGATATGGCCGCGTTCAATCAACTCTGGCATTTGACGGAAGAAGAAGGTCAACAGAAGCGTTCGAATGTGCGAACCGTCGACATCGGCATCGGTCATAATGATGATGCTATGGTAACGAAGCTTTTCAACATTGAACTCATCTCGACCGATACCACAGCCCAACGCAGTAATCAGGGTCCCTACTTCGGCTGAAGTGAGCATCTTATCGAAACGCGCTTTCTCAACGTTAAGGATCTTACCCTTTAGCGGAAGAATGGCTTGAGTTCGACGATCACGACCCTGCTTAGCAGAGCCACCCGCCGAGTCACCCTCCACAAGGTACAATTCAGAAAGAGCGGGATCTTTCTCTTGGCAGTCTGCCAATTTGCCAGGCAGACCCGCAATATCCAACACACCTTTACGGCGAGTCATTTCACGGGCCTTACGCGCCGCCTCACGCGCACGCGCTGCATCCATCATTTTCTGAACAACGGCTTTCGCCTCAGATGGATTCTCTAGCAAATAGGAGTTGAAGTGCTCGGCCATCAACTGCTCAACAGCGGTCTTAACTTCAGACGAGACCAACTTATCTTTGGTTTGTGAAGAGAACTTAGGATCAGGAACTTTAACCGAAATAATAGCTGTTAAGCCCTCGCGACTATCATCACCACTGGTGCTGATATTGTTCTTTTTATTCAATGACTCTGAATCAATGTAGCTATTCAAACCACGCGTTAAAGAGGCACGGAAACCTGATAGGTGGGTACCACCATCACGCTGTGGAATGTTATTGGCGAAACAGTGAATCGACTCTTGGAAGGAGTCATTCCACTGCAAAGAGATCTCAACGCCAACACCATTTTCATGTTTCGCATTGAAGTGGAAGATGCTGTTAATCGGTGACTTATTCTGGTTAAGAAAATCAACAAACGCCGCAAGACCGCCTTCGTATTCAAAGATCTCTTCACGCCCTGAACGCTCATCCTTGAGACGAATACGCACGCCTGAGTTAAGGAATGACAGCTCACGTAAGCGCTTAGCAAGAATATCGTACTGGAATTCGATGTTCGTGAAGGTTTCAGGACTAGGCCAGAAACGCACGATCGTACCACTGGTATCCGTTTCACCGATCACTTTTAAAGGCTCTGCCGGTACACCGTGATTGTAAACCTGTTCATGAACCTGACCGGCACGACGAATGGTTAGACGTAACTCAGTTGACAAGGCGTTTACAACTGACACACCTACTCCGTGAAGACCACCAGAGACCTTATAGGTGTTGTCATCAAACTTACCACCCGCATGAAGGACGGTCATGATAACCTCGGCCGCAGAGACACCCTCCTCTTCGTGGATGTCGGTCGGTATACCACGACCGTTATCGCTCACAGTGATACTCTCGTCAGCATGAATCGTAACACCCACCTCACTACAGTAACCTGCCAGGGCTTCATCGATACCGTTATCGACTAGCTCAAACACCATGTGATGCAAACCACTACCATCATCGGTATCGCCGATATACATCCCAGGGCGCTTGCGCACGGCATCAAGGCCTTTAAGGACCTTAATACTGGACGAATCGTAATCTTGGTTTGACTCACTCATAGATCTCTCCAAATGTCTGCTTTGCAGTTAACTGACCTGAATCGACATTCAATAGGGCGCCGTCAGTAGTTGCACCCCATACCTCTAGCATTGAGCTTGGCTCAACACAGGTTACAAAACTTTGGCTATTGCTCTGCTTCAAGAATGAGCAAAACGTTGCCAGGTGCTCTTTATCTAACTCAGCAGGGAGGTCATCAATCAAATAGATACATGAGTGACCCCGGGTCGCTTCATAAAGCTGTCCCTGAGCAAGTTTAAGCGCACTAACGACCAATTTCTTTTGGCCACGTGATAAGTGTTCAGCGGCACTGCGGTTACCCACCTTAAATTTAAGGTCAGCACGCTGTGGACCAAGGGAGGTAAATCCCTGACGCATATCACGCTCAAAACTCTCATTTAACAGAGTCTGTAGATCCTGATCGGTATCCCAGCCTGGGCTAAAGCGTAGGTCTGTGACTACCTCTCGAACCAGCTGCTCAGCAATGCCTTTAAAGTGAGGTAAAAGGGCATCTACATAAGCGCTTCGAAGCTCTGTAAGTCGTTCTGCGTGAAGGATAAATTCTCTATCCCAAATCTCACGTAACGACCGGTCAATACTACCACGTTTAAGCAGTGAATTCCTTTGTTTTAAGGCTCTTTGAAAGCCTCTCCAAACAGAAATAAAACCTATAGAGTGGTGGAATCCACCCCAATCGATAAATTGTCGTCTAACCGAAGGTGAGCCGTCTAAAAGTGTAAAACTTTCAGAGTCGATTACCTGCATCGGAACTAAACCTGCCAACGCCGTTAAATCAATCTCTTCGCCTCTGAATCGTGCACGCACCTCACCCTGCTGGGTTCGCTCAACACCTAATCCGCCAGAGCCAGATTC
>JAAZVX010000103.1 GCA_018623095.1 Marinobacterium sp. | reverse complement strand
TCGCTTAGCGGGGGGTGAAGTAGGTCGACTGAACATCTGCATCGAGTGTCACAGCTGTTTTGATTGGCTCATGCCAACCATCGACTCGTTCCGCAAAAACTGGCCTGAAGTTGAGATGGATCTCTCAACTGGTTTTACATTCCAGCCGCTTCCTGCACTGGCTCGTGGTGATATCGACCTGGTTATTACATCCGACCCCGAACCTAGAAATGGCATTCACTACATTCCGTTATTCAGCTACGAGTCTATGCTGGCCATCAGCCGCCAACACCGGCTGAACATGAAAAAGCATATTACCCCCTCCGATCTATCACAAGAGACCTTAATCACCTACCCTGTCGATCAAAACCGTCTCGATCTGTTCACTCAATTTTTAGATCCTGCCGGTATTGAGCCTCAGGAGATTCGTACCGCAGAGCTTACCGTTATGATGGTGCAACTCGTTGCCAGCGGGCGTGGTGTGGCAGCACTGCCAAACTGGGCACTTCATGAGTACCTTGAAAAGCAGTTTATCGATGCCAAGTCGTTAGGCGAAGAAGGGTTGTGGTGTACGCTGTATGCGGCTATCAGAGCGGAACAGAGAGAGTCAGACTTCATGCTGGACTTCCTCAGCACGGCGCAAGAGATCAGCTTTAAACGACTCAATGGCATTAAAGCTGCGATAACCAAGTTCGAAGAGATCGATGAGTAAAGCAGAATCGGTTAGCACGTCGATCGAAGCAATTAGAGTTGAGATGCAGCGCTTATCACTTTGGGAAACATCCCCCCCATCACAAGAAGCGTTAAGCAGTCAGCAACCCTTTTGCATCGACACACTTAGCTTCACTCAATGGTTGCAATGGATTTTAATACCGAGGCTTGAAGCCATTTTAAAAACCAACATTCCACTGCCTGACTCCAGTGCTATTCATCCTTATGCAGAAGAGGCACTGAAAGGTCAGACAGGCACCACGCAATTACTCAAACAGATTCAACAGCTCGATAGAGCAATCAGTGGAGAGACAGATGGCTGAAAGCTATGGTCTATTTGAACAGATTTTGCTTATTTTCATCGGTGCCGTCGTCGCCACTACCCTGTTCAGACGTTTAAAACTGCCCGCCATTCTGGCCTACCTAGCCATCGGTGCCATCATCGGCCCTTTCGCGCTTCAGGTTGCACAGCCCAATCAGATGGCTCTGCTATCAGAACTCGGGGTGGTTTTTCTATTGTTTATGCTGGGACTTGAGTTCTCACTTCCCAAAATGATCGCCATGCGTAAAACCGTTTTAGGTTTGGGCTCGGCACAGGTGATAACAACTTCTGTTATTTTCATCGGCTTATCCCTAGTAATGGGAATGGAGTTGGCACCTTCAATCGTGCTGGCAGGCGCATTAGCGCTGTCATCGACCGCCATTGTCACCAAAGAGCTGATACGACTGCAGCAGCTTGGACAACCGCATGGGCAACTGTCCTTTGGCATTCTGCTATTTCAAGATATCGCAGCGGTCGTCTTTCTGATTTTGGTTCCAGCGTTGGGCACAAGCGCCAATGAAAGCAACGAATCCATCATCTGGCCACTGCTGCAAGGGGCTGGGCTACTCCTGCTGTTGCTCATTCTAGGGCATAAAATTCTGCCCGCTCTGTTTAATGAAATAGCACGTGAACGCTCGGATGAACTCTTTGTACTGGTGGCACTGGTCACAGCGATGGCAGCAGCCTGGATTACCCATGCTGCGGGTCTATCCATGGCACTGGGTGGATTCTTAGCCGGGATGATGCTGGGCGAGAGCCACTTTAAACACCAACTTGAAAATGACATACGTCCTTTTAGGGATGTTCTGCTTGGGCTCTTTTTCGTTACGGTGGGTATGCAGCTTGATCTGACGGCACTGATCGAGAATATCCATTGGGTGATTTTGACAACGCTCATGCTACTCACTGCGAAAACTCTGGTTATTTTGGTACTAGGCCGTCTGTTTGGTAATGACGCAAACACCTCACTCAAAGCAGGCATCAGTTTAGCTCAAGGGGGTGAGTTTGGTTTTGCACTGCTTGCTGTAGCACTGACTTACCAGGTCATTGACAGTGACTTAAACGCTGTACTGGTATCGACCATCATTATTTCGATGGTTCTGACACCTAGCCTGCTAGATAAAGCAAACTGGATCGCAGGGAAATTTTTTCCGTCCCCTAGTCTAACTCAATCTATTCCAGAACATCAGCATGCAGATGCGGCCAGTCAGCATCACGAGTTGAGCAACCATGTCATTATTTGCGGCTATGGACGAGTTGGGCAAATCGTTGCCCGCTTTCTAAAGCAGATGGAAATCCAATACGTTGCCATCGATCCCGATCCAGTTCGTATTAAAGAGGCCTCATCAGCAGGTGAACCTGCTTACTATGGTGATGCCAAGCGTGTCGACATTATGCGTGGTTTAGGCGCTGAGAATGCTCGTCTTATCATACTGACGCTTCCCAACCCCAAGTCGAGTTTAGAGACACTGAAACAGATTAAACGAGAGTTCGGTGATGTCCCTGTACTCGTCAGAACCCAAGATGATTACCACCTAGAGCAATTTCAGATTTACGGTGCCGCTGAAGTGGTACCTGAAGCGCTTGAAGGAAGCCTGATGTTGGTCTCTCACGTCCTCACACTTCTGGACGTCCCCTCCGATATCATTAAGGAACGTATCCATACCGTAAGAGCGCAGCGTTACCAGATATTGCACGGGTTCGTGCACGGTGGTCAATCCTTAAAAGCCGATTTAGACCAAGACCGAGTGGTTCAAAAACACGCGGTTATTCTCTCTGGGAATGCTTATGCGTGTGGCAAAACCCTAGACGAACTGGAACTAGATATCGCAGTGAACTCTCTGATTCAAAACGCAGTGGAGATCGACAACCCATCAGGCACCCTGCTTCTTAAAGAGGGCGACACTTTGATTCTGAATGGCTCTCCACACGATATTGAACAGGCAGAAGCGAGGATTCTGCTCGGCAACCTGTGATTCGCTCGCCGACATGGTAAAATCGCGCGCTTGGAAAATGGAGTCAGCGATGAGTGATCAACAGGTAACGTTAACCGCACTGTTCAAAAAGGCCGGAACGGCGATGCGTATATACGATCTCGGCCGCCGTATCAGGGCATTCAGTTCAGATGAGTTTGAACGCATCGAGACTCAAGCCACCCCTTACCCTACTCCCTATTTGCAGCACGCATGGATCGCCCTACTGCTTTGGAATCCAAAAGCCGCAAATGAAAATGCTGTATGGTTTTTGAAATTACCACTCGATGAGCAAGGGTTTCTAATCAGTGCTGCTCGAGATGACATAGTCAATCGTCTGCTGCAAAACGTTCAATCCAGTATTGATGGCGTTCCAACAGAGGACAGCCTCAAAGAGAATCCGTTCGCGTTTACACCTAGCGATGAAAAAATGGCGCTGTTTCATGCGAAAGCAGCACTCGATAATCGTCAATCGGCATCCGCTTACTATGAGCCAGTACAGCAATTTATAAGCCAACCCAACCTCGATACGGGATGGGAAAACCTCTCTCTTCAAGGTTTGGCTGACTTTGTGGTAAGGCTGGAACAGAGTGATAACGAAGCGACGTTGGTGGACGCAATAGACCAGCTTCCAGAAGGGTTGCACGCCCAAGTGCTTGGGTTACTTGAACATGTGAAGCCTAGCAGCAACCTATCCGAAAAACTGTTGCATCAGTTAGCCGATGCCCTTAACGACAACAAAGATCCTGTGCTTGTCTCGCTTCTGGTTCGTGCACTCTCAAGCGCCAAGACACAAGCCCATACCCATCAGGCAATTGATGCCGTTCTGAACAGCAGCGCGGCACAGAGTGCTGAATTGTTGGCTGCGATCGCGACGCGTTGCGAGAATGCGCTGCTCGAACCCGTGCTACTTATCCGTTTTTTAGAGGCGTTAGCCCAATGTGATGCAGGTCAAAACGCCTTCAGTCGCATACTAGCAGACCTGATGTACCTGCCTGTTCATCGAGTATTGATGGTTCAGGCGCTGCGTTCTACCTCAATATCCGAGGCACTTAAACAGGCAACCGATCAGATGTTCGGCCCACACTTTCGCCAACCACAATAGGCACTAGTAATGAACAGTGTTCGCGCTATCGCTCACCGATTGACTCGAAAGACGGGTGATCAATCATTTCACCTTAAAGAGCAACCTATTGGCTCAGAACTGAATGCCCGAAAACTACTTAACGAAATCGATCAAGTATTCACTCGTAGGGCGACCAAGCGATATGGACGCTTTGCTGATGAAGCAACCAGTTTTAAAGGGCTACTGCTGAACTGGCAAGAGAATGGGCTTGATCTGACCCAATTCAGCTCAAAAGTGATCGAGCTATTGGCCGCAATGTTTGAGATTGAAGACCTAGAGACTGATGGTTACTGGGTGTTTATTGAGCAGGATGAAACGGAGCTTCACGAACTCTGGATCGCTCAATTAAAACAGTCAGAAGGCTGGTGTTTTGATGAGGGCAATGAGCTC
>JAAZVX010000102.1 GCA_018623095.1 Marinobacterium sp. | reverse complement strand
TCTTAAACTGAGTAGTAAAGATCGTATTCGACTGGGTGAGTTGTCTGGCTCACTTGAGCACACTCTTCACGCTTAAGTTCGATGTAAGCGTTTAGCATGTCTTCAGTGAATACACCGCCGCGAGTTAGGAACTCGTGATCAGCTTCTAGGGCGTCCAGAGCTTCTTCTAGTGAAGAACAAACCTGTGGGATCTGAGCAGCTTCTTCAGCTGGAAGATCGTAAAGGTCTTTGTCTGCTGCATCGCCAGGGTGGATCTTGTTCTGGATACCGTCAAGACCAGCCATCATTAGCGCAGAGAACGCTAGGTATGGGTTAGCGATTGGATCAGGGAAACGTGTCTCGATACGACGGCCTTTAGGGCTAGTTACGTATGGGATACGAATAGAAGCTGAACGGTTACGAGCTGAGTAAGCTAGCATAACTGGAGCTTCGAAGCCTGGTACAAGACGCTTGTACGAGTTAGTACCTGGGTTACATAGAGCGTTAAGCGCTTTAGCGTGCTTGATGATACCGCCAATGTAGTAAAGAGCTTCTTCAGAAAGACCCGCGTAGGCGTCGCCAGCGAAGATGTTAACACCGTCTTTAGAAAGAGACTGGTGAACGTGCATACCAGAACCGTTGTCGCCAACGATTGGCTTAGGCATGAACGTAGCTGTTTTACCGTAAGCGTGAGCAACGTTGTGCACTGCGTACTTAAGAATTTGAACTTCGTCAGCTTTGCTAACTAGCGTGTTACCAGCAACACCGATTTCACACTGACCAGCCGTTGCTACTTCGTGGTGGTGTACTTCTACGTGAAGACCCATCGCAGTCATCGCATCACACATAGCAGCACGAAGATCGTGTAGAGAGTCTACTGGTGGTACTGGGAAGTAACCGCCTTTAACGCGTGGACGGTGACCAGTGTTGCCGCCTTCAAATTTGCTGTTAGAAGACCAAGCGGCTTCTTCAGAAGAAACAGTGAAGCCACAACCAGACATATCAGAGTGGTAGTGAACTTCGTCAAATACGAAGAACTCAGGCTCTGGGCCGAACATAGCGCTGTCAGCGATACCTGTTGACTTAAGGTACTCTTCTGCACGTTTAGCAACAGAACGTGGGTCACGCTCATAGCCAAGGCCAGTTGCTGGTTCAACGATGTCACAACGGATGATAACCGTCGCATCTTCAGAGAATGGATCAACGATAGATGAAGAGTCATCTGGACGAAGGATCATGTCAGAATCGTTAATACCCTTCCAACCCTGGATAGATGAGCCGTCAAACATTTTTCCGTCTTCGAAGAAGTCGTCACCCATCTCGTGAACTGGGATAGTTACGTGCTGCTCTTTACCTTTAGAGTCTGTAAAGCGAAGATCGATCCACTTCGCATCAGTTTCTTTGATCAGATTTAGTGTCTGTTCAGACATTATGGCTCTCTCCATTATCAGATATTGCCAGACTAGTAGCCTTGGGTTTAAGCCTGCACCATGCAAGCTCAGTCTTACTATCGATATAGCAAACAATATGCCAATTCGAAAAAAGTCTTTATTTACGGTGACTTACAGTCTTGGTAACGAATTACACATACCAATAAATGCACCAGTTTGATGCACACCTAGAACATACGCACCATAATGGTGCTTAAAACTATTACTAGTCTGTTGATGTGTGCCAATATGATACTCTAGCCACAAAATTTTGCACTAGATTCGCTTCTAACAATTGTTCATATGATCCAAATTTATTGGCTATTAATTCGCCTTGATCACGCTCGACGCGTATAATCCGCGCATCTTTAATTAATGAGACTCACCTCGTGATCGAAAATCTTCGCAATATCGCCATCATCGCACACGTCGACCATGGCAAAACCACCCTAGTTGATAAACTTCTAGATCAGTCAGGCACACTAGGCCGTCGTGATGAAGGCGCAGAGCGCGTCATGGACTCAAACGACCAAGAGAAAGAGCGTGGTATTACCATCCTTGCCAAAAACACGGCAATCAACTGGAACGACTACCGCATCAACATCGTTGATACTCCTGGGCACGCCGATTTCGGTGGTGAGGTAGAGCGTGTCATGTCGATGGTTGACTCAGTACTTCTTCTAGTTGACGCAGTTGATGGTCCAATGCCACAAACTCGCTTCGTAACACAGAAAGCGTTTGCACGTGGTCTAAAACCAATCGTTGTTATCAACAAGATCGACCGCCCAGGCGCACGTCCAGATTGGGTTATGGACCAGGTTTTCGAACTGTTTGACAACCTAGGTGCTACTGATGAGCAGTTGGACTTCCCAATTGTCTACGCGTCAGCTATTAACGGTATCGCGGGCGATGATCACGAAGCGATGGCTGATGACATGACCCCTCTGTTCGAAGCGATTGTCAAACACGTTGAAGCACCGCATGTAGATACAGAAGGTCCGTTCCAGATGCAGATCTCTGCGTTGGACTACAACAGCTTTGTCGGCGTTATCGGTGTGGGTCGCATCTCACGCGGTAAGATCTCAACCAATACGCCTGTTAAAGTGATCGATTCACACGCAAAAATGCGCTCTGGCCGTATTCTTAAGATCATGGGTTACCACGGACTTGATCGCGTCGATGTCGATAGCGCTCAAGCAGGTGACATCGTCTGTATTACCGGCCTAGACGAACTAAATATCTCAGATACGCTGTGTCATCCGGATGTCGTTGAAGCACTGCCTGCACTCTCTGTTGATGAGCCAACGGTCTCTATGACATTCCAGGTCAACGACTCGCCATTTGCCGGCAAAGAGGGCAAATTCGTTACTAGTCGTAACATCAAAGAGCGCCTAGAGCGTGAATTGATTCACAACGTGGCACTGCGTGTAGAACCAGGTGACAGCCCTGAGAAATTCCGTGTATCAGGACGTGGTGAACTTCACCTGTCGGTTTTGATTGAGACCATGCGTCGTGAAGGCTTCGAACTTGGCATCAGCCGTCCTGAAGTTATTCAGAAAGAGGTCGATGGCGAAATTCACGAGCCTTACGAAATTGTCATGATCGACGTTGAAGAGCAGCACCAGGGCTCGATCATCGAAGAGCTTGGCATGCGTCGTGGTGATATGACGAACATGGAAGTCGATGGCAAAGGTCGCTGTCGTTTGACCTTCATGATCCCTTCTCGTGGTTTGATCGGTTTCCGTAGCCAATTCCTAACCATGACATCGGGTACCGGTATCATGAACTCTATCTTTGACCACTACGGTGTGGTGAAAGAGGGTGAAACAGTGACTCGCAACAACGGCGTACTGGTTTCGATGGTTAACGGTAAAGTGCTCGGTTACGCACTCTTCTCTCTTCAAGAGCGTGGTCGTCTAATGATCGGTCCTAACATTGATGTTTATGAAGGTATGGTGATTGGTATCCACAGCCGTTCAAATGACCTGACGGTTAACCCAACCAAAGGTAAGCAGCTCACCAACGTTCGTGCATCAGGTACCGACGAGAACATCGTGCTGACTCCACCGATCAACTTCACACTGGAGCAAGCTCTGGACTTCATTGAAGATGATGAATTGGTTGAAGTAACGCCTGAGAACATTCGTATTCGCAAGAAGTTCTTGAAAGAGCATGAGCGTAAACGCGCTAAGCGTTAATTAGATCGCAAAAATTGCAAAACATAAAACGGTGCCAATGCAGATTGAGCACCGTTTTTTTATATTCAAAAATGATAATAGGAGTAAACTAAAGTCCAAGCAGTGTAGAGATCACTTAGGTACCCAGAGATGACCAACAGCATATTTTACCGAGTCAGTCCTATTCTTTTTTCGATCATCGGGATGGCTCTAAGCCTCAACCTATTTTTCATCATTCTCCCTTTGAGAATGCAGTCAGCCGGCATTGAATCCTCTCAAGTCGGTATTGCCATGGGTATGTTTGCAGCCGGCTCTATTCTAGCGGGGATGTTTGGCGCAAAGGCGGTGAATCGTGTCGGCCATATACGCGCGTTTGCTACCATGGCAGCGACATTGTCGATCGTTTCGATACTCCACACCCTATTTGAATCATTTCTCCTCACTACACTATTGAGGGTAGTCGCAGGCTTCTGTTTTATAACCAGCTTCATCACTCTTGAGAGCTGGCTTAACGTGACCAGCGACAGCAGTAACCGCGGCAAACTGTTCAGTGTTTACCAAATCTTTTTCGCACTCGGGTTTGGTTCAGCCCCCTTTGTCATGAACCTATTTGCAGAGAGCGATTTTCGGTTATTTGGCGTCATTAGCGCGGTGTTAGCCATTGCCCTAATCATCATGTCCATGTCACGCATGCCTGCACCAGAATTGCCAGGTAGAAGCCGTCCAATGTCATTTGGACAACTTTGGAAGGTCTCTCCGTCGGGAACACTGTCATGCTTGGTAGCAGGCTCAATCAGCTCAGCAAGCGTCTCACTGATCGCACTGTACGCCTATGATCGAGGCTTCAGTGGAACTCTGCTATCGATCATTCTGGGCTCCTACATGCTAGGTGGCCTACTGACGCAGTACCCAACCGGTTGGTTCGCGGATCGTTTCGATAAACGTACCGTCGGCGCGGTCCTAATGATGGTGGGCATTGGTTCGA
>JAAZVX010000026.1 GCA_018623095.1 Marinobacterium sp. | reverse complement strand
TCATCGACCATGCGGCGGATGACGTGCAGTTGCTGAAAGTCTTTGCGACCAAACACGGCTAAATCAGGTTGAACCAAATTAAACAGCTTGTTGACGATGGTCGTCACACCACGAAAATGGCCGGGACGACTGGCACCGCAGTAGAGATTCGAAACCTCTGGTACCTCAACGAAGGTCTGTGAGTCACGCCCCTTCGGGTAGACCTCAGCCTCGGCGGGTGCAAAAAGAAGGTCGCAACCAAACTCTTTTAAGCTAGCCTGATCCTCTTCAAGGGTGCGTGGGTAGCGCTCAAGATCATCGGCGTTATTGAACTGTAGCGGGTTCACAAAGATTGACGAGACCACAAAGTCTGACAGTTCACGAGCTCGAATCAAAAGGTTCAAGTGCCCTTGGTGAAGGTTGCCCATTGTTGGCACGAAGCCGATCTTTTTACCGGCGGCGCGCGCCGCAGCAACGGCAGCACGAAGCTCGGCGATGGTAGTAACGGTGTTCATAGATTATTCAAAACTGTGTTCTGGGCCCGGGAATGCGCCACTCTTAACATCGGCAACGTACTGTTCAATCGCCTCTTGGATGGAGCCTGCACCTTCCATAAAATTCTTTACGAACTTAGGACGGCGTCCTGGCGTGATGCCTAACAGGTCATGCATCACCAGTACTTGTGCATCCGTTAGATTGCCAGCTCCGATGCCGATCACAGGGATGTCTAGGTTCTTAGTGATTTCACAAGCCAATAGGGTAGGGACGCACTCCAGCACCAGCATGTCGGCCCCTGCCTCCTGCAGACGCTGAGCATCTTCAAGCATCATCGTTGCAGCGTGGTTATCACGCCCTTGTACTTTGTAACCACCCAGTTTATTGACCGATTGCGGGGTTAAACCTAAGTGTGCACAGACAGGAACACCCTGGCGGCTTAATGCTGTAATGGTATCCGTTAACCAAGCACCGCCTTCCAATTTGATCATATGAGCCCCGGCACGCATCAACTTTGCGGCGTTCTCTTCGGCTTGCTGGGTGTTCGAGTAGCTCATAAATGGCATATCAGCAACGATCAAAGACCCCTGGTTGCCCATGGCAACGGCACGCGTGTGGTAGGCCATGTCATCAACGGTCACAGGCAGTGTACTGGTCTCACCTTGAAGAACCATTCCAAGTGAATCACCGACTAGGATCAGATCGACGCCAGCTTGGCTGGCGACATGGGCGAACGTAGCATCGTAGGCTGTAAGAACAGCAAACTTCTCTCCCGCCTTTTTCTTATCAATTAAACGGTGCAGGCTTGGTGTGCTCATTTAATCAGTCTCTCTGTTCTATAGATTCGCACTATTATAGTGCGATTGGTTCCAGTGTGCCCATAGGGCATTGGCTTAATAGCTGCTTTAGATCCGTTCCCTCGGGTAGTTGAAGCTCGGGGGCGATTTCGGCCAGCGGATAGAGTACAAAAGAACGCTCGCTCATAAAGGCATGAGGCACAGTGAGTCGTTCGGTCGAAATGAGTTGATCCCCAAAGAGTAAAATATCCAGATCCAACGTCCGAGGCCCCCAATGCTGTTTGCGAACACGATCGTGAGCCTGCTCTATCGCTTGCAGCGCATCCAGCAGTTGTTCGGCTTCTAGGGTTGTCTCAAGGCAAGCAACCGCATTGATGTAATCAGGTTGCCCGGGAGGGCCAACGGGATCGGATCGATAGAGTCTTGAGTGCGCAAGCATCTCGGTGTTGGGTATCGCCCGCAGTTCCTGCAGTGCGTCTGTCACCTGCTGGCGAGGATCCTCTAAATTGCTGCCCAGAGCGATGTAGGCGCGAATCATGTTAAGACTGCTCTTTTGGTTTGCGATTAGGGCGACGGCGGCGAGAGCGTTTGCGGCGCTCTTCGGCCGGAATTTGAGGGCGAGCATTGGGCTGGCTGTTCTGATAGTCAGTCCACCAACCACTGATACCGTTGAGGTCTTCGCCGCTCTCTTCACGCAAGACGAGCAGATCATAGCCCGCGCGGAAACGAGGGTGCTCCATCAATTGATCGGCACGATCACGGCGCATGAGGCGGTGCTGCATCTCCCAAATTTCACGAATGGTTGTGGAGAAACGTCTAGGAATAGCGGTCGCTCTGACCTGCTCCCCAAGAATCTGATTAGCCGCTTCGTGGAGTCGCTGTAGCGGTGGCAGATCTTTGTGCCCCTCAAGATCACGCATACGATCAACCAGTGGGTACCACAGCATGGCAGCAAACAGGAAGGCCGGGTTGACGCTCTTACCTTGCGAGAGACGACGATCGGTATTGCGAAGAGCGTTGTTGGTTAATTGCTCAACTGGATACTCATCACTACCTAACATGCGATCAGTCGCCGGTAATAGGTATTTGAAAAGATCAAAACGGAGTAGTTGGCGCAGGCAGGCTTCGCCGTAACCCGTCTGCAGAAGCTTAAGGACCTCATCAAACATGCGGGCAGGTGCTACTTTGCTGATCAACCCGCCCAGTTTGTGGATGGGTTGGGCTGTATCAGGATCGATATCAAAATTGAGCTTGGCGGCAAAGCGTGCAGCTCGCAACATACGAACAGGATCTTCGCGGTAGCGCTCTTCTGCGTCCCCAATGATGCGAATGCGTTTCTCTAGAAGATCCGGGTAGCCGTTAGCGAAGTCATAGACGGAGTTGTCTTCAACGTTGTAGTAAAGGGCGTTAATCGAGAAGTCGCGACGTTTTGCATCCTCTTCGATCGTACCATAGACATTGTCACGCAATAGCATGCCAGACGCGGCTTGTCGTGACTGATCCTTAGAGGTTGAAGCAGTGTCGTGCCCAGCTCGGAAGGTGGTTACCTCGATGATCTCTCGGCCAAAACGAACATGGACGATTTTGAAACGGCGGCCAATTAAGCGTGCGCGGTTAAAAAGCGGCTCTGCCTGTTCAGGTGTGGCGGAGGTCGCAACATCAAAATCTTTAGGGTTCTTTCCGACCAGAAGGTCACGCACACAGCCACCCACCAGATAGCCATCGTAGCCGTTGTCAATCAATCGATAGACAACACGCATGGCGTTATCATCCAGCGCGTGGCGAGGAATATTGTGGATCGACTCAGGCACAACACGACGCTCACCCTCTGGTAAAATAGCGGTAACCAGATCATCCGCTTGGGTGTTTTCGATATTCGCTTCAGTAGAGGGTGTCGCTTTAGTTCGAAGCGCGAAGTAGAGTCCGGCGATCGCTGCGATGCCTAGAAGAAATAGAACAATTTGAGAGGTCATTTAAAATCATTCGAGTCAAAACATAAAGGCGCTAGTCTACCAGTAGTTAATAAGAATTAATAACTAGTCTGCGTTATGTTCAATCTTTGGGGAGATTCTTTCGTTTGGGGGTTCGAGCGTGAGGCTGCCACCAATAATCTGGTGTTATTTTTATTGTCCCTTGCGGTGACAGTCCTCACGATCGAGTAATGCTCCATTTTTATTTTTATTCGGAGCGGGTATTGCGTCGGCACTTATTGCTCTTGTTATTTTTATTTGAGCTAAGTTTCGCCGTCCTTTCTTGTTGTTGTGGAGCGACTATAGGTAATCCATTAGATCTGTTCAACCCTTAAGTGAAAAAAATTTAACACTTTATACCAAAGTCTAAAACTCTAGCTGTTTTTAATAACTTTTGGGACTTTTTTTATATCCCAAACCTCTGTTGCAAATGTTATGAAACCCTCTACATCAATAGGCGTGTCGCACGTTTCATCAATTTGCCCAAGTCGAACCATGGCTTTTTTGAGTTGTCTGATGATCGCCTCTGGTTGAGTCGGTAATGCCGTCGCAAACGTTTGTTTTGAGAGTTTTTGCCCATCCTCTGCTAATACCAATGGCAGGTGAGCGTACTCCAGTAGCGGGTAATCTAAACTTAGTTGTAAAGCACGCTGTTTATGCGTTTCAAGCAGAAGATCTGATCCTCTAACGATGTCAGTTACGCCTTGCTCGTAGTCATCGAGCACGACAGCGAGCTGATACGCGACAATGCCATCACGGCGATAGAGGATAAAGTCACTGATCCCCTCAGCTGGGATCGCTTGATGGCCGGCTAACCGGTCTTTAAATGCTAGGCTCTTTTCGACTTTTAATCGTATGGCGGCTGGCTGTTTTTGGTTTGGGTGCAATAGACAGTAGCGATCGTAATGTTGCAGGGCGTGGCGGCTTTTCAGATCTGTTCGACTGCAACTACACTGGTAAGCTTGCTGTTTTTCGATCAGCGATTGGCAGAGATCTTCATAACGCTTGATACGATCGGTCTGTCGCAACACCCTTTGATCCCAACAGAGACCGTAAGCTTCTAACGCGTTAAGAATGGCTGTTTCATGGGCTTGATCGCAACGAGGCTGATCAAGATCTTCTATTCGAACTAGCCACAGGCCCTGGTGTTTTTTAGCCTCTAAATAACTGGCCAGAGCGGTAAGTAGGGACCCCTCATGAAGAGGACCGGTCGGTGAAGGGGCGAATCGACCTATGTAACTCATGTGAACGGTGTCGATATAAAAAAGCGCGGTATGAACCGCGCTTCTACTATTTGCCTGTCTGCTTCTCTTTTATCTCTGCAAGCGTTTTGCAGTCGATACAGAGAGTTGCCGTTGGGCGCGCTTCTAGGCGGCGAATACCGATCTCTACGCCGCACGCTTCACAAAATCCGAAATCATCTTCATCGATTGACTCGAGTGCTTTGTCGATTTTGCGAATCAGTTTACGCTCACGATCACGCGTCCGAAGTTCTAGGCTGAACTCCTCTTCTTGGCTGGCGCGATCGGCAGGGTCAGCAAAATTGCTTGGCTCTTCCTTAAGGTGGTTGATGGTCATGTCGACCTCTTCCATCAGTTCGCGCTTCCACTCTTGAAGAATAAGACGAAAGTGATCCTTCTGCGCTTCGTTCATGTACTCTTCTGAGTCTTTGATGTCGTAAGGCGCAATGTGTGTAAAAGATTCAGTATTACTGCTTGGCATAATGTCTGCCTCGTACCCTGTGATTGTGTTATTGCTCTCGATTGTTGGGTAGTACGTCGGTTCGAGAGAGTCCGTTTTTAATAAGTCAGCGAACTTACCAGAACGTTATAAAGATGGCTAGTCTCAGTTGGTGTAACAATAAGAATAAGTATACTGTGTCGGTTCAATCGGGAGGTTATATGTCAAAGAGTTGGAGTCAGCGTTCGCAGTTAATTGAATCATTTAAAGTGATGGATCTGCTTAAGCACGCTCATGAGTTATCCGATCAGGGGCGATCTATCATTCATTTAGGGGCGGGCGAACCGGATTTTGGTGCTGCACCTCAGGTGATCGAGGAGGCTAAACGCCTGCTTGATACGACGCCGATGACCTATACACCGGCAGCCGGTATTTCGGTTTTGCGTGAAAAGATCGCAAGCTTTCATCTACAGCGCTATGGGCAGCTGATAGCTCCAGAAAATGTGCTCGTCACCGCTGGCGCCTCAGCGGCTCTTCAGCTCACCTTTGCTCTGTTAGCCAATCGTGATCAAACGATATTGATGGCGGATCCAGGCTACCCCTGTAATCGTCAATTTTTACGCGTGGTTGAAGCGCAGGCTGTTTCTATTCCTGTTGATCATGAGCAGAACTACCAATTGACCGCTGAATTGGTCGAGCAGCATTGGGATGAGCGGACTGCAGGCGTCCTTATCGCCTCCCCGGCTAACCCAACGGGAGCGGTCATTGACCCACAAGAGCTCGCAAAGATAGCCAAGACGGTCTCGCGTTTAGGGGGAACACTGGTCGTTGATGAGATCTACCATGGGCTTACTTACGGCGTAGAGACGCCCAGTGCCTTTAGCATTGATACAGACAGCATCGTCATTAACTCCTTTTCGAAGTATTTCGGAATGACGGGGTGGCGTTTGGGCTGGTTAGTGGCCGATGCTGAAGCTGTGTCTGAAATGGAGAAGATGGCACAGAACCTCTATATATCACCAACAACCTTATCTCAGCACGCCGCTCTAAGAGCGTTCGAACCTGATGCCATTGAACTGTTTGAGTTGCGAAAAGAGGAGCTGCAGAAACGACGTGATCGGTTACTGACAGGACTTAAACGTATTGGATTTAAAGTCCCCAGAACACCAGAGGGTGCCTTCTATATTTACGCAGATGCTTCAGATCTTTGCGATGACAGCTTCAGTTGGTGCTGGGAGCTTCTAGAAAAAGCAGGCGTGGTTGCAACCCCGGGCGCTGACTTTGGTGAGTATCAAGCGCACAAGTTTGTCCGCTTTGCCTACACTACCTCTCTGGCAAACATAGATGAGGCTCTGAATCGCATAGAGCAGTTTGTGCGCGAAACTTAGTGTTAGATCTCTAGCCAGATGTTACCGTCAATGATCTGAAAGGGGATGGCCTCAAGACGTTCACCGGGGCAGGGGCCTGCGATGCATTCGCCGTCGTTTATCGTAAAGAGCGCACCATGCGTGGCGCACTGGATGAACTGCTTTTCGACATCCAAAAAGGTATCTGGCTGCCACTCTAAACGGATCCCACGATGGGGGCAGCTGTTTTTGTACAGTGAGAGTTGATCCCCCTGTTTTACCGCAAACAGCGAGAGTCCCTCCAATTCAAAACCACGGCTTTCACCGTCTGCTAAATCCGATACACTGCACAGAATCATGGATTTCCCCTAATACTTTTCTAAATCTTAATGCTTTATAGAGAGAAACGGTATGTTTGAGCCCTACAGTGTCAGTGTCATCTTGCCGGCTTATGAAACGGATGCGCTGAGTCATTTCCCTGAGCTAGGCCAAGCGACTCCTAAGTTCACCATAAACCCTGACATGAGCGTATCATCACTGCTTTTGCAGGCTTTTCAATCGTCTGACACCGATGAATCCCAGTGCGAAGCGCGCCGTAAAACCCTAATAGACGCCTTACTTTTGGAACCTATCTCACACCGACTGTTTAAAACCCTATCCAGAGGCGAAAGGCAACGAGTACAGTTGGCTTGTGATCTGGTGCGCCGGCCACAGGTGCCCAGTCTACTGCTGCTGGAAGAGCCCTGTACTGGCATGGACATAGCGTTTAAACGCCGAACGGTAGATCATATTAAATCGCTCAAAGAGGAGGGGCATGCGGTAGTGGTGATGCTTCGGGAGGCGAGTTTAGCCTCACGCATGGGGGACTGGTTCTATTTGATGGATTCACAAGGATGCTTGGCAGAGGGTGACCACTCTGTTCTGACAGCCGCTCACTTAAGTCAGCTGTTCGCGGTGGAGGTAGAGTGTGCCGAATCAACCGCGGAGGGTTACCCGCAGTTTACCGTCTCTGGCAGTAGCTTCTGATCAACCAGGTATTGAATGATCTGAAGATGCGCATCATTTTCGCTGGTATCGATGTGAAGGGCGATCTTCTCCTCCTCTTCAGTGAGGGGTTCAGCAACGTGTTTCTGTGCCTGCATCACTTCGATGGTGGCATCCGTTGGATCTTCACGCTCTTCAGAGCGTTTAGCCAAGCGCGCTTCAATGACATGCTCCGGTGGTTCACAGGCTATGATTCGTGCCGGGCAACCCAACTCCTCGGCCAACTGTAGGAACTGTCTACGGGCGCGCTGGCGAATATAAGTCGCATCTAAAATCAGTGTCTGGCCCGCTTCCAGTAGAATGCCAGAGATGCGCTTCATCTCTAAAAATGTACGCATGTTCATGTCGGCTCCGTACATCTCTAGGTTTTCACCTTCACGAGACGCTTTACGGTAGATCTTTTTCCGTTCTGCACTGGATCGAACACGCACGCCCGAAATCAGCTCAGCTAAGTTACTGGATATGTACGATTTACCCGAGCCACTAATCCCCTGCATCATCACCAACATCGGCAACGGTGCCGCTGCGTATTCTGCTGTCAGCTTAAGGTAGTGCTGAAACTCGGCAAGGTTAGGCTTTTCACCCAGCATGGCTACTTTCGCACGCACCATGGCACGGTGGGCTTTGTAGTAGGGTAGAAGAATCAGCCCTTCGTAATCCCCGGTGATCTCCATGTAGCGGTTAAGACAGCGATTGGCCCAACGCGGGTGTCCGTTGGCTTCCAGATCCATCAATAGGAAGCCGAGATCCGACATCTTATCGATCCAACGGAACTCAAGGTTGAATTCAATGCAGTCAAAGACCAGAAGCGAGTCGCCATCCAGTGTGATGTTGCCTAGGTGAAGATCCCCGTGGCACTCACGAATGGATCCATCGAGTTTACGACGACGCATTAACGGCTCAAGCAGCTGGTAACGATCTTTAATGTGCTGCCAGAGTCGATCCAATTCCCGTGCGTCCTCTTCCGGAATCAAAGAACGGTCGATTTCGCGGTAGTTATCTTCTGATATGGCGCCAATGCTGTCAGGTTCGCCCCAAGGGCTGCCTGGGGCGACAATGGGCGCGCGTTGGTGAAAGTCCGCAATTTTATCGGCCAGCTTATCGATCCAGTTAGGATCAAATTTATGGACGTTTAACAGTTCAGAGAGCAGAAGACCGGAAGGGAACTCACGCATCTTAACGGCAAACTCAATCGGCTGATCAGTCGAGCCAATTGTTGGGGCCTCTTCAGTACCACCAATGGCGACCACCTCTAAGTAGGTGTTTTCGGAAAGGCGTTGATTGAGACGAAGTTCTTCTTCACAAAAGTACTTTCGCTTCTCAAGTGTAGTAAAATCTAAAAATCCAAAGTTAACCGGCTTTTTGATTTTGTAGACGAACTCGCCGGTTCTGATAAGCCACGCGATGTGCGTCTCAATCACTTCAAACTCGCTAACTTCATGCGGGTAGCAAGCTGGATTGAGTAGATTGTTTACCAGCGTGGATTCCATAGTTCGACTAATGCCCTTATTAAACCTAAGCTGACAAAACGAGATACGCGCCAGCGGGTCGAAGATTATACTGAGAAGATGACAAAAAAGAGACACCAATCTAAGAAAGCCAAAGCAAAATCGAGTCGCAGCTGGGTTAAATCGTTGTTTTGGTTTCTATTTAAACTGGGATTAGTCGCTACCGTTTTTGCAGCAGTGGGACTGGTCTACCTCGATGCGCAGGTCCGTGAAAAATTTGAAGGCAAACGCTGGTCGCTTCCGGCAAAAGTCTATGCACGCCCGCTAGAGCTTTACCCAGGGCAACGGTTAGACGCGGCGGCTTTGCAGCTTGAGCTCAAGGCGCTTGGCTACAGCATTGGTAATCAGGCTAACCGCCCTGGTTCGGCTAGAGTCAGTGCCAACCGGGCCGACATCTATACTCGTGGGTTTGATTTTCCAGAAGGTGTTGAGCGATCGAAACGCGTCAGTCTTAGCTTCCAGCAGGGGCAGATTACCCGTTTGAGGGATGCCAACAATCGTTCAATGACGCTTGCGCGCCTAGAACCGGTTCTAATTGGAGGGATCTACCCGGGTCACAATGAAGATCGCGAACTGGTCCGTATTCAGGATGTTCCCAGTCTGCTTCCCAACGCCTTGGTAGCGGTTGAGGATCGGACGTTTTACGACCATTTTGGTATCTCTCTTAAAGGGATTGCCCGCGCTATGTGGGTGAACCTTCGTGCGGGTCGATTTGTACAGGGTGGTAGCACACTGACCCAACAGTTGATTAAGAACTTCTACCTAACCTCAGAGAGAACGCTCTCGCGTAAGCTGCTCGAACTGCCGATGGCGGTGTTGTTGGATCTGCACTACGAGAAAGATGAGATCCTAGAAGCCTATATAAATGAGGTCTATTTAGGTCAGGATGGTGCACGAGCGATTCACGGTTTTGGGCAAGGCAGTCTATTCTACTTCGGTCGTCCCGCTGCTGAACTCGAATTGCATCACATTGCGTTATTGGCGGGGTTGGTCAAAGGCCCCTCCTATTACGATCCGCGTCGTCACCCAGAACGTGCACTTAAACGCCGTGACTTAGTACTGAAACTGCTGCTGGATCAAGCGATGATCAGCTCAAATCAGTATCAGCGTGCACTGCAGCAACCGCTGGATGTTATTAAGCGAGGCGCCCGTCTGAAAGGGGCCTACCCCGCTTATCTTGATGTGGTGAAACGGCAGCTTCGCAAAGAGTATCGCGAAGAGGATTTGAACTCTGAGGGGATTCGTATTTTCACAGCACTGGATCCGCTCGTTCAGCAAAATGCTGCGTCCGCGCTAAGTGAACGTATCGCCCAATTAGAAAAACAGCATGGCAAACAGGCACAGCCCCTGCAGGGCGCAACGGTTGTTACCGATCCACAAACAGGGGAATTGTTGGCCGTCATCGGTGGGCGAAACGCCCGCTTTGCTGGCTTTAACCGCGCCTTAGATGCTCGACGCCCGATTGGTTCCTTAGTCAAACCGGCAACCTTTTTAGCTGCGTTAGAAAAGGGATACACCCTGACCACTCTGATCGAAGACAGTGCCTTTCAGATGCAACAGCCGGATGGGTCGGTCTGGTCCCCAGAAAACTTCGATGGCAAAGAGAAGGGAATGGTGCCGCTGTATGAAGCGATCTCACGCTCCTACAACCTATCGTCTGCTCGCCTTGGCTTGGAGATAGGCGTTGATACGGTCGTTGATATGTTGCATCGCCTGGGTGTTGATTCAGAGATCAAGCCTTACCCGTCGCTACTGCTGGGTGCGCTCAACCTAGCCCCAATCGAGGTGGCACAGGTCTATCAAACGCTGGCCGCGAATGGGTTTAGAATGCCGCTGCGGGCCATTCGCCGAGTGACCGATGCCTATGGACAAGAGCTATCTCGCTACCCGTTCAAGCTTAATCAAGTCGTTGACCCTGAACAGGTCCACCTGATTCACTACGCGATGCAATCCGTGGCACGTGAGGGCACCGCTCGATCTCTATACAGAAGCCTGCCGAGTAATTTAAATGTTGCCGGTAAGACGGGTACATCCGATCAACAACGTGATAGCTGGTTCGCGGGCTTTACTGGCAATCGTTTGGCTGTTGTGTGGGTTGGCCGAGATGATAATGCGACCTTACCCTTTACGGGATCAGGCGGCGCATTAAGAGTCTGGACCGATCTCATGAAAAAAGAGCAACCAGACCCCTACCTAGCGTTAAAACCCCGTGATGTTGAGTATATTTGGGTCGATGCGGCGCAGAATGTTCAAACCGATCAGCAGTGTGATGGCGCGCGCTCGGTTCCTTACATCAAAGGCAGTGAACCTGTGCAACGAGTCAGTTGTGGAGGCAAGCGACAACCAGGGGAGGCGATTAAATCGCCGTTGGAGTGGTTTAAAGGTTGGTTTAATTAGATTTTCTGTAATCAACTGATTATTCTTAGTGCGTCTAAACATTGAGAACATCGAGTCGGTTCATGAATCTGTACCAATCTTTATTTATCTCTGCACTCCTTACATTATTGGTCGGTTGTGCGGGCCCAAGCCCCTATCAAACGCCTGTTGAGGAGCGTGATGTGTCACCTCGCAACGTAAACGTAGCGCCCGGCGCCGTTGTGCCGGTGGAACCTCGTAGTGATGTGAATGTGGCACCCATCTACGACGTACCTAATTTCGCCCCGACCCAGCCGACACAGCAAGAGCCAGCACAGATAACACCAGCCGAGCCGCTAACCATTGATGAGAACTCTAACTCCGCTACCGTCTCTCTGCTTGCTGAGGCGAAACAAGCGGCAGACAGAGGTGATTTGGCAGGGGCTGAATCTCAAGTTGAGCGCGCTTTACGTATCTCACCGCGTGACCCGCAGGTTTACTTACATCTAGCCTCTATCAAGCGCCGCCAATTGAACCTGATTCAGGCGGAACAGGTTGCACTGAGAGGTGTGGCGGTTGCAACTGGACTGCCAGATTATCAACGTAAATTGTGGCGTGAGTTAGCACTGATTCGAGAGCAAGCCGGCGATGCCGCTGGCGCAGCAGCTGCCCGCGCAGAAGCAACGCGATAAGTTGGAGCGGTCGTGCAAAGGCCGCGATCAGAATCTTAGGGGCCTTACCTGCAGGTCTGACCCCTTTATCTATGAAATCACTCAATCACTATGCCACGCGGCTGCTAAGGTGCTATTGAGTGCGTTTCTATCTTCCATGGTTACCTCCTCTTCGGTGAGCGCATCGAATTCGGCGATGGCGTGAATGATGGTATTGATATCCGCCATGTCAGCCCAACCATCTTCCGTTTCCACTCTTTCAATACCCTGTCTATTCGCCGAGTGAATGGTCACTTCTGTATTGGATTGGCGATCTTTGATGAGTAGCGAATCATTGAGCATATCAAGTTGCAGACGTTCCCACTCAATGCCTTCCAGTATCAGCGTGTCGTATCCCCGCTGATCGTCTATCTGATCAGCGCCATCATTGGCTCGAATGATGTAGGTATCATCACCTTTGCCGCCTTCCAATCGATCATCACCCTTACCACCTGTTAACTGGTCATCGCCACTTCCCCCAGAGAGATGGTCTTGTCCACTGCCACCAAAAAGGTGATCCGTCCCGTTGTCACCTGATATTAGGTCGTTACCAGACCCGCCGTACAGTTGATCCGATTCGTTACCGCCAAACAGCTGGTCTGCTCCACTGCCACCCTGGATTAGGTCTTGCCCTTGATCACCATAGAGCCGGTCGTCGCCGGAATCGCCATAGATGAGGTCGTTGTTCTGATCGCCGTGGATCAGATCATCGCCACCGCCACCGGAGATCGTATCGTCACCACTTTTACCATTGATGATATCAGCAGAGGCTAAACCTTGGATCTGATCATCCCCTTTGCTGGTGGCAAGGGTCTGTTGGGCAATGTCTGAAAGGTTCATCTGCTCACCGTTACTGAACTCAATCAACTTGATGGTATCGAGTGAAATCAGATCGCCATGAAAGAAGGATTTTACGGTGATCAGATCTCCTGGCTGTCCGGTTTCAATTAGAAGATCATCGTTAACGCGGCTTATATCGACCTGTTTTCTGTTGATCGTAGAATCAAATAGCACCTTGTCGATGGAGTCACTGTCGCGATTGTTGATGACATCTTGGCCGTGCCCGCGGCTGAAATGGTAGGTGTCTTTGCCTTGGCCTCCTTGAAGATAATCAGCCCCTTCACCACCCTCTAATAGGTCGTTACCGTCACCACCCGATAGATGATCATCGCCTTGGTTACCGATTATTTGGTCATCCCCACCAGCTCCTTCAAACTGTTCGTTCTCCTGGCTTCCCACTAACGTATCTTCTCCCTCAAGCCCATAAAATGTATCTGAGTTGAGCGAGTGGTAGAGAGTGTTGAGCTCAAAGATTGATAGCTGTGATGTAACGCCTTCAGTACTGACAAGCTCAATGTTCTCAATCAGATTGGGTGTCACAGTGCCTTGGTCGTAGACCTGTTTAATGGTTATCTGATCACCTGTTAACTGACCGGCAGAGTCCGTGAATTGAATCAAAAGATCCTCTCCAGCCGGTCCTGTTCGTCGAATGGATAGCTGATCAGTCTGTTCAATCCCCAGGATGCGAATTGTGTCGCTACCGGAGTGCTCAATGAAGGTGTCTTTGCCATCACCTTGGGTAAATAAATACAGGTCATCTCCAGCTCCCCCATAAAGCATGTCGTTACCCTCATTGCCCTGAAGTGTATCGGCTATGTCTGAGCCAAATAGATAATCGTCACGCTCGCTTCCTACTTTTTCAAAGTGAGTAATCACTTCTGCTAGGGTGATAGTACTGCCATCTTTAAAGCGAAGCGTTTCGATCAACCCTTCCTGTACACTGCCATCAAAATCAAAAACGTTTTCGATTCGAATGGCATCCCCACTTTTTGCACCTTCTTCATTCAGTCGATGAATATCAATGTGACTGATATCACGCTCAAACAGTAGGTTGTTAGCTGAAATTCCTTCCCCAAACAGAAGAACATCCTCGCCCTGACTGTCGTAGATTTGATCGGAACCGTCACCAGATTGGTAGCGGTATAGATCATGACCGTCACCCCCGTAAAGACGATCATCACCCAACCCTCCTGTCATTAAATCATCACCGTTTGAGCCAGTGAGCGTGTCAGAGGCATCTGTGCCATTGATCTGCGAGTCGATTAGCCAAGGAGCCAACGCGGCGTTCTCTTTCAGTTCCTCAATGACGCCTTCATAGGCGGGAGAAAGTCTTGAGAGTTTCTGCACGGTGGCAAATATCAGATTCGCTTGTGACAACTCATTTTGGTCAACTAGGTGTTGAAGATGTGCTTCGAAATGGGTTGTATCGGGAGCGAATTGACCAATGCTAGAGTCAAATCGAACCCCGATTAAGTTAAAGGCCTCTGCAAGATGGGTTTGGGCGTTGAGCTGCCCCTCTACAAAATCGCTAAACGCTATAAATTGCGCGATGAGGACCGGTGCCGCCCGGCCATGCGGATTAGGGTCATGTTCACCCCAGCACCAGGTTCCGACGTACTCTTTAGCCGTAAGCTCTTCTAACGCTTCTAGCTGTCGAGCGTCCATGACATGGCCATAGATCCGGCTTGGGTCTCGACTGTAAGGGTCAACGTCGTCTACCCCTGTTCAGTGGTAGATAATCTCATTGACCATGGCAGAACGTGTCGCAGGGTCTGGCTCCTGAGTAAATTGGTCAATCATCGACTTAAGGGTGGAGTTGCTGGCCATTACCTGTTGCAAGCTGGCCACATAACCCCAGCCTTTTATATCTGGGTAATGGTTTAATTCATCGGTTGCCAGTTCAGAGCCTTGATAAATGGATTGGGTTTCATCCCTCTGAAACCAGACGTCGACCAGTTCATTGGATTGACCGTCGGCATTGGCAAACACTCCAGTTTGTATCAAATGATTGCCCTGTTGTAGCTGGGACTGTTCGTCGTAATCTGTATTAATCGACGTGATGCCGAGCTCTTCTAGTGTTTTTAGTTCAAGCTCTTGTGTCCGACCATCTAAATTTAAGTCTTGCCATACTTTTAGGGCCTGAAAATCTCGATCGAACTCATCGATGACGCCATCGGAATTGGAGTCGTACTCTTTAAGTGCCTCAAATCCATTAGCAGCAGTTCCCCCACCTGAGAGCTGACTGTTGTTACCGAACAGTTCGGTGCCATCATCGATCTTGCCATTATTATTGAGGTCGATGGCCAGCAATCCATCGTCTGGTGATACCCAGCCTGTTTTTTCGGCAAACGCATCACCCGCGTGATCGAAATAAACGCCTTGGTCACTGCTGAGGGTCTCGACACCGTCACCATCTAGATCTAACACCAGAGGTGACGTGATCGATTCTGCATTGGCAAAACTGGGGGCATCTATGTATTGATCGTTTGCCGCAAATTCCCAATCGTTCCAGGTCAGCTCTATATCAGGTTGATGCAAAAGCATGTCAAAAATTGGGTCCAGTGTTCCCTCTTTCGCGAGATATTCACCAAAGTCATCGGCTAGCGGATAGAGCGCCATAAATGGTACTAGAGCAGCGGTATGAGGGCCGGGTACCAGTGAGGCGGCGGTGCCAACTAGTGCGATTGCATTGCCAAGTTCGAATTCACCTTGATCAAAATCCTCAAGGACTTCAGCTAGTGCAGTTGTAAATGCCACTGTTCCAAGCATACGCCCTAACGTCATGCCCAGTGGTGATTTACTGTCTGTAGTAGCGTCAATCGCGGCTGCTGTAATAGCAGCAAAAGCAGATAGTTTTTCTAGTGTTGTAGATTCTTTAGAGCTGAATATTCCCACGTTTTGTTCATATGTGTGGGTGCTTACAGTTAGTGAAAGGGCATCAACAAAGCCTTCCTTGGCGATAGTCGTCATCTTTTTATCCTTTTATTTATTAAATGCTTGAGTAATTGCGAGGATCCATAAGGCAATTCCGTATCCTGTTAGACCCAGTAGTAGATAATGTGTAGTACTCATAGAAACCAATTTCATTCTTGAAACTAGAGCTGTAATGATTGCTATGATTACTGTGTATCCGAAGTATTGGAAATATTCACTTTTTGGGATAAACAACATGAAAATAGTTAGAGTCCCAAAGAAGATTAGTTTTCCAAATAATATTTGTTTGAGTGTGACCGGTTCTTCTTTAAACACATCATGCTCTTCATCTTTCATTTAACGCTCCTCAATTGAGTCTGTTTTCATTCTTAGTAATGGTGAAAGTAGATATTCGATAATCCTCCTTTTGCCTGTTTTAAGTTCAGCGCTGACGGTCATTCCAGGTTGAAGCTGGTGAGCAGCACCGTCGACTTCTAGAGTTTCTGTAAAGAGTTTGAGTTCAGCCGGAAAGACCAGAACGCCCTGTTCGTTCTGTTTTGCATCGGCACCTAGGTGGATGAGTTCAGCGTCAATAACGCCGTATTTTGTGAATGAGAATGCATCCACTTTCACTTCGGCACGCTGACCTGGTCTGATGAACCCCACGTCGCTGTTTTGTAACCAAGCTTCGACTCTTAACGATTGGTTAAGGGGGACAAGGTTCATCAAAGTCTC
>JAAZVX010000101.1 GCA_018623095.1 Marinobacterium sp. | reverse complement strand
TCATCGATGGTCGTGTCGAACACTCCTGTATGCTTGAGATCTTCACTGATGAAGGTGTCGGCACACTGATCTCAAACAAATCGCTGAAGGTGGATGCATGAGCGACTCTAAAATTTCACGACGCGATCAGATTCGAGACAAACATCAGGGCCCCATCTTGATGCTCTGCCAAGACAGTGAAAGTGCCAGTCGTATCCGTCGTGAGATACGCTTTTTTGCCGGTGATTCTTTGCCGGTGATGCTCTTCCCTGATTGGGAAACACTGGCCTACGACAGTTTTTCGCCACACCAAGACATCACCTCTACTCGTCTAGAGACACTCTACCGTCTACAAGCTCTAAAATCTGGGGTCATTGTAGTACCAGCTTCCACCGCCATGCAGCGTGTCGCGCCAAAAGAGTTTGTCAGTGGCAATGTCTTTTGGTTAGAGAAAGGTCAACAACTCGATGCGGATATAATGCGAGAGCAACTGATCGATGCAGGCTATAACCTGGTCGATACAGTCTACGAACACAGTGAATTTGCTGTGCGTGGTGCCATCATTGATCTCTACCCTACAGGCACCAGTGCGCCGTTACGAATTGATCTGTTTGACGATGAGATTGACACACTAAGGACCTTTGATCCGGAGACGCAACGCTCTATTGAGCAGATTGAACGTATTCGAATTTTACCGGCGCGCGAGTACCCTTTTCATAGCAAAGCGATTGATGGCTTTAAACAGCGCTGGCGTCAGCGTTTCGATGTCGATTATGGTAATTGCCCCATCTACCAAGATATATCAAGTGGCCTTGCACCTGCGGGCATCGAATACTATCTACCGCTCTTCTTTGAACAGTGCGCCACCCTGTTCGACTATCTGCCTGAATCAACCCTAGTGATTCAGCAGAAAGGGATACTTGAGGCCGCAGCTCAGTTCCACACCGGTGTGGTCAATCGACATGAAGACCGACAAGGCGATATCACTCGTCCTATTTTGACTCCGGATGAGCTCTTTTTAACCCCGGACAGATTGGCAAGTGACTTAAAACGCTGGCCTGGTATACGCCTTAACGCTGAACCGGAAGAGGTTAAACCGGGGCGTGAGAATATCGGTGCGACTGAACCACCCAACTTAAGCACCTCTCCCACTGCAGCTGAGCCTCTGCGCCCACTGGCCAATCACCTAGAAAAAGCCACCACTCCTGTTCTCATCTTGGCTGAATCAGCAGGCCGCCGAGAATCACTTTTGACTCAGCTACAAGCGATGTCGATTAAGCCAGTTCAGATTGATCGCTGGCAAGATTTTCTCAGCAGTAAAGAGGCTCTAGCGATTAGCGTTGCGCCGCTTGAACAGGGCCTTGCCATCTCTGATCAGTTTGAAGTGATCTCAGAAGCACAGCTGTTTGGCAACCAGGTATTTCAACGACGTCGCCGCCAACGTGAACAGAGCGACGCCGATCAAGCCGTTAAATCACTATCAGAACTAAGCATTGGCAATCCAGTCGTTCATATTGATCACGGGGTTGGTCGCTATCTAGGGCTTCAGACGATTGATTTGGATGGTTCGGCAACCGAATTTCTAACGCTTCAATACGCCAATGATGCAAAACTCTATGTGCCGGTTTCGTCACTGCATCTTATTAGCCGTTACACCGGTGCGAGTGAAGAGTCTGCACCACTTCACCGCCTAGGAACTGAACAGTGGTCCAAAGCGCGTCGTAAAGCGGCCGAGAAAGTACGTGACGCAGCGGCCGAACTTTTAGATATCTACGCACGTCGTGCCGCTCGCCAGGGATATCAGTACAGTATTGATGATGCCATGTACGATCAGTTCTCTCGCGCCTTCCCATTCGAAGAGACACCCGATCAAGCGATGGCCATTGAAGCGGTGCGCCGAGACATGCAAGCGGTTCAGCCCATGGATCGTTTGGTCTGTGGTGATGTGGGGTTCGGTAAAACAGAAGTCGCTATGCGTGCAGCCTTCATTGCGGCACAAGCTGGCAAACAAGTTGCCGTACTGGTACCAACCACGCTACTCGCACAGCAACACTTTGAAAACTTCCGGGATCGTTTCGCCGACTGGCCTATGGAGGTCGATCTGATCTCTCGCTTTAAAACCGGTAAACAACAGGATCAGATCGCAGCCAAGGTTGAGGCGGGTCAAGTCGATATTCTGATTGGTACCCACAAGCTGATTCAGGGCGACTTGAAGTTCAGTAATCTAGGGCTATTGATTATCGATGAGGAGCACCGCTTTGGTGTTCAACAGAAAGAGAAGCTCAAATCGCTTCGCTCTGAGGTGGATATTCTCACCCTGACAGCCACGCCGATTCCTCGTACATTGAATATGGCGATGTCAGGCATGCGGGATCTCTCGATCATTGCGACGGCTCCTGCTAAGCGCCTCTCGGTTAAAACCTTTGTCCGCCAATCAGATCCTGCTTTGATTAAAGAGGCGATCTTGCGTGAACTGCTTCGCGGTGGTCAGGTCTACTACCTGCACAACGAAGTAAAAACGATTGAACAGACTGCTAAAGAGTTGGCTGAACTCATTCCAGAAGCTCGAATCGGCATTGGCCATGGTCAGATGCGCGAGCGTGAGCTGGAACAGGTGATGAGTGACTTCTATCACAAGCGATTTAACGTTTTGGTCTCCACCACCATTATCGAGACCGGTATCGACGTCCCAAACGCCAACACCATTATCATTGATCGAGCTGATAAGTTTGGTCTTGCCCAACTTCATCAGTTGCGTGGACGAGTTGGTCGTTCACACCACCAAGCTTACGCTTACTTACTGACGCCACACCATAAAGCGATGACATCAGACGCCACCAAACGTCTGGAGGCCATTACCGAAGCAAGTACGCTAGGGGCTGGTTTCACTCTGGCTACCCATGACCTTGAGATCCGCGGCGCTGGTGAGTTGCTAGGTGAAGAGCAATCGGGTCAAATGCAGACAATTGGCTTCTCGCTCTACATGGAGATGCTAGAGCAAGCGGTTGAATCGATTAAAGAGGGTAAAACACCGAACTTTGATCAGCCACTGCACCATGGCTGTGAGGTCAACCTGCATCTGCCGGCACTGATTCCTGACGACTATCTGCCCGATGTGCACAACCGCCTAACGCTCTACAAGCGTATTGCGAATGCCATTAATGACGAGGAGTTGCGTGAGCTGCAGGTCGAGATGATCGATCGCTTTGGCCTGCTGCCAACGCCTCTACAGAATCTCATTCGACAGACCTCCATTAAGTTTCGAGCCGAGAAACTCGACATTATTAAACTGGATGCTGGCGCCGGTTCAGGCCGCTTGGAGTTTGCTGAAGAGACCTGCGTGGATCCTTACACGCTAGTAAAACTGGTGCAGACACAGCCAAAGGTCTATAAACTCGATGGGGCTACCGCATTTAAGTTCAGTGTACCGATGGAAAACAGTGAGACGCGATTCCAGACAGTTGAAGCCCTGCTTGATACACTGACACCAGAAAGTGATTGATTTAAACGTTCAGGAGCACATTAGAGTGAGAGTCATTGCAACTACCCTACTGCTTTTGGCCGGTATCGGCCATGCCATCGCTGATGATGAAGCGGTCCAGCTAGCCGTTGCCCCTGAACTGCTCGGTGCAGAAAGTCTATACACGGTTGAAGTGGTTATCTTCAAACAGGCCCAAGCCTATTTAGACAGTGAAACCTGGCCGACTGAGTTGGACAGTCTCGAACTCAATCTCGCAGAGCTCCCTCAGGTCAATGATGGAGAGCCTCTTAGCCTTACTGAAGAGCTGCCAGTCACAATTTTTTCACTAACAGAGCAAGCCAATCAATTATCAAGAAAAGGCTATGAGCTGCTTTACCATAACAGTTGGTTAGATCAGTTCGAACCGGGCGCAAAAAGAACCATGCAACTGTTTGATGCTTTCGGTAACTTCGAGGGTACCTTACGTATCGAGCGTCAGCGCTACCTGCACATCTACCCAACCATTAACTACTACCCCAATGGGTTAAGTCTGACAGACGAGCCGGCTGAAACGATTCGATTTGAAGAGTCTCGTCGTATGCGTTCAAAAGATCTGCACTACATTGATCACCCCGTGTTGGGAATGCTGGTGCTATTCAGGCCGGTTGAAGCGTTAGAGATTGAGGCCACCGATACGATGACCTCTACAGGGACACCGAACAACTAGCTCGACGACACCTCATTCGAAGCAATATGAATCGTAGAGGTTGGGAAAGCGATCTCTGCACCACGCGCCTCCACTAGATTGATAATCTTCACCAACACATCCTGCTTAACCGAGTGGAACTCCACCCAATTAACCGTTTTGGTGAATGTGTAGACCATGATATCGATCGATGAAGCACCAAAGTGGTTAAGGTTAACAATTAGGGTTTGTGTTTGATCGATCGCTTCATGGTTCTGAAGCATCCCTTTAATGTCATCAACAATCTGCTCGACCACACCCGCATCGTCATAACGAACACCAATGGTTTCATAGATACGTCGGTTGGTCATGCGCGACGGGTTTTCAACAGCAATACTAGCAAACGTTGAATTAGGGACGTAGAGCGGACGTTTATCAAAGGTGCGAATACGGGTTAAGCGCCAGCCGATCTCTTCAACGGTTCCTTCGATCTCTTTGTCGGGAGAGCGAATCCAATCCCCCACTTTGAATGGGCGATCCATATAGATCATCAAGCCACCAAAGAAGTTAGCCAGCAG
>JAAZVX010000100.1 GCA_018623095.1 Marinobacterium sp. | reverse complement strand
GTAACTGATTTAGCTAAATTACGAGGCTGATCTACATCAGTGCCTTTCAGCACAGCCACATGGTAGGAAAGCAACTGCAGTGGCACAGTGTAAACAAGCGGTTCTAGCCAATCATCGACGGCGGGTAGTTCGATAACGTGGATACCCTCTTCACTCTGAAGCGTTCCTTGTTCTGCAAAGACAAACAGTTCACCCCCACGCGCGCGGACTTCCTGAAGATTCGCTTTCAATTTATCTAGCATGTCGTTGCGTGGTGCGACGGCGATGACCGGCATCTCTTTATCAACCAATGCCAATGGGCCGTGTTTCAACTCACCCGCAGGGTAGGCTTCTGCGTGAATATACGAGATCTCTTTCAGTTTCAGCGCACCCTCCATTGCGACTGGATAGAGTGCTCCACGACCTAGGAACAACGAGTGATGCTTTTCGGCGAAAGCTTCTGACATCTTCTGAATCTGATCATCCAACCCAATGACCTGCTCTAAGAGAGAGGGGAGCTGGCGCAAAGAGTGCATGATCTTGATCTCCTGGTCGTCGCTCAACCCTTGGCGGCGAGCCAAAGCAACTGTAGTCAGCATCAGTGCGACCAACTGAGAGGTGAATGCTTTGGTTGAAGCAACACCGATCTCTGGTCCAGCCTGCGTCATCAAAGAGAGTTGGGATTCACGAACCAGTGAGCTACCAGGCACGTTACAGATCGCCAAGGAGCCGGCAACGCGTGATTGTATATCGCGCAGTGCTGCTAAGGTGTCAGCGGTCTCACCCGATTGCGAGATGGTCAATAAAAGCGTACCTTCCGGGACCACGGCCTTTCGGTAACGAAACTCAGATGCCACCTCCACAGAACAGGGCAGATTAGCCAAGGCTTCAATCCAATAGCGCGCTACCATGCCGGCGTGATAACTGGTTCCACAGGCGAGAATGAGTACTTGCTTGGTGTTATCAAACAGCTTAGCTGCCTCTGCACCAAAACACTGCTCTAAAAGCCGATCACCCGCCAGACGGCCCTCTAGAACATCAGCCATGACACTGGGTTGTTCGTAGATCTCCTTCATCATGAAGTGTTTGAACTCACCCTTTTCGGCAGCACTGGCAGAGTGCTCATAACGGGACACGGTGCGCTCAACCACCTGACCAGATTCATCCCAAACCTGAATCGCTTCCCGTGTAAGACAGGCCAAATCACCGTCTTCTAAAAACATGAAGCGATCTGTGACTGGCAACAGAGCCAATTGATCTGACGCGATGAAGTTTTCACCGATACCCACACCGATCACCAATGGACTGCCTTTGCGAGCGGTAAATAACTGGTCAGGCCGTTGTTGATCGACAACCCCAAGCGCAAATGCACCCTCTAATTGGGCTAATACAGAGGTTAGGGCCAGACGAAGTTCAGACTCTTTATTGAGGGCCCTATGAAGTAAGTGAGCAATCACTTCGGTATCGGTTTCAGAACTGAACTGATAGCCATCTGAGATCAATTGCTGCTTCAAAGGCTCATAGTTTTCGATAATCCCGTTATGCACAACAGCGATACGATCGCCAGACATGTGAGGGTGAGCATTATGCTCAGCAGGGACACCATGAGTAGCCCAACGCGTGTGAGCTATACCCAGTGTGCCAGAGATAGGTGATTCCGTCTGTGCATCTTTGAGCGCTTGCACCTTACCTGTGCGACGCAAACGATTAACTGAATCACCATCATGAATCGCCATACCAGCCGAATCATAACCACGGTACTCGAGCCGACTTAGACCCTCTAACAGAATACCGCTGACCTGACGCTCAGAAACCGCACCAACAATACCGCACATAACAATTAACCTTTCTTCACTGGGCGTTTCCAACCCGTAATGTTTTTCTGTTTACCTCGAGCGACTGAGAGCTGATCCTGTTCGACTTTACTGGTAATCGTGGACCCTGCACCAATCGTAGCGCCTGCACCGACTTGCACGGGTGCTACCAAAGAGCTGTTTGAACCAATAAACGCACGATCGCCAATCTCTGTCAGTGATTTATTGACACCATCATAGTTACAGGTAATTGTGCCGGCCCCAACGTTAACCTCTTCACCAATATTGGCATCGCCAATGTAAGAGAGGTGATTCAATTTAGAACCTTTACCAACCAACGCTTTCTTCGTCTCAACAAAGTTGCCGACTTTAACGCCAGCCGATAACTGTGAACCAGGGCGGATACGAGCAAATGGGCCCAACTGACAAGCCTCGGCAATGACTGCGCCATCTATATGAGTGTTAGCAAGAATCTCTACACCATCGCCGATAATCGAATTTTTAATACTGCAGTTAGGCCCAATGATGACGTTTGATCCAATGCAAACCTCACCCTCGGCAATAAAATTGACGTCAATTTGGCTATCTTGCCCAACGATCAATTGCCCACGCACATCAAATCGAGCTGGGTCAGCCAAGGTCACACCGGCATCCATTGCGGCATTGGCCTGCTGAAGTTGGTACCAGCGTTCTAGTTCAGCAAGTTGACGGCGATTATTCACGCCCTGCACCTCAAACTCGGAATCCGGGTGAAGTGCTTGGACGGTGACGCCGGACTCAGCCGCCATTGCAATCAAATCCGTCAGGTAATACTCACCCTGAGCATTATCCGACGAGAGCTGAGGCAACCACTCATTTAAATGATCGGTTGGCATCGCCATAATGCCCGTGTTTACTTCAGTGATCGCCAATTGTTTGTTATTAGCATCCTTCTGTTCAACAATGCCAACAACATCGTTAACCGCACTTCGTATAATGCGGCCGTACCCAGTAGGATCATCCAGATTGACGGTCAAAAGCGACACCTTGCCCGTTTGAGCGACCTGCACCATCTGCTCAAGTACCGACGCCGGTGTTAATGGCACGTCGCCGTACAGCACTAACGTAACACCGCCTGCACGAAGACCTCGCGAAGCCTGGGCAACGGCATGACCCGTACCTAACTGCTCGGCCTGTGTATAAAATTGGCAAGATAGATCAGACAACGCCTCTTTAACTTGATCGGCACCATGACCGACAACAAGGTGCATAATGCAATCATTCAACTGACCAGCTTGGTCAATTACATGCTTTACAAGAGATTTACCGGCAAGAGGGTGAAGGACTTTAGGGAGTTTCGATTTCATACGGCTGCCTTGACCGGCCGCAAGAATGACTACATCAATCGACATTAACGGGTGTTTCCACAAACAAAATTTATCCACTTGACGATACTTTAACCTAAGCGCAAACTGCTGCAAGGTTAAATGTCATAAAAAAATTGACAAAAATGGATAATTCACTGTTTTCAGAAATCGGTCTCAGTGACCGTGACATCTCTATCTATAAAGCGCTTCTGACTCTTGGTCCCAGTTCGATTCGCACTATCGCTGAACGGGCAGGTGTCAACCGAGGCACAACCTATGAAGCTCTAAAGCAGATGCAAGCTTTGGGGGTAGTCAGCTATCTACCAAAAGGAAAGCGCCGTATTTTTACCGCGCGTGAGCCCGAAGTACTGGTTGAACTCGCTGAAGAGCGGCGTAAACGCTTAGACGTTGCTGTCGATGAGTTAAAACGAAGAGTCATACCTGAACTGCACCAACTCTCACCTGATTTTAGTGCAGCAAACGTCCAGTGGTATGAAGGTGATGAAGGGATAGAGCAGGTCTTACGAGACATTCTTAACGGTGTTGGTGGGAAGTCTGACCCTATCTATTCGGTCTTTTCATCAAAACCGATTCGAAAGCACCTTTACCGCCCATTTCCAAACTTTACGGCTCAGCGTGTCGCTCGAAAGATAAAAGTAAAAGTAATCGCCATTGGGGATGGGGGTGAAAGTGCTGATCTATCAGAACGTAAATGGATCAAAACAGAGGGGCCGGTTGACGCCGCTTACATAGCAATCTATCCACCAAAAATTGCCATCATCTCGTTGGCTTCTGATAACTACCCTACCGCCGTCGTCATCGATTCAAGTGAAGTAGCGGCCGCTCAGCAAATAATATTTGATACCCTCTGGCGACTGCTTTAACGCTTAGGCTTACTAACCATCTTGTATTGGCGCGAACAGTAGCCGCGATCAATACCTTCCGGGCGTTTCTTAAGGTGTTTGGTGTTCCTTCCCGATACACGCTCACGCCACATGCGAAACGAACTGGGCTTCATCTCACGTTGCATTAACTTAATCACTTGCGGCTCTGATAAATGGTACAACGCTTCGATTGCTTCAAAGGGTGTGCGATCTTCCCAAGCCATCTCAATAATTCGAGAAATCGCCTCTTCGGATAGCCCGGCGTGTGCTAGCTTCTGTGCCATTACTTCCTCTAGGGGCTCCAGCGCTGTGCTGTACCCGTTTTACTGTTAAAAAGTACAAAACCTCCGCTAGCAGGTGAGATACCTGTCATAGCGCTGATGACTACCTGGTGCGTGACTAACAAAACCGGATCAGCACCGCTATCAAGTGATGCTAAATACTCATTGAGGCTATTCAATGTTTCGCGCCTGTCAGCGTGTTGTTGAAAGAAAGAGTTCAGGCCCGAGAACTTCTCGACAGGACCTAGATTCAATAACTCAGCGGTTTCATAGCAGCGACACCAATAGGAGCTTTTAATCGCGGAGAGTTGAATGTTTTCAGATTGTAACTGCTTGCCCAGCTCTACAGCCTGCTCTCTACCCTGTAGATCAAGGTTCCTTTGTGTAGAGCAGTCATTGAT
>JAAZVX010000099.1 GCA_018623095.1 Marinobacterium sp. | reverse complement strand
GCAGGTTGGTTGATCGATCAGTCTGGTTGGAAAGGGGTCTATCGTGATCGAGTGGGTGTTCATAAAGATCAAGCGCTGGTGTTAGTGAATCACTCTGGAGGCACACGAATCGATATCGAGAGGCTAGCCGGTGAGATTAAGCAGAGTGTGTTAGATCTTTTTTCGGTTCAACTTGAGCAAGAACCAATAGCCTATCCTTAGCGTTTGTCGATATTGGAGCCAAAAAAAGCAGCCTGTTGGCTGCTTTTTTGATGGAAGAGTGCGGTTATTCAGCCGCTTCTGCCTGACGACGCTTTAAGCGAGGGTCATTCGCTGCACGGCGACGACGGCGAGGCTGCGCTTCCTCAACGCTTGCTGCTGTTTCGGCCGGTGCCTCTTCAGCTTGAATCGGTGCCTCTTCAGTTGCAGCAGTCTCTGCAGACTCTGAAGACTCTTCATTAGCTGAAGGCTCTTCATTGGCTAAAGGCTCCTCAGTGGCAGAAGGCTCCTCTACCGCTGCAGGTTCTTGATTCGCTGAAGGCTCTTCATTGGCTGAGGGCTCTTCACTCGCTGAAGATGGTTCAGCCGGGCTAAGGTCCAACTCAACCTGAGTCTCGGTGACTGTCTCAACCGCAGTTTCAGTGTCACTCTCAGTGTTGTCAGTCTGCTCTTCAATAACCGCTTCAGATGCCTGCTCAGCTGTCGAGTTAGATGCTGCAGTTTGCTCTGTTGTTGCTTTGGCTGTAGAAGTCTGCTCTTTCGTTGCTTCTGCTAATTCGTTAGCAGCGGACGCCTCAGTAGCAACAGGCGCTTCCGCAACGACCGTTGTTTCAACAGAGGGTGTGCTATCACTCTCTTCTGATGCAGTTTCTACGGGTGCATTTAGCATCTCTTCTGGGATCGGGTTACTACGTTCAGCAGTACGGTTTTCGTTGGCGCGACGACGGCGTCCGCGGTTTTTGCTGCGTGCGGCCTGTTCAGTTTCACCGTTGTTGCCAGATTTAACCTCGTCATTGTTGTTTTCAGAGCGACGATCACGACCACCGCGACGACGACGGCGTGAGCGGCCAGAACGTTGTTCTTCAGTTGATGAGCTCTTTTCGTTTTCACCAATGGTTGGAAGGTTGTTCTCCGCCTCAACCGTGATCACTTCATCGGCATCACGACGTTCACGACGGTCGTTGCGGCGGTTGTTGCCACGGCGACGGTCGTTTCGGTTGTTGCGGCGACGGTTGTTACGATTACCTTCGCGGTCAGCAACTTTCTTATTGTCGCGACGCGTGGTCGTTTTATCTTCCTCTTTATCAGAATCTGATTGGCCGAATAGGCCTTTGATTGCAGCAATAATGCGCTCGCCCAATGACTTTTTGGCAACAGGTTTACGGCTAGGTTGCTGACGTGCTGGCTCTTGTTTCGGCTCAGGGGTCTCGCTTTTAGGCGCCGGTGGTGCTGATGAGTTTAGAACGCCCTCTACAGCCGCTTGCTCACGAGGAGTAACTGGAAGCGGTTTGTCAGTCGGATCTTCGATTGGCTGTTCCGGTTGCAGCGTGTAGCTCGCATCATTCACCGTAGTAATGGTGTGATCATCGCGCAAACGAACTACTTCGTAGTGCGGTGTTTCCATGTTTGGATTGGGTACCACAACGATACGAACGTTTTGACGTAACTCTACCGCGTGAACTTGGTGACGCTTCTCGTTAAGAAGGAAGGTCGCTACGCTGACAGGAAGAATGGCACGGATTTGAGAGGTGCGATCCTTGGATGCTTCTTCTTCAAGAATACGCAAAATCGAGAGCGCCAGAGATTCAATATCACGAATGTAGCCTTGGCCATTACAGCGAGGACAGACGTGGCCTCGGCTCTCTGCTAATGATGGACGTAGACGCTGGCGTGACATCTCTAGAAGACCGAAACGAGAGATACGACCCATCTGAACGCGGGCACGATCCAACTTAAGTGCATCATTTAGGCGCTTTTCAACTTCACGTTGGTGTTTGATGGGGGTCATATCGATGAAGTCGATCACCACCAGACCACCCATATCACGAAGGCGTAGCTGACGAGCGATCTCATCGGCTGCTTCAAGGTTGGTGTTCAGAGCCGTCTCTTCAATATCACCGCCTTTCGTTGCGCGAGCTGAGTTAATATCGATTGAAACCAGTGCTTCTGTCGGATCGATGACGATTGAACCACCTGATGGAAGCTTTACTTCACGCTCAAATGCAGACTCGATTTGAGCCTCAATTTGGAAGCGGTTAAATAGGGGAACCGACTCTTTATAAAGCTTGATGCGGTTCTCGTAGGTCGGCATCACCTGACGAACGAACAGCTGTGCCTGCTCAAAGACTTTCTGTTGGTCGATAAGAACTTCGCCAATATCATCGCGCAGGTAGTCGCGGATGGCACGAATAACAACGTTGCTCTCTTGGTAGATAAGGAACGGAGCAGGGCGATCATCCACTTCGGTAATCGCAGTCCAGACAGTTGCAAGGTAGTTAAGGTCCCACTGCAGCTCTTCAGTTGAACGACCAATGCCCGCGGTGCGAACAATTACGCCCATGCCTTTTGGTATGTCCAGACCATTCATAGCCGCTTTGAGCTCAGAGCGCTCTTCGCCTTCTATGCGGCGTGAAATACCACCGGCACGAGGATTGTTTGGCATTAGCACCATGTAGCGGCCAGCTAAGCTAATAAAGGTGGTCAGTGCGGCACCTTTGTTGCCACGCTCCTCTTTATCAACCTGAACAATGACTTCTGTACCCTCTTTAACGAGATCTTTAATGCTTGGACGCTGCCCACGCTCAGGCGATGAGACAAAGTACTCTTTCGCGATCTCTTTAAGGGGGAGGAAGCCGTGACGTTCGGCACCGTAGTCAACAAATGCAGCTTCAAGACTGGCTTCTACTCGACTAATACGGCCTTTGTAGATGTTTGCCTTCTTCTGCACGCGGGAATTGGATTCAATATCCAGATCGAACATGCGCTGTCCATCGACAAGCGCAACACGCAACTCCTCTTGTTGAGTTGCGTTAATTAACATGCGTTTCATTTTAGCGTTCTCTTAACGCAACGCATTTATGACGGGCAAAAAAAACAGTGTCCTAGCTTTATAGAAGCCATAACTAATCTCCAGTACGCTCTGCACCGGATAATCAGGGTATCTTCAGCGATGGAGGAAACATCAACCAATATCGTTATTGATTCTAGCTGTGGCTACTGCTCTGCCCAAAATACTAAAGATACAAGGGTAGACAGCAGGTTCCTGGTTGATGTGCGTCTCCATCCTTCAGCCGAGGGCTTGTGTTCAGCACTCGTGAAAAATACGTCGCTATTTATAAATTTCGTTAGCCATCTCATGGCTCTGTTAGCTGGGTTATGACCGACAATCTGACAGAATAAATCCTTTGATCAGAAGGGGTTTGAATAAAAATGAAGCCTTCTTCATCCAGCAACTGTAGAATATAGCAACTTACTGGTTTTTCAGCAATTTATTTTACCCACACATCATGCCTTCAAATCCCCCTACGTCCGGTTCTTTGAACAAAGTTCAGTATGTTGATATCGATGCTGATCAAGCGGGTCAGCGAATCGACAACTTTTTGCGAACCTATTTAAAAGGGGCGCCTAAAACACTGATTTATAGACTATTACGTAAGGGCGAAATACGGGTTAACAAAAAACGCACCAAGCCTGATTATAAGCTGCAAGCATCGGATCAAATACGCATTGCACCGATTCGCCTTCCAGAGAAAGGGGAGAGCGCTCCAGTTAGTGATCAGTTGCTAGAGTTGCTCGAGAGTTCTGTGTTGTATGAGACAGATGCTCTTTTAGTGATTAATAAACCGTCAGGAATTGCAGTGCATGGCGGAAGCGGTGTCTCTTTGGGGCTGATTGAGGCCGTTCGAAAGCTCCGTCCTAATGCGCGATTCTTAGAGCTGATTCACCGCATCGATCGCGATACATCAGGTTGCATCATGATTGCTAAAAAGCGCTCCATGTTGCGTTACATGCATGATGTTTTCCGTGAACGCCGAGTGCAAAAGATCTATCAGGCTTTGGTAGTTGGTCGTTGGGATGCAAAACACAAACAGATCAATGCACCTCTGCTGCGAGATGAGCACCGTTCAGGGGAGCGTACCGTACGAGTATCACCTGAGGGAAAACCTTCAGTAACCCATTTTTCGGTACTGCGCCGCTTTGGTGATTTCGCCACTTTAGTGGAGGCTCGACCAAAAACGGGTCGTACCCATCAAATTAGGGTGCACACCCAGTACACTGGTCACCCTATTGTCGGTGATGTGAAATACACCTCGGATGAGAATAATGCCGAATTTAAAAAGTTGGGCTTTAAACGACTAATGCTTCATGCAGCGGGTTTGAAGTGTACTCTGCCCGATGGAGAAGCGTTGGAAGTGCGTGCTCCATTGGATGATAGTTTGCTAAGATTAATGGACAAATTGTAGTTCGTTGCAGTTGAACGAAAAGGTAAAAATGAGCGAGTCAGATCTTAAAGTAGTTGAATTAGCAGAAGAGCTGTTGGCAGAAGGTCAGCTGCCTAACGAAGTCATAATCTCTGAACGACTTGGCATGTCTAGGGATGAGGCCAGTGCTGCACTGAGTCAGTGGGCGCAAAGCCTTAGTTATGCCCGTTTGCCTGAGGTTCATGCCAGTGCCAAGCTACATAACTCTGTTCCGGAATCTCTGAGCAAAGGCATTGAACAGATTTGGGATCTTGC
>JAAZVX010000098.1 GCA_018623095.1 Marinobacterium sp. | reverse complement strand
TCACCTTGGCGCGTTTGCCAGCGGATAATCGATTTGCTGTCGATAGAGAGTTGCCTCCCATTGATTATAGTCTGCCGGCAGACTCGATAGTGTTATTACAGAGCACTGAGAGTGATCACGGCAGTGTCTACAAACCGCTATTTGAAGTGTCGCTTACACGCTAAACCGTTTAACCAATTTTGAGAACATGATGAGAAAGCCCGAGCTATTGTCCCCTGCAGGGACCTTGCGAAATATGAAGTATGCCTTTGCCTATGGCGCTGATGCGGTCTATGCCGGTCAACCGCGCTACAGTCTTCGCGTGCGTAACAACGACTTCACTCTCCAGAATTTGGAAGATGGGATTAATATTGCGCACCAGTTGGGTAAGAAATTCTTTGTAGCGAGCAACATTCTCCCGCATAACTCAAAATTGGGAACCTACATGAAGGACATTGATCCTGTTGTAGCGATGAACCCGGACGCCATGATCATGTCCGACCCTGGCTTGATTATGATGGTAAAAGATAAGTACCCTAATCTTCCTATCCATCTTTCAGTTCAGTCGAATACGATGAACTGGGCCTCAGTAAAATTCTGGGAGCGTGCCGGTATTGAACGAATCATCCTGTCACGAGAGCTTTCACTCGACGAAGTGGCAGAGATTCGCCAGCAGTGTCCGGACATTGAACTTGAAGTTTTTGTCCATGGCTCACTTTGTATCGCTTATTCAGGTCGCTGTCTGCTTTCTGGTTACATTAACCACCGTGATCCGAACCAGGGTACGTGTACCAATGCCTGTCGATGGAAATACGATGCTCATGAAGCGCAAGAGGATGAGTCCGGTGATGTGGTTCCCGTTCAGAACTTTGATCCAAGCGACAAGAAACAACCAGCGCTAGGGGAGGGTAAGCCGTCAGATCAGATCTTCCTTCTTCAAGAGGAGACGCGTCCTGGCGAATACATGCCTGCTTTCGAAGATGAGCACGGCACCTACATCATGAACTCTAAAGATCTGCGTGCCATTCAGCACGTGCATCGCTTGACTGAGATGGGGGTCGACTCACTGAAAATTGAGGGTCGAACTAAGTCGCACTACTACGTTGCCAGAACCGCACAAGCCTACCGTCAAACGATTGATGATGCGGCTGCAGGTCGTCCATTTGATAAAGGCCTGATGGACGTTCTTGAAAACCTAGCAAACCGAGGGTACACAGAAGGTTTCTACCGTCGTCATGTCCATGACGAATACCAAAACTATGAAACCGGTAACTCCGTGGGTGTGCATCAGCAATTTGTGGGTGAAGTGGTTGAGCGTGATCCTGATTCAGGTAAGATGGTCATCGATGTTAAAAACAAGTTTGAGGTTGGTGACACGCTTGAGTTAATGACCCCTCAAGGTAACCGCCGCTTTAAGCTTGATGAGCTTTATGACAAGAAAGGTGCTCGTGTGCATGTTGCGCCAGGTTCTGGACACCGTGTTACATTGCCACTCGATTTTGATACTGATATGGAATACGCGCTACTGATGCGTGATCTTCCAAACGCTCCAGAGAGAGCGTAAACGATAGCCGGCACCTAAGCCGGCTTTTTTGTGTTTGCTGGTTCTACTCAGTACTTAGACAAAGTGTGGTCATCCCAACTCGATTGGATCATGTATAATTTGGCAGCACTGCAGGGGTGGAACCCCGTGATCATCACTATAAATGGAGTTTTCCAATGAGCGTTATTCGCCAAGACGACCTTATTGATAGCGTTGCTGATGCGCTACAGTTCATCTCTTACTATCACCCAATCGATTTTATTGAAGGTGTGCACGAAGCCTACCTGAAAGAGGAGAACCCAGCCGCTAAAGATGCGATGGCGCAGATCCTAATCAACTCACGTATGTGTGCTGAAGGGCAGCGACCTATCTGTCAGGACACTGGTATCGTCACGGTATTCTTGAAAGTGGGTATGAACGTCCAGTGGGATGCTTCCATGAGCGTTACCGATATGGTTAACGAAGGCGTTCGACGTGCTTACATGCACCCAGATAACGTTTTACGTGCCTCGATCCTGGCCGATCCTGCCGGTAAGCGTCAGAACACCAAAGACAATACACCTGCTGTTATCCACTACGAAGTAGTAGCAGGCGATGAAGTAGAGGTGCATGTTGCCGCTAAAGGTGGTGGTTCAGAGAATAAATCGAAGATGGTGATGCTCAACCCATCTGACAGTATTGTGGATTGGGTTGTCAAAACGGTTCCTACGATGGGTGCCGGTTGGTGTCCACCAGGCATGCTGGGTATCGGCATCGGCGGTACTGCTGAAAAAGCAGCGGTTATGGCCAAAGAGTCTTTGATGGACCCAATTGATATTCATGAACTTCGTGAACGTGGCCCACAAAATCGCGTTGAAGAGCTACGTCTAGAGATCATGGATGCAGTAAATGATCTAGGTATTGGTGCGCAGGGCCTTGGTGGTCTGACTACGATTCTAGATGTTAAAATCATGGATTATCCAACGCACGCAGCCTCTCTACCGGTCTGTATGATTCCGAACTGTGCAGCGACTCGTCACACTCATTTTACGTTGAAAGGTGATGGCCCGGCTGTGTTGACGCCCCCAAGCTTGGATCAGTGGCCAGAAGTGACCTTTGAAGTCGGAGCGAACACGCGTCGCGTGAATCTTGATGAGATCACTCCGGAATCGGTGAAAGAGTGGAAAGTCGGCGAGACTATTTTGCTAAACGGTAAGATGTTGACCGGTCGTGACGCAGCGCATAAACGCATGGTTGAGATGCTCAATAACGGTGAAGAGCTACCAGTTGATCTTAAAGGTCGATTTATCTACTACGTGGGTCCGGTTGATCCAGTTCGTGATGAGGTGGTGGGACCTGCTGGCCCAACAACGTCAACACGTATGGATAAGTTCACACGTCAGATTCTAGAGTCGACAGGCCTATTGGGTATGATTGGTAAATCTGAGCGTGGTCCAATCGCTATTGATGCGATTAAAGATAATCAAGCGGTCTACTTGATGGCAGTCGGTGGTGCCGCTTACTTGGTCTCTAAAGCGATCACGGATTCGAAAGTGCTGGCCTTCCCAGAGATGGGTATGGAGGCGATTTACGAGTTTGAAGTAAAAGATATGCCTGTGACCGTTGCAGTAGATGTGAATGGTGAATCTGTTCATACAACAGGTCCTGCTAAATGGCAGGAGATTATCGCCTCTTCGAAAAGCTAAGGCGATCATCACTTAATCAATATACCCGCTCTTTGAAGCGGGTACTTTTTTGCTTGTTATACAATGGTTGTTTGTCTAAATTCGTTGGAAGTACAGAGTCAATTATCGATGCCAAAACCCATTGAGTGAACAGAATGACCCATACAGTTGAGACACCTAATCTACTATCCTCAAGCTTTGGCGCCTCTCATCAGGTGAACATTCATCGCTTCGGTACTATAGGTGCACGGCCAAAAGTTTACATTCAAGCGGCTCTTCATGCGGACGAGTATCCTGGCCTTCTGGTTGCTCACCACCTGATCAATCGACTTGCAGCGCTTGATGAACAAGGTGCAATTAACGGTGAAATTGTCGTTGTGCCCGTTGCAAACCCGATTGGGCTTGGGCAGCGTGTCAACGCCCAACACTTAGGGCGCTTTGATTTGGCAGGTGGTGGCAACTTCAATCGCAACTGGCCCGATCTATCTGAAGCTGTTTTGAAGCGCATAGAGCCGCATCTCTCAGAGAAAGCTGAAATGAATGATCAGCTTATAAGAGATGCCCTGATCCATAAGGTCACCTCATTAGAGGTGCGTAACGAGCTCGATGATCTTCGTAAAACGCTTCTGCTCTATTCAATTGATTCGGATGTCGTGCTTGATCTGCATTGTGATTTTCAAGCTCTTTTTCATCTCTACTCGTCCATTCACCATAAAGCGCTTGCTCATGAACTTGGGTGTGAGCTGGGTGCACATGCAGTCTTAATTGAAACAGAAGCCGGTGGAGCCCCCTTTGATGAGTGCCATGCTGGTGTTTGGTGGCGATTGAAGCAGAAAGTGGACGTTAAAACCCCCATTCCGTTGGGGTGCTTTTCGGCCACGGTTGAGTTGCGGGGGCAGCAAGATGTCAGTGATGAATTGGCCCAGCAAGATGCAAAAGCACTTATTCGATTCATGCAGAGGCGACGAGTGATCGCCGGGGATCCAGGTCCAACACCTGAGCCGCTCTGTCATCCAACGCCGCTTGAAGGGACTGATATCATCTACGCTCCAACGGCTGGCGTGGTGGTTTATCACAAGGCGTTGGGAGATTGGGTGGAGAAGGGCGAGGTAGTTGCCGAGTTGGTCGACCCCTCTGTTGTGCCTCAGGATCAAGCGCGAACGCCGCTTATCAGTCGAACCAACGGTCTATTTTTAACTCATATGAGTGAGCGACTAGTCGCGCCGGGTGCTGCCCTGATCAAGATTTGCGGTGAGCTGCCTTTAGAACATCGCGAATCAGGTAAACTACTTGAGGCCTAGCCGCGTAAGCCGATACCAATCTAATTAACATGATGCGCTTTACAGCATCGCAGTGGTTAGATTACATTGTTCCTTTATTTCTAACTCCAGAGTCAATAAATTGAGCCCAATTGTTCCCGTTATTCAAGTTCAAGACCTCCACAAATCTTATGGGGATCTTGAGGTCCTAAAAGGGGTAAGTCTAAACGCTTTAAGAGGCGATGTTATCTCTTTGATAGGCTCCTCTGG
>JAAZVX010000097.1 GCA_018623095.1 Marinobacterium sp. | reverse complement strand
TCGCTTACGATAGGAACAAATTGGATGTTGGCGTGATGTTCTGCCCAGCTCTGAGGCAGTGATTCGAGGTACATATCCTCTTCAACGCGCGCACCCCAGTAAACATGAATCGGATTTTTGCGCGCAGTAGCAATAAGGTGCTCAACAATACTCTTTACCTGTGAGAAACCGGTGCTGGCCGCGGCAAGGATAATGGGCTGATTATCATTTAGCTCATCAAGATTGATGGTGCAGTCACCCATCGCCAACTCCACCTCAACACTCGGTTGATGCAGAAGATGTTGGACAATCGAGTCGTTAAATTCACTGTCAGGCATGTGGCGAATATGGAGCTCTAATTCACGCCCAGCCTCGGGTGCCGATGCGATAGAAAAAGATGCTTTCTTGCCATCTGGCAAGCAAATATCAAGATACTGCCCCGCTTTAAATTCAGGACCTGTTTGATCAGGCTCCGGAAGCAAAAGGCGGATACGGTAAACATCCCTATTTAACAAATCGGCCGATAAAATCGTCGTAACTTTCCTTGCCACGGTCACACTCCAAATAACATTTAACGCTCAGCGTCTATTAACAATCTACACCTATAAAGGTAACAAAATAGTAGGGGCTTAATCGTCGATCCCAAGATCGGCCCAAATATCATCCACCCGACGTTTCACAGACTCATCCATGCTAATGGGCTCACCCCATTCACGATCGGTTTCACCCTGCCACTTGTTGGTCGCATCCAATCCCATTTTGGAGCCAAGCCCAGAAACGGGCGAAGCAAAGTCCAAATAGTCGATCGGAGTATTTTCGATCATCACTGTGTCACGTGCGGGATCCATACGCGTTGTGATCGCCCAGATGACATCCTGCCAGTCACGGGTATTCACGTCTTCATCCACAACGACAACAAATTTAGTGTACATAAATTGACGCAAGAAGGACCAAACCCCGAGCATCACACGCTTAGCATGACCTGGGTACTGCTTTTTCATACTGACAACGGCCATACGATATGAGCACCCTTCAGGCGGCAAATAAAAATCGACAATTTCTGGGAACTGTTTCTGCAAAATAGGGACGAACACCTCATTCAATGCTACACCCAATACGGCCGGTTCATCCGGCGGACGGCCGGTGTAAGTACTGTGATAGATCGCATCAGCACGCTTAGTAATGCGCTCCACCGTAAAGACAGGGAAACTGTCGACCTCATTGTAATAACCCGTGTGATCACCAAAGGGGCCTTCATCGGCCATCTCATCAGGATAGATGTATCCCTCTAATACGATTTCTGCACTAGCAGGTACCTGCAGATCACTGTCTATACATCGCGTCACTTCCGTCTTACCACCACGTAACAATCCTGCAAAGGCATACTCAGACAGAGTATCAGGCACAGGCGTGACTGCGCCTAAAATGGTCGCTGGATCAGCTCCTAACGCCACTGCAACGGGGAAAGGCTCTCCTGGGTGTTGCTGTTTCCACTCAAGAAAGTCCAACGCACCACCGCGATGCGACAACCAGCGCATGATCAGTTTATTCTTAGCAATTTTCTGTTGGCGGTAGATACCCAAATTTTGACGCTTCTTATTGGGGCCACGAGTAATCACCAGTGGCCAGGTAACCAATGGACCCGCATCACCCGGCCAGCAGGTTTGAATAGGAATTAAATCCAAATCAACGGCATCACCCTCAAGTACAACCTCCTGACAGGGTGCCTTTTTAACCACCTTAGGACCCATGTTCAGCACTTGTTTGTAGAGGGGAATTTTATCTAATGCGTCTTTAAAGCCCTTAGGTGGTTCAGGCTCTTTCAATTGAGCCAGCAACTTACCGACACCGCGCAGTGCCGATACAGACTCTTCGCCCATACCTAGTGCTACTCGATCAGGGGTACCAAACAGATTGCCCAATACAGGCATGTCATAACCGACAGGGTTTTCAAACAGAAGCGCTGGACCACCGGCTTTCAGCGTCCGATCACAGATTTCTGTCATCTCTAAATTAGGGTCGACAGGATGTGTTATTCGCTTAAGCTCACCACGTGCTTCAAGCTGGCTAATAAAGTCACGCAGATCTCTGTACTTAGGTGTCGCCATAAAATCCTCGGCAAATATAAAAAAGGGCGAGTGGTTAATGCTCGCCCTATTTCAATACTAAGCCAAACTATCGCTCAGATTGATTACTTACGCTTCATCGATAGGAAGAACTCTTCGTTAGTCTTAAAGTCCTTCAGTTTATCGATGACAAACTCTGTCGCGGCTGCATCTTCCATTGGATCCAACAGCTTACGCAGAATCCACATACGTTGGAGCTCTTCTTCAGAAGTCAAAAGATCTTCACGACGAGTGCCGGAACGACGAATATTGATGGCAGGGAATACACGTTTCTCAGCAACTCGACGATCCAAGTGAACCTCAGCGTTACCTGTGCCTTTGAACTCCTCGAAAATCACTTCATCCATCTTAGAGCCAGTATCAACCAGTGCCGTAGCAATAATCGTCAAGCTACCGCCCTCTTCTATGTTACGCGCTGCACCAAAGAAACGCTTAGGACGCTCAAGTGCGTGTGCATCGACACCACCGGTCAACACTTTACCTGATGAAGGCACAACAGTGTTGTAAGCACGTGCGAGACGGGTGATCGAATCAAGCAGAATAACAACGTCTTTCTTATGTTCAGTAAGACGTTTCGCTTTCTCGAGCACCATTTCAGCTACTTGGACGTGACGTGATGGCGGCTCATCAAACGTAGAAGCGACCACTTCACCACGCACCGTTCGTTGCATGTCAGTAACTTCTTCTGGGCGCTCATCAATTAGAAGAACGATCAGGTAACATTCTGGGTTGTTACGAGTAATGCTGTTAGCAATGTTTTGAAGCATCAGTGTTTTACCGGCTTTAGGTGGCGAAACCACCAAAGCACGCTGACCTTTACCGACTGGTGTAACAAGGTCTAAAACACGAGCGGTAATATCTTCTGTACTACCGTTACCGATCTCCATACGCAGACGTTTCTGCGCAAATAGAGGTGTAAGGTTCTCAAACAGAATTTTATTCTTTGCGTTTTCAGGCTTGTCGTAGTTGATCTCAGCCACTTTCAGCAGTGCAAAGTAACGCTCACTGTCTTTAGGTGGACGGATCTTTCCGGCAATGGTGTCACCGGTGCGCAGATTGAAACGGCGAATCTGACTAGGCGAAACGTAAATATCATCAGGTCCAGCTAAGTAAGATGAGTCCGCTGAACGTAGGAAGCCGAAGCCATCCTGAAGGATTTCAAGAACACCGTCACCGTAAATATCTTCACCACTGCGGGCGTGCTTCTTGAGGATCGAGAAGATGACATCTTGTTTACGAGAACGAGCTAGGTTATCTAGGCCCATTTCTGCTGCGATATCGAGCAGTTCAGGCATGCTTTTTAGTTTGAGTTCGGTAAGGTTCATGTTTTCGTTATGAATAGTGTCGTGCACGACGAAAGTCGCGAGACAGGAATGATTGAAATTAGAAGAAGATTATTTGGGTTGGTCAGAAATCAACCAACTAGCTTAATATATAACCAGTTGCTGGTGCTGTCTAGCGAATAGACAAATAAAAGGCGGGATAACCCGCCTTTTACCAATTTATTAGATGTTTGCATCAACAAACGCCGTTAGCTGCGACTTAGAAAGTGCGCCAACTTTGGTTGCTTCAACATTGCCACCTTTAAAGATCATCAATGTTGGGATACCGCGAATACCAAACTTAGGAGCGGTTTCAGCGTTCTCATCGATGTTCAACTTACACACTTTCAAGCGACCCGCGTACTCAGTCGCAACTTCTTCAAGGACCGGTGCAATCATCTTACAAGGGCCACACCATTCAGCCCAGTAATCAACCAGAACTGGGCCTTCGGCATTAAGGACGTCCTCATCGAAACTTGCGTCAGTTACGTTTAGGATGTTTTCGCTCATCTGTTCTTATCTCCAATGCGTTTTACGCGAATCGGTCTGGGGCTTGTAAAACAAGTAACCCACCATAAATTGCAAAATAACTTGCCCAATAATAGCATCTGCTTACCAATAATGGGAATGATGTCGAGAACTGTGATGAATTCACTTATTAGACACCTGCGTGAAGTCACAGTGGACAGTGTCCGAGTCACCCTGACTCTGTTTAAAATACTCATCCCAGCTATTTTAATCGTACGTCTTTTAGAGCTAATCGGTGCAGCAGACATCTTAGCCGATATACTCAGCCCTCCTATGGAGTGGCTAGGATTGCCAGCCGTTGCAGGCATTGTATGGGCCACCACTCTCCTGACGAACATCTATGCAGGCTTAATTGTCCTTTTCACCTACTCACAGGCTTGGACGCTTGAACAGATCACTGTGATGGGCATTCTAATGTTGGGCGCGCACAACTTAATTGTTGATATTGCTATCACCTATCGAGGCGGCTGCCGACTACTGCCGATGATTCTGATTCGCATTGGAGGTGCGCTTGGGCTCGCCATCTGCATGCAATGGCTCTACCAAGATATGCCAAGCATGCAGCAGCCGGTCAGCTTTGACTTTGCCCCAGAGCTTGTTGATAACAGCTGGTCCGCTTGGCTAAATGCACAGTTAGAAATGCTTTTTTGGACAGTGGTTGTCATTTTCGGGTTGGTTGCTGTTCTAAGAGTCGCCAATGTGACCGGCATTGAGCGTGCAATCGAATATCTGCTTAGACCGATACTGAAACTGATTGGTATTAAACGAGAAGC
>JAAZVX010000096.1 GCA_018623095.1 Marinobacterium sp. | reverse complement strand
GATAAAGCTGAGTTACCTTGTGATTTGGCTCGATCACGGGCCAACCAGAGCTCTTCAATAATAGCCGGAAGAATCGCCACATCCGCATTAAACTGCGCACCAAAAAAACCTGGAACCAGTGACTCCTCTTCAGCCTCTCTAGACAGAGCTAGTGCTAAAGGATCGACTGAAAAGGTGCGAATAATACTGGGGTACAGACTCTTAAAATCGAATACCAATACATGATGATAGAGGCCAGGTTTAGACTCCATAACAAATCCGCCAGGCACCGATAGATCACTACGACCTGACGCGAAAGGCGGCGCAACATAACCGGCACGGTGCAGTTTGGGCAAATAGAGATTATCGAAGGCCGCTTGCGAACCACCTACTTTATCGAGCGACAACCCTGTGAGCCGAGTGCGTTCGATTAAATACTCAAGCAGCTCTGCTTTTTTGAAAATATCCAACACTAAACGACAATCTTCGATGTTATAGGTCGCCAGCGCTTGTTTATCCACTCTAAAGAGCTGCTGGATTTTCTCACCACGATCGAAGGGGTTATCAATCGCTTTACCTCGACCGAGCAGTGCCTGAGCAACACTCTCAAGGCTGAAGCTATCAAACTGCCAAGTAGCCCCTTTCAAGGTCTCAATGCCGTCGATCGCGACACGCCCAGCAATTCGACTGAACCAACGGCCATTTTGCCCAATATCGACATGCAACTCACTGCCATCGCGCCCAAGCTTGAGCGCTACCCGATTAGCTTTAGCGCGCCGAGCCAACACACGCAGATCGAAGCCAATTAGGTTCCAGCCAACAATCAAGTCAGGGTCCCAGTTAGCTACAATGTCGACAAATCGCTGCAACAGAGCTCGCTCATCCACACAGCTTTCACACCAGACCAGATCGGGTGCAGCACCGTTGAATAAGACAAGGCTTTGATCACCTTGTTGCAAGCCGATCGATAGTACCTGATTGGCATTTAGCGTGGTTTCGATATCTAACGACAGGAGTGTTAAATCGGGCGTGAAATCATAAGGACGTAACTCAACCCCTTTGTCGGTGCAAACTGACACAGCACCCGTGCGAATGAACCGCTCCATCAGGTAACGATCAACGGGTCTAATGTCCTCTTCCATAAGAGCGACCTGCTCGAATTCAAGGCGCTTCAATACTTCCCAGTAGATCTTCAGGCTTTGACAATAGAGTCCCATGACAGGGGTTAACGATAGGGATTTAAGCTCTAAGGGGCGCAGTGTCCAACCTGAGAGATCTTTCAGACAGAGCTCAATGGCTGCTTTATCAGATTCGAATACAAAACAGACCGCTTCGGCATGCATAACGGTCACGACATGAGCACCCTCACTACCTGTCAACCAGAAGGTATACTCAATGCCCTTCGGACCATCACGCTGTGTACGAGTTAGAGGGAAGCCACGGATTGGCACAACCAGATTAGTCACCGAATGGGGTGACTACCTCTAATTCAGGGAAATGAGCCAATACGTCAGTTAAAGACTCTTTTTGGAAAATAAGCTTAAGGTTAGGCCCGGCATCCATTGTAAAGTAGACCTCTAACCCCTGCTGACGAAGATACCAAACCTTGTGCATAGCTTCTAACGACTCTGGCTGCCAGTAGACCAGTGGTGGCCAACTGGATGCGAAAGTAGCGTGCATCGACATAGCATTGTGTTCAGCCGTGGCGCCCAGCAACGCAAAATCTCTATCTGAAATTGCCTGATGTAGTTTCGAAAGATCAGCGTTCGCTTGTGCCGGCCAGCTAGTGTAAAGGTGTGATGTCTCTTTAGTACGCTGCATACCGGATCGGCTATCTACTGACTTTTCACCAATATTAACTTTCACCAAGCCGATTCGAAGATCTTCCCAGGTCGTATCGATCGGATGTGCATGACTGTCTAGGCCATCTTCGCGATGGCCCATGTGCCACTCTACAAATCCATTGAAGATGGATCGACACGCACTGCCGCTCCCCATACGGGCGATCATTGATAGCGCTTCACTGGAGAGGTGAAGTGATAACGCATCATTCATCGCCAACGTCAGTGCCGCAAAACCCGATGCTGAAGAAGCCAGCCCAGCGGCAGTTGGAATGTTATTACGAGTCTCAACTTTAAAAGCGAGTGATTGAGTGCCACGAAAGAGATCGATGAATTGACTGACTCGACTCGCAAACTGTGAATCGTGATGCATCTGCTGACCGTTAAGCCAAACCTCATCGAGCGGTTGATCGATCGGGGTCACTTGTGTTCTAGAGCCAAGATCTCTCAACGAGACCGAGAGTGAAGGATTGATCGGCAAATTAAGTTCAGCGTCGCGTTTTCCCCAGTACTTGCAAAGCGCAATGTTACTTGGAGCAAAGTGCTCCGATGAGGTGGAGACAGCCCCTAGCTTGGGTAGTACTTTAGACAGAACCTCTTGCTTAGTAATCACACTCACTCCTGTTTAAGGCCTTCACTGTGTATTGAAACGGGTAGATGCTGGTAGGGGATCTCTGAAGGATTTGCTAAACCTAAAGCGATAACAGAATCGCCTAAACCAGACCCTGAAATCTTAGCCCCCTTAACCTGCGGCTGTTGGCGCAATTTGAATTGAAGATCAGCTAAGTTGCCATCACACACACCCAACGCGTCCATTAGGCCCGAGTATTGATTCATCAACTCACCGACTCTACTCCAAGCCCCTGCTTGTATCGCCTGTTCGGCTGCGCGGGTCACCTGCCCCATCAATTCATAGAGGGCGGAGAAGAGGGCTGGGTCAGACTCGGCTCTTTGATTAACTAACGCAATGACATCAGGGGTCTTCATCTTATAACCAACGTAGAACAGATCAATGTCAGGCGCACCGTTAAGTGGGCGCACTTTGGCACCGTTCATCTCGTAGGCGATTAAACCACCCCAAATTGAAGCTGCCAGGTCGGTCCCTGACCCCCTACCAGATTGAACGCTATGAACGGCCTTTAATGCCAGCTTGAAGACCTGTTCATTGGTAACCAACTCTTCGCATAAGGTTAACAAGCAGGCAACTGTGGATGCCGTCACTGCAGCCGACGAACCCAATCCGACCTGATCTGAAAACTCACTGGTGACTCTAAGGTCAAACCCATTAGTAAGCTTTGTTCTACATAACCTAATGGCAGCCACCATAAAGCTGAAAGTTGAGTCATCGGACAACTCACTCAATGTACTCTGGTAACGTCCAAGTTCTGACTCAATCATGACGGTCTGATCAGCACGTGGCATCAAACAGACACTCAGGCGATTACCAACCGCCAAAGCAATGGCCGGCTGATCATGCAAAATGGCATGCTCGCCCATTAGCATCAAATTGCCAGGCGCCGAGAATCGAATCATGATGTGGCTCCAAGGCTAACGCCTAAATCATCAGACTCAACGCGGCCCCAGCGCATCAAAGCCGGTAAGTTCAGTACATCCGGTGTTTGACTGGGCAGGTACGCCAGCACAAGACCACCCGCATCGCCAGACACGGCACCAGCACCGGCTATTTTAGCTGCCCCGCCCATGCCTTCGATCTGTTCGATCAACGCTGCCACACGAGCAGGCACAACACCGATTCGCTTTAATAGTCGGTGATTATCTTGGATGGCTTGGGCTAGTTGCACGAGGTTGGTTTGAGCAGCTTCAATACGATTCGTCACGGCAGCAAACTCGCTCCAGATATCGGACTGCTCAAATTGAGTGCGGACACGCTCTACACAGACACCAGTGCTGGTTGCTGGCGTTCCGGTAAAAATCCAATACCAGTCCTGATCGAATATTCCCGGTAATTCACCTAACCGACTGGCGTGGTTATGTTCGACCTTAACTAAACCACCTAATGTCACGGTGGCCGCATCAATCAAACTACCTCTGCCGTGTTGAAGGCGCTCACAGTGTCGCACCTGTTCAATCAAGGTGGTTAGGTCTTCATGCTTCGAAAATAGTTTCAAAAGTGCAGCTAATAGAGCGGCAGACGAACCCATACCGGCTCCGACGGGGATATCCGATTGAATATCAAATTTGCCACGAGGAATGCGCTCAAGATTGCCAAGGATTCGAGCTACATCCACGGTATAGAAGATCAGTTCGGCTGGCCTAGAGAGTATCTCACTGATCGAGCGCTCACCACGAAGGTAACCATCAAACGCAGCATCCAATTTATGACGAAGGCTAGAGAGTTTCTCCAGCGCCATCTCATGCGCTTTGTCTGGAGCAAACCAACTTAAACGGGGCAGAAGATCGGGAGTAAAATTGACTGTTAAACGTTGTTTCACTGAGAATGCGAGAGCGGGTGCACCGTAAACAACGGAGTGCTCACCACTTAATATGATCTTTCCGGGAGCACTCGCAACCGACATAACTAACGTTCTACGTACTCGCGTTTATGACCGCTAATCGCCGCCAAACGGAAGTGTCCCTGAGTATCGGGCTCGATCTCATGATGTTCACCATCACGTGGATCGGGGTAATGATAGAGGGTGAGATACTCTTCGTAACTCAGTTCAGTGCGAACTTTTAACAGCTCAGCATGGCGTTCCGTGTTCAAAGCTGATTGGTAGCCAGGAACTACTTTGGCGGTGAAGAACTCGCTCACTGATCCAGACCCATAACTGAACAGACCGATGCGCTTGTCGGTTAAGTCCTCGTCAACCTGCTCCAGTAGAGAGCAGAGGCCAATATACATAGAGGCTGTGTAGCAGTTACCAATCAAACGATTGTAGATCAGCGTGGGCTCAATCTGTGCGGCTAGCTCTTC
>JAAZVX010000095.1 GCA_018623095.1 Marinobacterium sp. | reverse complement strand
GGATGTGAAAATGCAAAATCTTCGGCACTGAATCCTCTCGCCTCCAACAGAGCGGTAGCGATCGCATCACCCATAACAAGTTGTGCGGTTGTGCTGGAGGTGGGAGCGAGATTTAGCGGGCACGCCTCGCGTTCGATCGGAGTTACCAGGCTGATGTCGGCACTGGTTGATAGAGCTGATTGCGGCTTAGAGGTGATAGAAATGAGTGTGATCCCTTTGCGTTTGAGTAGAGGCAGGATTGTGACAACTTCATTGGATTCACCGGAGTTGGAAAGTGCAATAACCACATCTTCTTTGGTAAACATACCCAAGTCACCGTGACTCGCTTCGCCAGGGTGTACAAAAAAAGCAGGGGTGCCAGTACTGGCAAGTGTCGCCGCAATCTTAGTGCCGATATGTCCAGATTTGCCCATGCCTGTAACGATGACACGCCCTTTGCAGGTTAAAAGCGCTTGGCAAGCTTGGTTGAACGCATCGTCTAATGAATCATTCAAGGCTTGTATAGCCTCTTGCTCAATTGAAATGGTTTGCTTGCCTGCACTGACAAAATCGAAACTAGGGTTGTTTGAATCGGACAAGGGTCGAGATCCTTAAGTTCGCGTTAATACACATCTGTTTACAGTATCTTATTATTTTTTAGAGCGACTGTCCGGTAAAGACTCTCTCTATTTCATCTTTATCTAAAAGTCTGCTTGATAAGCTCCACTTTTAGACTAGAATTCTATCAATATTTTCTTTTTCATTCGCAGGCACTGATGACTCTGATTAATGACACGCATATCGAAGTGAACAATCTCAGCTTTTGTCGTGGTGAACGAAAAATATTTGATGATCTATCGTTAACCATTCCTCGTGGCAAGATTACTGCGATTATGGGGCCTTCAGGCACGGGTAAAACAACGCTGCTCAAATTGATCGGTGGACAATTAACACCTGACCAAGGTTCAATCAGCGTTGATGGTGAGGTTGTTCACACTTTGTCTCGTCGCCGTCTATTTGAGCTGCGCGCAAAGATGGGGATGCTGTTTCAAAGTGGGGCTCTCTTTACTGACATGACCGTGTCAGAAAATGTCGCATTTCCGTTGAGAGTTCATACTGATTTACCGGATAGTGTAATCGGTGATCTTGTGTTGATGAAGCTCAATGCGGTCGGTTTGCGCGGTGCCAGTGAGTTGAAACCAGCAGAACTATCCGGCGGCATGGCCAGACGAGCCGCATTAGCACGAGCAATCGCACTTGATCCGGATTTTCTAATGTATGACGAGCCTTTTGCAGGGCAAGATCCTATTGCTATGGGTGTTCTTATTAATTTGATATCTCATTTGAATAGGGCGCTTGGTCATACCTCTGTCATTGTGTCACATGATATTCAAGAAACCCTAAGCATTGCAGATTATGTTTATCTCATTTCTGACGGAAAGGTATTGGCGCAGGGAGCGCCTGACCAACTCAATGGCTCTGAAGATCCCCGTGTTGAACAGTTTATGAAAGGGCGCCCTGATGGGCCAGTGCCTTTCCACTACCCAGCTCAATCTTTTGAAGAGCAGTTATTTGGTGGCTCACAATGATTCAGCTTCTTCAAAAACTGGGTGCTAAATCGGTTAATCGTGTTGCGGCTGTAGGCCGTGCTGGGCAGTTATTAAGTCAATCTCTGATTGCTAAGCCAGCACCCATGACGATGTTGCCTTTGTTGGTGCGTCAGCTCTACTTTATTGGTGTGTTATCCCTTGTCATTATTATCGTCTCGGGTCTATTTATTGGCATGGTGCTCGGTTTGCAGGGCTATACCATTCTTGTTGATTACGGATCAGAACAGGCGGTCGGTCAGATGGTTGCACTGTCTTTGGTGCGCGAGTTGGCCCCTGTCGTCACAGCACTGCTTTTTGCAGGGCGTGCGGGGTCTGCCGTGACCGCTGAAATTGGATTGATGAAAGCCACTGAGCAGTTGGCCAGTTATGAGATGATCGGTGTTGACCCTATGCGGCGCATTATTGCGCCTCGTCTTTGGGCTGGATTTATTAGTATGCCGCTCCTGTCGATGATCTTTGCGATCGTTGGTATCTGGGGAGGATCGCTGGTCGCTGTCGATTGGCTGGGTATTTTCTCTGGAAGCTTCTGGGCCAATATGCAGGCCTCGGTTAGTTTTTCAGAAGATGTGTTAAACGGTGTGATCAAATCGCTGGTATTTGGTTTTGTAGTGATCTGGATTGCTGTTTTTCAGGGTAATGACTGTGTGCCAACTTCAGAAGGCATCTCGCAGGCAACTACTCGAACAGTTGTTTACTCTTCGCTGGCTATATTAGGGTTGGATTTTCTTCTGACCGCAATGATGTTTGGAGATTTTTAATGCGTATTCGTGCCCTCGAAATCAGTGTTGGCGCACTTATCCTCGCCGGGTTGTTGGCTCTGGTTGCTCTCGCGATTAATGTCAGTGGATTAAACCTATCTCAAAAAGGGGGTGGGTACACTGTCTATGCTCGATTTGACAATATTGGGGGGCTTACTGAACGTGCGAAGGTCTCTATGAGTGGCGTTCAAATTGGCCAGGTGTCCGCTATTCGTATCGATCGTAAGCGTCTTATGGCTGAAGTAGAGATGCAAATCTTTGATGATGTTGACTACCTAAGTATCGATAGTTCAGCTCAGATTTTAACGGCAGGTTTGCTCGGAGAGAAGTACATCGGTATTACTCCCGGTTTCGAAGATGATCTTTTAGCAAATGGTATGACAATTGAAGATACGCAGTCGGCGCTGGTACTAGAAGAGATTGTTGGTAAGTTTCTTTTTAACAAGGTGAGTGAGTAATATGATTGGTCGAATCATTTTATTAGCATCGATTTGGTTGGGATTCATAGTTCCAGTACAGGCTAACTGGGACTCTGCCAGTCAGGTGATGGAGACAGCGACTGCTGATATGCTCGCATTAGTCAATGATGAACGTCTTCGTCAGCCGGAAAATATTGATGAGTTGATGGTAGAGATCGATAAGCTGGTTGGAGAATCAGTTGACTTTGAGTACATTGCAAAATCGATCATGGGTAAGTACTACCGCCGCGCCAGCGACAAAGAGGTTTCAGACTTTTCAGTCGTCGTTAAAAATACTCTTCTTCGAACCTATGCCAAAGCGGTTGTTGGTTTCAGTTTTAAAGAGTTTGAAATCATTCCTCCGGTTGAACCGAGCCCATACCCTGACAAACAGATCGTTAATGTTAATGTCTCTTCAGAGGATGGTACGGTATACACATTGCTCTATTATATGGTGTTAAAGGATGATCAATGGATGCTGGTCAATGTGGTTGTTGATGGGATAAACCTTAGAATCACCTTCCGTAATCAGTTTTCAGGGCTGATGGAGCAACATGGCAAAATCGCTAAGGTGATTGAGCATTGGTCTGAGGTGATGTCTGAAAAGGTTTCAGGTGCTTGATGGACCAGGTCTATAAGCTTCAAGGTGAGCTGACTCGCAATACTTATAACAAAGTTGTCGAACAATTGAACCAAGCAATTGCTGACGGTGCTACCCTGATCGACCTATCTGATGTGACGAAAGTCGATAGTTGTGCAGTGGCGTTATGGGTTGAGGTAAAGCGTTCCGTTGCAAATGTTGAATGGATTAATTTGCCAACACAGATGGACACAATAGCTGATCTAGTGGGTGTTGATATTCAATAATTTGCAGTGTTTGTTTCGAATGCATTTATAGGGTCTTGATAGATGATATCAGGGCCCTTTTTCGTTATTATACGCGGCTAAATTAAAGGATTATCTGGAGAGTACTATGCACGCCGATGAAGTGAAGCAACTGGTTGAGAGTCAACTTGAGGGTTGTCAGGTCCATACGGCGGGTGAAGGTTGTGATTTTCAGGTAACGGTTGTTGGTGAAATGTTCGCCGGAATGAGTCCGGTAAAGAAGCAGCAAGCTGTATACGCTTGTTTGACTGATCAAATTGCATCAGGTGCTATTCATGCTGTTTCCATTAAAACGTTTACCCCTGAACAGTGGAAGTCACAGCAGTAATCACTCTGCTTAGGTATTCAGATGGATAAATTAGTTATTGAAGGTGGCCCTCGTTTAGATGGCGAGGTGTGGATCTCTGGCGCAAAGAATTCAGCACTTCCTATTCTTGCTGCGACATTAGTTGCCAGCGAGCCCGTGACCATATGCAATTTGCCACACCTGCATGACATCACGACTATGCTTGAACTGCTGCGTCGCATGGGAGTTGAGCTTACCGTTGGTGATAAGATGAGCGTTGAGCTGGATCCCACTACGATTACTGAGTTCACAGCGCCTTACGACCTGGTTAAAACCATGCGCGCTTCTATTCTTGTGCTGGGTCCTCTGTTAGCGCGACATGGCCGTGCTCAGGTGTCACTCCCTGGTGGCTGTGCTATCGGTAGTCGTCCGGTTGATCTCCATCTACGTGGTTTGGAAGCAATGGGTGCGCAAATTGATGTCATGGATGGTTACATTGATGCTCGTGTTGACGGCCGTCTAAAAGGGGCTACCGTCTTCTTCGATACTGTGACGGTAACCGGTACTGAAAACATCCTGTCAGCGGCTGTATTGGCTGACGGTGAAACCATCATTGAGAATGCCGCACGCGAGCCTGAAGTGGTCGATTTGGCCAACTGTTTGATCGCGATGGGCGCTAAAATTTCAGGTGCAGGAACCGATACCATCCGTGTTCAGGGTGTTGAAACTCTTAAAGGTTGCACTCACTCTGTCATGCCGGATCGCATTGAAACGGGTACTTATCTTGTTGCAGGTGCAATCACTTCAGGTCGTGT
>JAAZVX010000094.1 GCA_018623095.1 Marinobacterium sp. | reverse complement strand
TAAATGAGTATGAAATTGGATCAGGTATTTGGCATTCATGCAGTCACAACGCTGTTAAACCGTGATCCTGAACGGGTAAAGCGTCTGTTCATTGTTCAAGGTCGTGTTGATCCAAAGGTTGAAAAGATTCTTGCTCTGGCCAATCAAGCTGGTGTTCATGTGGAAAATATTAGCAAGCACCGCTTGGATGAGCGTGTCGATGGAGTCCACCAAGGTGTGTTGGCAGAAGCGAAGCCTCTGCCAGTTCAGGGTGATAAAGAGTTGTTTCATCTGATGGATCAAGTGGGTCCAACGCCTCTGCTACTGGTGCTTGATGGTGTGACTGATCCTCATAACCTTGGTGCGTGTCTGCGAACGGCCGATGCGGCTGGTGTTGCCGCTGTGATCGCGCCACGTGATAAATCAGCTCCATTAAATGCGACAGCTATTAAAGTAGCCTGTGGCGCAGCCGATGCGGTGCCATACTTTCAAGTCACCAACCTCTCAAGAACGTTGAATCAACTTCAAGAGCGAGGTGTGTGGGTTGTTGGGACGGCTGGGGAAGCAGAGGGCTCTATATATCAGACAGACTTAACCGGTCCATTAGCTCTTGTTATGGGCGCTGAGGGTAAAGGGATGCGACGTTTGACGCGTGAGCAGTGTGATCTGTTGATTAAAATACCGATGGCCGGAGAGGTCTCTAGTTTGAATGTTTCGGTTGCGACCGGGGTAACGCTATTTGAAATAGTTAGACAGCGTTTAAGCTAACTGCGTCGCATATCTGGCCAGCATCCACTCTTCATCGGTGGCAACAACCTGAACTCTAACCTTGGAAGATGGTGACGCGATCTCTGTTTGGTTGTTCAGATTTAAGTCGTCATCGATCACTAAACCCAACCAAGCCAGCTGTCGGCACACTTTTTCTCGAATGAGTGGGGCATGTTCGCCTACGCCGGCGGTGAAAATAACTCTGTCTAATCCACCGAGAATCGCGGTCAACCGACCAACCTCTTGGGTAATGTGATAGCAGTAGTAATCGACGGTAAACTTCGCTTCCGGTTGAGTCGACTCGATGAGGGTGCGCATATCGCTGCACAGTCCCGAAAGACCAAGCCAGCCACTCTGTTTGTAGAGCAGAGTTTCCAGTTGATCAGCACTCATACCTTCACGCATAAGATGAACCATGACGCCCGGATCTAAATTGCCTGTTCGTGATCCCATCGGTAGGCCATCAACCGCTGAAAAGCCCATGCTAGAAGCTTTCGATTTGCCACCTAACATGGCGCAAGCGGAAGAGCCTGCGCCCAGATGAAGCACGACCGTCTTCTCATTTGGGTGTTCAAAGAGCTGCTGTGCATGGGATATATAGGCATATGACAGGCCATGAAATCCGTAACGGCGAACACCTTTTTCACGAATCGGTTTAGGTAGAGCGTAGCAGGTCTCAAGTTCAGATTGTCCAGCATGAAACATCGTATCGAAGCAGACTACATTGAGTGAATCTGGGTGTGCTGAACGGACCTGTTCAATCAAACGCAGATTTTAGGGCTGGTGAAGGGGGGCCAGCGAGTTGAACGATCTTAACTGCTCAAGTAGGTGATTATCGACAATCGCTGGCTCAGCGAATATGCCGCCACCATGCACCACTCGATGAGAGACTATGAGATCCTGATCTTTTAAGTTGAATCGATTGAACAATCGCTCAACCACTTCTGCATGGATATTAGCTGTGTCAGTTTGGTCTAGATCGCCAATATCGACTGGAATGCCGTCAATTTGAAGAGTGATATGGGCAGAACCGACACCGGTTAAAGCCGCCTCAGCAACCTGGGTTAACTGTTGGTTGTTTCGAGTAAAGAGAGCCGCTTTAAGGCTGGAAGAGCCGGCATTTATCGTCAGTATATTCATGACTAGATCTTGCGGCCGTGATGCACCATGTAAGAGGCCAGGGCGCAGCTTGCCATTCGCGCAATGATACCATCAGCACGGCTTGTTAAAATGATTGGTACTCTGGCACCCACAGCGACACCGGCTGACTGAGCTCCGGCTAGATAGATCAACTGTTTGGCAATCATATTGCCGGCTTCTAGGTCAGGTGCAAGCAGAATGTCGGCTTCCCCAGAGACGGGAGAGTTGATGTGTTTATCGATTGCAGCCTGTTTTGAAATGGCATTATCAAAGGCAAGAGGACCATCCAAGATCCCACCAGTAATCTGGTTGCGATCGGCCATTTTACACAAAGCAGCCGCATCGATGGTGCTCTGCATGTTGGCTTTTACTTTCTCAACAGCCGCCAGGATGGCCACTTTGGGATTTTCATTCCCCAGTGCATGAGCAAAGTCTATGGCATTCTGGACGATATCTTTCTTTGTATAGAGGTCTGGAACAACATTGATCGCAGCATCTGTGATGATCAAAGGTTTGTGGTAGTTAGGTACGTCAAACACAAACAGATGACTTAGACGTCGCTCTGTTCTGATTCCCTTATCTTTGTGAAGGACAGCGCCAAGCAGTTCTGAGGTGCCAAGCGAGCCTTTCATGAGGGCCTGGACGTCGCCTTGTCTGACGATATTACAGGCGACCTCAGCCGCCTCATGGCTATGTTCAGTGTCAATGATCTGAATACTGCTAAGATCAGCCTCAATCTCATCACTGGCTTGGCGTATCTTATGTTCGGGACCAATCAAAATAGGGTCTATTAACCCCTGCTTAGCGGCTTCAAGAGCGCCGGCTAAGCCATTACCTTCGACCGGGTGGACAACGGCGGTTTTAATCGCTGTAGACTGTCGAGCCTGTTCAATAAAGTACTCGAGTTGATTATTGGTAGGCAGATCTTTTATGACGGTCATCATTCACTCTTACAGCGGTTGTTTAAGTGTATCTGTATAAGGCGGCCATCCCATCGATTTACCACCCAGTAGATGCAGGTGGATATGGTAGACCGTTTGGCCCCCATCTTCCCGACAGTTCATGACAGTACGATAACCATTTGATGAAAATCCTTGGTCACGTGCAATCTGTGCCGCTGCGAGTTGAAGATGACCTAGGGCTTCAAGATCCTCTGCGGTTGTATCATCCAATGTGGAGATGTGTTTTTTCGGAATCACCAAAGCATGGAATGGAGCTTGTGGGTTGATGTCACGAAAGGCGATGACATGATCATTTTCATAGAGCTTCTCAGCTGGAATCTCGCCTGCTACGATTTTACAAAATAGACAGTCCATAATCTCTCCAAGTTTTTAAAGGGTTGCTGATGACAATACCAGACCGGCCAGTATCAATGCACTCCCTGAGGCTCGATTTAACCAAGCTCTGCCTATAGGATCCTGCACAAAGGTTCGTAAACGGGCGGCGAGACCTGAATAGCCTGTCATCACTACCCAATCGACCAATACCAGTGTCAGTCCAATAATCCATAACTGCAGAGATTGTGGCTTAGACTGATCTAAAAATTGGGGTACTAACGCTAACAGAAACACCATCCCCTTAGGGTTAGTGATGTTGACTAAATAGGCTCGAATAAAGCGTTCTCTCTTGCGAAGAGGTTCTGCCTTATGTAGTTCGAGTGTAGTTTGCGATCGAATGATCTGAACACCTAACCAGACCAGGTAAGCGGCTCCAATGTATTTGATCAGGGTGAATAGAGTAGGAGAGGTCGCAATCAATGCGCCAAGACCTAGAGAGACCAACAGCATCTGTGTCCCATAACCACAGATAAGACCAAACACGGCGGGCGCTGCACCGCGAAGTCCATTGGATAATCCAAAGCTGATGGCCGTGGCAAAGCCAGCTCCCGGGGATAGTGAGATCATGATCGCTGCCCCGAGAAGGGCTAACCAAATTTCAAATGCCATGTTAATTGCTCAATAGGCCGTACGTCTAATTTAGGCTGTCTCGCGACGGTAGTCGAGCACCCTGTCAGTAATGCCTGCGCTTAACCACATAAAGAAGAGTGCTACCCAAGCAGTGAGAGCCATAACCGCCCCTCCAGTGACACCAGCACCAACCGCACATCCACCGGCAAGCATGCCACCGAAGCCCATCAGAGCGGCACCAATGAGATAGCGTGACAAGCCTGTCTCCTCGGTAAAGGTCTGAATTTTGAACTCTTTCGTTATCCAAGACGCTAAGAAAGAGCCTGCAAAGACACCGACAACAATGCCTATATCAAAGGAGAGAGGCACTTCGGGTTCGTTGATCAGTGCCATCAAAGTGTCAGCGGATGGGCCTGTGAAACTGACACTTTTCACGGCGATAATGTCAAAGGAGTTACTGGCATGCCAAGAGGTCAGTGCCCAACCTAGTGCAACACTCAAGCCGACCATTACGGCTCCAAATTGCCAATAGATACGCGGTGAGGTCCTCTTTGCCAAATAGAAAGCGGCGATAAATAGAATAATGCCGAACCCCAGCGCACCAAACTCAGGGAGCCATAGTGACAAATCTCGCGATGATCCATCGATCAGCCACCAGGATGAGATCTCATTTCTTGAGGGTGATAGTATGCCTCGAAGTGCGGCTTGGGAGACGACCGTCACGACTAGACCAGCAATAAGGGCCCGGAGGTTCCCGGTCGCTGATAGGACCAGAAGGCGGCTTGCACACCCCCTCGCCATGACCATACCGATACCAAACATTGAGCCGCCAATGATGGCACCCGACATTGAACCTGTCGTTACCAATTGACGGATGCTGCTCTTCTCAAGGTGTCCGTTCAGCATTAGAAGCTGAGTCAGAATAAGGGCGGTCGAGAAAGTAAAAAGCCAAATGGCAAATTTTGGACCGGGCTTGTTACGCCAGAACTCAATGCAGGCCGCACGAAGACAGAAACGGCTTTGCTGTGCAAAAACACCAAACACCAGACCAGTGATCAGACCCAGAAAAACCGCAAC
>JAAZVX010000093.1 GCA_018623095.1 Marinobacterium sp. | reverse complement strand
GGAGCTTATGGAGAGTGAGCCCGACGTGCTGTTTGGGGCCAGATTTATGAAAACACTTCCTGTGTTTTCACCCTTAGGGCCGTCGCACCTTTGGTGCTCCGTTCAACCAATGCAATCCATGCATTGGTTGTGAACTGACTTCGTCAGTTCTGCATCTGGCCCATCCGCCAGACGTAAAAAAAGGTATAAACCCTGCGGGCCTATACCTTTTTTTACGTTGGTAGCGGGGGCCAGATTTGAACTGACGACCTTCGGGTTATGAGCCCGACGAGCTACCGGGCTGCTCCACCCCGCATCAACGTGTGGCGTATTATACATAGGTTTAAGGTTGCTACAAGCCTGTTTCTAAAATATTACGGGTTTCTTTCACTATTTATTCAATTTGTTACTCTGTAATGCCTATTTTAAGGAGCCAGACGTTGTACGATTACTATTTGGGATTACCTCAGTGGCAGCACCCTGTATGGGAGGGCGGCTGTCTGGCCGGGGGTGGATCGGCGCTGCAACGTTATGCTCGTCAATTTTCATCGGTTGAGGGAAATACGACCTTCTATGGTTTACCTAAGCCGGATACGGTTAAGCGCTGGCGGGATGAGACACCTGATGATTTTCGGTTCTGCTTTAAATTCCACCAGGATCTATCCCATCGCAGTGCTTTGGACGTTGCTAATCCCAAAGTGGCTGAACAGTTTGAAGTGTTGGAGCCATTAGCCGACAAAATTGGTTTGCTCAATCTGCAGTTACCGAAAAGTTTCAACAGCGAAGGCATTGAGCACATTCATCGATTTCTAATGGCGCTACCTGACGCATTCAACTATTCGGTTGAGGTTCGTCACCCTGAGTTCTTTGCGAAAGGGGATGAGGAGAGAGCGTTTAATCAGATGTTACTTGAGACTGGCGTCAATCGTGTGATGTTTGATACTCGTCCGATTTTTGCTGTGAATGCGATGGACTCGGCGACGTTAGAGGCCCAACAGAAGAAGCCAAAGGTGCCGTTGCATGTCATCGCCACTGGGCAGCATCCACAGGTACGCTTTATCTCTACAATGCAGTGGCAGCAAGCCGATCGCTATCTGGATCAGTGGGTGAGTAAGGTGTTGCAGTGGATCGCAGAGGGGCGAGTGCCTTACCTCTTTTTTCATACACCAGACTGTGCAGAAGCCCCTGAACTGGCCGCACACTTTGTCGATAAATTGAGGCAGGCTAATCCGGCTATTCAGGGGGCAATGCCTGAACTGCTGGCTTCTGAACAGAGCTCTCTATTCTAAAAGCCAGTCATTAATGTAGTGCGTGAGTTTGAGCCAGGGTGAACGGATCAATGGTCGCTTGGAATGTCTCATTGTCATCGGTGATCATGTCGTAGTGGCCCTGCATCGCACCCACTTCAGTCGCTAACACAGTACCACTTGTGTAGCTGTAGCTTTTACCCGGTTCGATGGTCGGCTGCTCACCGACTACTCCCTCACCTAAGACCTCTTGGGTCTTCTCATTGCCATCGGTAATCAGCCAACGACGACTCAGTAACTGTATAGGCATTGGGTTATGATTAGTGATGGTAATGTGGTACGAGAAGACGTAACGGTGTGTCTCTGGATCCGATTGATCAGTGAGATAGTCAGTGGTCACGTTGATCGATACGTTACGGCTCAGTTCATAATCTTGCATGGATAAACAGTCTCGTCGTGCAGTGCTTATTTAGCGTTGTTTCGTAAATCATAGATCGCATCAGCGATTGAGACAAACTCAGCGAGTGATAGACGCTCAGGTCTTAGTCCTGGATCGATGCCTAGCGCTTCCAGTTGTTCGCCAGTGATCCAGCCTTTCATGTTATTGCGCAAAGTTTTACGACGTTGGCTAAAACCGGTTCTAACGACATCCGCCAATAACTCAGCACTTTTCGCCTCAATCGGCAGAGTAGTGTGTGGAATCAACCTAACAATTGCGGAATCGACCTTCGGTGCCGGATTAAAGGCGCCTGGCGGTACGATAAATAGCTTCTCAACTTGGCAGTAGTACTGAGCCATGATGCCAAGGCGACCATAGTGATTCTCACCCGGTTGGGCAGCTAGACGCTCGACCACCTCTTTTTGCAACATGAAGTGCATGTCACTAATTAAGCCTGAAAAGCTCAGTAGGTGGAAAATCAGCGGTGTTGAGATGTTGTAGGGTAGGTTGCCTATGACACGTAGCGGGCGCTCATCCTGTTGCAATGATGAGAAGTCGAACTTCAGTGCATCCGCCTCGTGAATTTTGAATTTATCTTCGTACCTAAAAAACTTGGTGCGCAAGACAGGCACTAGATCTCGGTCTAGCTCAACCGCTTCAAGTGCGCCGGCTAACTCTAAAATCTCTTCTGTCAGAGCACCTAAACCGGGGCCGATCTCAACCAGATGCTCTTCAGGTTTAGGGTTGATCGCTGCAATAATGCGACCAATGATGGTTGGGTCGTGCAGAAAGTTCTGACCGAAACGTTTACGGGCGACGTGCCCAGGGTTTTTGCTACTCATATTAACCTATGATTGTTTGCGGTTAGACGCCATTTCAGCAGCGTATTGCAGTGCGGTCAGAAGAGAGCCGGCATCAGCCTTACCCGTTCCAGCAAGATCCAATGCGGTGCCATGGTCGACCGACGTGCGCACGATAGGTAGACCCAAGGTGATGTTTACCGCTTGGCCAAACCCTTTGTATTTCAGTACTGGCAGCCCTTGATCATGATACATCGCAAGCACGGCATCAGCCTGTTTAAGATGGTGTTCGGTAAACAGCGTATCGGCCGGGAGAGGGCCCACCAGATTAACCCCTTGTTCTCGATAACTGCTTAACACCGGCTCAATCGTATCGATCTCCTCACGCCCCATATGGCCGTTCTCTCCGGCATGTGGATTTAAACCCGCCACCAAAACGGTAGGTTTGTCACAGCCAAAGTAGTGCTTTAAATCGTCCAGAAGAATATCGATGACCGAACGAAGTAGAGGTTGCGTAATGGCTTGAGGCACGTTTGCTAACGGTAAGTGTGTCGTCGCTAAAGCAACACGCAGCCCCTCGGTAGCCAGCATCATAACAACCTGGTCTACATCACAGCGCGATTGCAAAAACTCTGTATGACCGGAGAAGGGGTAACCGGCTTCATTGATCACACCCTTATGAACCGGTGCGGTGCAGATAGCATCAAACATGCCACCCAAAGCGCCATCGACCGCTAGACGAAGGGTGTTGAGTACATAGACGCTATTAAGTGGATCCAACTGGCCAGGGATGACATCAGCATTGGATGGGGTGCCAATGTAGAAGAGTTCACCCGGCTGGCAACCGACGGCAGGTTGGTCTGGATCGAACTCATGCAGTTTAATCGGAAGCCCCAATAGTTTTGCCCGATCGACAATGATGTCAGGGTCACAAATGATGACCAACTGATGCTCAGAACCTTGCTGGGCGATCTGAATACAGAGATCAGGGCCTATGCCGGCTGGCTCACCTGGGGTCAGTGCAATTCGAAGAGCCACTACTTCACCTTTATGTCGACGTAAGCTTCTGAACGCAGTTCACGTAACCAAGTCGATAGCGCTTCATCGTATTTGCGTTTGCGTATCTCCGAGCGAGCTTGGTTCTCTCGCATCTCAGTCGTGAAGTCCTGTTGGCGACGCTCTTGTACTTGAACAATGTGCCAACCAAAGCGTGATTCGAACGGCTCGCTCACTTCATTAATCACCAGCTTGTCCATCTGCTGTTCAAATTCAACAACCATTTTACCGGGTTGAATCCAACCCAGTTCACCGCCCAATGAGCCGCTGCCCGGATCATCGCTGTAGCGGCGAGCCAACTCTTCAAAAGGTTCCCCTTCGTTATAGCGCGTGTAAAGCTCTTCTGCGAAGGCTTTCGCCTGTGCCGATGTGCGAATCTCAGATGGGGCTACCAAGATGTGGCGTGCACGGGTTTCTGTCACCAGCGTTGCTTGATCGCCACGACGCTCACGCAGTTGAAGCAGGTTAAAGCCCGACGGGGTTCTGACTACTTTAGAGACTTCGCCATTCGCCAAGCCCGATACAGCTGAAAAGATTTGAGTCGGTAGCTCTTGCGCTTTACGCCAACCCAGATCGCCGCCATTTAGCGCATTAGGTGCATCGGAACTACGTACCGCTAAATCAGCAAAATTCGCGCCCTGATCCAGCTCAGCTTTCAGCTCGTTGGCACGCTCTTGAGCGGTTTTAATCTGCTCTGGTGACGCGGGAGATGGAAGTGCCACCAGAATGTTGCTCAGTAGATATTCACTAGGATCTTGGTTCTTAGCCAAATCTGAATTGAGGTAGTTCTGAACCTCTTGATCCGTCACGCTGACGCGGCGATTGACGTTGCTCTGCTGAACGCGGCTGATAATCAGTTCACGGCGAATCTGATCGCGCACCTGCTGGTAGTCACGCCCCTCGCTGATTAGAGCTTTACGGAAATCACTCAGTGATAAGTTGTTCTGCTGAGCAATGCGGTTCATCGTGCTGTTCAACTCGCTATCGCTGACACGAATGCCTTGGCGTTCTGCCAGTTGCAGTTGAATGCTCTCGATGATCAGTTGCTCTTTTACCTGATTGGCTAGAATCTCAGCCGGTGGTAGCTGTGCATTTCGCGCCGCTAACTGAGCGCGAATGTCATTCACACGCTGATCCACTTCCGAGCTCATAATGATGCTCTCGTTGACCACCACGGCTACACGGTCTAGTGCTACGGGAGCTGCAACGGCAGCGGTGCTTGATAAAGCTAGAATCGCTGAGGCGATTAAATGTTTAAAAGTTGTCACGGTCATCCTCGTTATAACCCGTTAAATCCTCAAGGAACTGACGACCTTCGCTCTGGCCAAACGAGCCTAGACCGCGAAGAAT
>JAAZVX010000092.1 GCA_018623095.1 Marinobacterium sp. | reverse complement strand
GTGGAGTCTAGCTTTGCAAGGATGTTGCCTACACGCTTATTACCAGCGATCAGTGCTGAGGCGGCTTCTAGCTGTGTGAAAGCGGCAACGGCATGAGCTCGGCGGACAAAATCCAGCGGTTTACTAGGACGTAAGCCGTGGATCGATAAATATATCTCAGCGCTGATGCCCTCCTCTTCAAACCAGAAACGGAAACGTTCCAGCATGAACTCAAAGACATTGTCAGCCGCACTTTCTAAAGCGGGAAGGGCTTGGTAGTTAGAAGCCGCTGTCTTTAGAAGCTCTTTAAGATCGAGATCCAAATCATGCTCTACAATGATGCGAAGAACGCCCAGTGCGGCGCGGCGTAGTGCAAATGGATCCTTAGAACCTGTTGGTGGCTGATTGATAGCAAACAGGCCAACCAGTGTGTCTAATCGATCAGCAAGCGCGACCGCAATGCCCGTTTTAGAGGCAGGAAGATCATCACCAGCAAACTTTGGCATGTATTGCTCATAAATTGCCTGTGCAACCTCTTGCTCTTCGCCATCGTGCAAAGCGAAGTGGTAACCCATCAGACCCTGAAGTTCTGTGAACTCGTAAACGGTATCGGTTAGCAGGTCACACTTTGCTAGTTGAGCTGCACGAGCTGCAAAGGCTTCGTTGCCGCCAATAAGTTTTGCGATGGCCTTAGCCGTAGCTTCAATGCGAGCAGCTTTATCAGCAACTGTACCAAGCTCGTTTTGGAAAACGACACTCTTTAGCTTCTCTAGGCGGTCAATCAGCGGTGCTTTTTTATCCGTCTCAAAGAAGAAGGCTGCATCGGCTAGGCGAGGGCGAATAACTTTCTCGTTACCTGCAATCACCTGTTGTGGATCTTTCGACTCAATGTTCGAGATTGTAATGAAGTAAGGCATCAACTTATTCATGCCATCCACAAGGTGGAAGTACTTCTGGTTCTCTTTCATTGAAAGAATAAGGACCTGCTCTGGTACCTCTAGGAAGCGCTCTTCAAAACGACCAGCCAATGCCACAGGCCATTCGTTGAGTGCGCAGACTTCATCGAGAAGATCTTCGTCAATCTGTGCGGTACCGCCAATGCGTTTCGCTTCAGCTAGCACTTGTTGGCGAATCATTTCGCGACGCTCTGTAAAGCTAGCGACAACCTTACCGGTATTGCGAAGCGTATTGGCGTACTCGCCTGCGCTCATTAGTTCTATCTCATGCGGGTAGTGGAAGCGGTGGCCACGTGATTTACGACCCGACGTCACCTCGAGCAGGATACAAGGTAGTACCTCATCACCGAGTATTGCGACGATCCATTTAACAGGGCGAACAAACTCAGTGCGGCTAGCAGCCCAACGCATGCGCTTTGGAATAGGTAGGCCGCTTAAAGCAGTCTCAAGCATTCCTGGTAGTAGCTCTGAAGCGGGCTTTCCAACCTCAGTACCGCGATAAACGTAGTAGTCACCTTTGTCGGTGTTCTCAATTACAAGATCTTCAAGGGCGACACCGCAGCTGCCTGCAAAACCTTTGGCTGCCTGTTCAGGTGCTTTCGCCGAAGGACCACGTTTTTCGATATCGCGATCAGGCTGTTGGCTATCCAAATCTTTAACGAGAACAGCCAAACGGCGTGGGGCCGCGAATAGCTCTAACGATGAAAAGGTGAGTTGAGCATCGTTCAGTTGAGCAGTCAGGCTTTTGCCAAGCGCTTCAGACAGAGAGAGTAGTGCGCCCGGTGGTAGCTCTTCCGTACCCAGTTCAAATAGAAAGTCTTGATTACTCATTACTCGGCTCCCTCCAGTGATGCTAATACTTCTTGGCGAATAGACTCTTCTGCCATTGGGAAACCAAGCTCTTTACGTTTGTTGTAATACGCCTCAGCAACGCCGCGAGCCAGAGTGCGAACACGAAGAATGTAACGTTGACGCTCTGTCGCTGAGATCGCGTGACGCGCATCCAGTAAATTGAAGGTATGCGATGCCTTCATGACCTGCTCATAAGCTGGTAGAGGCAAACCTGCATCCAGTAGCTTCTGGCACTCTTTCTCGTTGTGCTCAAAGTTACTGAATAGATGCGGCACATCGGCGTACTCAAAGTTGTAAGTCGATTGCTCTACTTCATTCTGATGGAAGACATCGCCGTAAGTGACGATGGTGCCATCAGGCGCTTTAGACCACACTAGATCATAAACACTGTCTACCTCTTGAACATACATCGCAAGACGTTCAAGTCCGTAGGTGATCTCGCCAGTAACTGGGTAACACTCAAGGCCACCAACTTGCTGGAAATAGGTGAACTGAGTGACTTCCATGCCGTTCAGCCAAACTTCCCAACCGAGACCCCAAGCACCTAGAGTTGGCGATTCCCAGTTGTCCTCTACAAAGCGCACATCGTGAGTCAAAAGATCAAATCCTAGACGCTCCAGTGAACCAAGGTATAGCTCTTGGAAGTTGTCAGGGTGCGGCTTCATCACAACCTGAAATTGGTAGTAGTGTTGAAGACGGTTTGGGTTCTCACCGTAACGACCATCAGTCGGGCGTCGGCTTGGTTGAACGTAAGCTGAGTTCCAACGTTCTGGTCCGATAGCGCGCAGAGTGGTAGAAGGGTGGAAGGTGCCAGCACCCACTTCCATATCCAGGGGCTGAACAATTACACAGCCTTGCTCTGCCCAGTACTGTTGTAGGGCAAAGATAAGACCTTGGAAGGTGCTTACATCAGGTTTGACAGTGTCGGTCACGACAGAAGTCCTCGGCTAGGATTTTTTGCAAAAAATTAGCCGAGAATTATACAGCATTCCTCAAGAATTTCAGAGGGACGCCACCCTATCCATTTGATAGGGTTATCGACGCCAAAAAGCAGGTGTCAGTAAGACTAATAGGGTAAATACTTCTAGACGTCCCAGAAGCATCGCAAAGACCAAAATCCATTTGGCTGTGGTGGGTATATCACCATAATGAGCCGCAACATCACCAAGACCTGGTCCAAGGTTGTTGAGCGTGGCGCCTACAGCAGACCAAGCGGTCACTTGATCCAATCCGGTGGCGAGCAGCGCAACCAGCATGACCACAAAGACTATCAAATAGACTGAGAAAAATCCCCAGACCGCTTCGAGCACCTTATTTGAGATAGGGCGCCTGCCCAGTTTTACTGGCATGATGGCGTTCGGGTGGATCAGACGAACAATCTCACGGTAGCCCTGTTTCAGGATCAATAGAAGACGTATCTGTTTCATGCCGCCACCGGTCGACCCAGCACAGCCACCAGCAAAGGCAGCTAAGAACAGCAAGAAGGGCAGCATGGCTGGCCAGTGTGCAAAGTCAGCGATCGCAAAACCGGTCGTGGTCGCAATGGAAACGACCATGAAGACCGCTTTGCGCAGCGCCTCGATCGATTCATAGGTACCGGTAAAGTCGAGGACAAACAGAGTAAATAGCGACAGGCTGATCAAAGAGAAGAGGTAAAATTTAAACTCAGGATCTGAGAAGTAGTGTGTGACACTGTGCTGTCGCCAAGCAGCAAAATGCAGTCCGAAGTTGATCCCAGATAGAATCATAAAGAGCACGCAGATCATCTCGATCAGTGCGCTGTCATAGAATCCAATACTCGCGTCGTGTGTTGAGAACCCCCCAATAGCGACAGTAGAGAAACTGTGGCCAATGGCATCGAACAGCTCCATGCCTGCAGCCCAGTAACCCAGTGCACAGGCAATCGTCAGAGTCAGGTAGATGTTCCAAAGCGCTTTGGCGGTCTCGGTGATTCTGGGTGTCAGTTTTGAATCTTTTACCGGGCCCGGGGTCTCGGCACGATAGAGCTGCATTCCCCCGATGCCCAGCATCGGAAGTATCGCTACAGCCAATACGATGATACCCATACCGCCTAGCCACTGAAGCTGCTGACGATAGTAGAGCAAGGACTTGGGAAGCGTATCCAATCCGGTGATAACGGTAGCTCCCGTTGTCGTTAGACCAGAGACGGCCTCAAACAGAGCATCGGTAAAGGTAAAGTTTGTCTCGGCCGAGAAGTAGATAGGTAACGAACCGAAAAATCCCAGCACCGTCCAAAATAGAACAGTAATTAAAAAACCATCGCGTGTTCTTAGATCTTGTCGAACTCGCATAAACGGTAGCCAGATTAAAAAACCGGTACACAGAGTAACGAAGAAGGCCCCAATAAAGGCCTGAATGTTGCCGTCGTCGTAAATCATTGAGACAAGGGCAGGGGGTAGCTGAGTGATGCTGAAAATCATCAACAGCAGGCCAAGTATTCTGAGAATGACTTTGAAGTGCATGACCGCCTCAGAAGAAGGTTAGGCCGACGGTAAAGAGTTTCTCTACCTCGCCAATTTGACGGTTATCGATGAGGAACAGAATGACGTGGTCGCCATCCTCAACCACGACGTCATCATGGGCAATCAACACTTGGTTGTCTCGCACAATGGCACCAATGGTTGCGCCTGTAGGCAGAGCAATATCCTCAATGGCACGTCCAACGACTTTAGAACTTGAAGGATCACCATGGGCGATCGCCTCAATCGCTTCGGCTGCCCCACGGCGCAGTGAATGAACCGCTGCCACATCGCCACGGCGAACGTGAGCCAGTAGGGCACCAATGGTGGCCTGCTGTGGTGATATGGCAATGTCGATAACGCCGCCTTGAACAAGGTCAACATACGCTGGGTTGTTGATCAGCGTCATCACCTTTCGTGCCCCTAGACGTTTGGCCAGCATCGAAGCCATGATGTTTGCTTCGTCGTCGTTGGTTAGGGCACAGAACACATCAACATCGTCAATGTTCTCTTCTAGCAGCAGTTCGGAGTCAGAGGCACTTCCGTGCAGCACAATGGTGCGGTTTAGATCGCGAGCCAAGCGGTTGCATCGATCTAGGCTTCGCTCAATCAGTTTGACTTGGAAGTCATCTTCAAT
>JAAZVX010000091.1 GCA_018623095.1 Marinobacterium sp. | reverse complement strand
CTATTGCTTTACAACGAACCTTGGCCGAGCTGCTTCAGATGGGTGCTGATACCGTTGTGATGGAGGTGTCCAGTCACGCCATTGATCAAGGACGAATCGATCAACTGGCGTTTGATCTAGTGGCCTACACCAACCTCTCCCGTGATCACCTCGATTACCATGGCACGATGGAGAATTATGCTGCTGCCAAAGCGAAGCTATTTAATACCTATAGTGTGCATCTGCAGTTAGTTAACGCTGATGATGCCTACGCCGCGCAGCTGTTGAATGAATCGACTGACGCAACACGACTTAGCTTCTCAACGGCCTCTAAATCCGCTGATGTCGCCTCTTTCAACCCTGAGTTCAGTGCCCAAGGCTTATCATTCACGCTAGCGATGAATGAACAGGCTGTCAGTGTAGACGCTCCGTTAATGGGGAGCTTCAATTTATCGAATCTGACGCTGGTGATCGGTGCTACAGCGATGCTTGGCTATACGCTAAACGATATCGTGCAATGCGTCCCTACAGTCCAGCCGGTCCCTGGTCGCATGGAGGTTATCTCCAGTGCGAGTGAGCCTTGTGTCATTGTGGATTATGCCCACACGCCTGACGCACTGGAGAAGGCGCTGATCGCATGTCGAGAGCATTTGGTAGGTGGTCAATTGCTGACCCTTTTTGGTTGTGGCGGTGATCGTGATCGTGGCAAACGCCCAATGATGGCGGCCATAGCGGAGAAGCTATCCGATCGTGTCTGGGTGACCAGTGATAACCCGCGCTCTGAGAACCCTCAGGTCATTATTGATGAGGTGATGCAAGGCTTTACTGACAGTCAGTCAGCGGTTGAAGTGATTGGTCGCGCCGATGCAATTGACCATATCATCGCGCAGGCTTCACCGAATGACATCGTTTTGATTGCCGGAAAAGGTCACGAAGATTATCAAGAGATCAATGGTGAGCGTTTGCCCTTCTCTGATCAGAAACAGGCTCTGTCAGCACTGTTGGCAAAGAGAGGAGGCACCACTCTATGATGCGCGATTACTCTTTGCGGGAACTGGCAACCGCTTTAAACGCTGAACTCATTGGTTCCGATGCGCCGGTCGAACGAGTCGTAACGGATAGCCGAAACGCCCGTGCTGGTGATCTATTTGTTGCATTAAAAGGTGAGCGATTTGATGCACATAACTTTGTTGAACAGGTCAGTCAACAAGGTGCATCGGCGGTGGTCGTCGATCATCCGCTTAAACTGCCAATTGCTCAGTTGGTTGTGTCAGATACCCGATTAGCATTAGGGCAACTTGGTGGCTTAAATCGTAAGCAGTTTACAGGCCAGGTGGTGGCCGTCACAGGAAGTGCCGGTAAAACCAGTGTAAAAGAGATGCTGGCTTTAATGTTCTCGTCACGTGCACCGACATTAGCCACTCAGGGTAATTTGAACAACGACATCGGTGCGCCACTCACTCTGCTTGAACTCACACCGAAGCATGAGTTTGCTGTGATTGAATTGGGTGCCAGTGCGGTGGGTGAGATCGATTACACCTCGGCACTGACTCAACCCAATGTGGCCATTCTCAATAATGCGATGGATGCCCATGTAGAGGGTTTCGGCAGTCTTCAAAATATCGTTCGAGCTAAGTCTGAGATATATGACGGCTTGGTCGATAGCGGAATCGGTATCGTCAATCTAGATGATCCACATGCCAAGGTTTGGACTGACAAACTTGAGCGCCTTGAGAAACGTTGGATCGGCTTTGGAGTGAACGATTCGGCTGAGTTATCGGCCACCGATTTATCTGTGAATGATCTTGGTTGCTTTGGATTTACTCTTAACTACCAGGGCAAACAATATCCAATTCAACTTGCGGTCATGGGCCGTCACATGGTCTCCAATGCCTTAGCAGCGTTGGCAGCTTGGGTCGCATCGGGTCAGTCAATTGTCAGTGCCATTGAGCCGCTTCAGAGCTACCGGGGATTTAAAGGGCGCCTGCAGGTTCATTCACTTCAGCCGACGCTTGCATTGATTGATGACTCTTACAATGCCAGCCCATCGGCGGTTAAAGCGGCAATCGATACGCTGATGTCACTTGAGGGTGAGCACCTTCTGGTCCTCGGCGATATGGCTGAGTTGGGGGCTGATGAGACAGCGCTTCATTCAGAGATCGGTCGTTACGCCAAACAGCAGGGTGTTGAGCGTCTTATTGCAACAGGTCCTCTAATGGCCAATGCGGTGGCAGCCTTTGGTGACGGGGCAACTCATTTTGCTTCACGTGATGAGATCATTACGGAGTTAACAAATAACCTACCTAAAGAGGGTGCTCTGCTGGTTAAGGGTTCACGAAGTGCAGCGATGGATCGTGTCGTCGATGCACTGTTAGAGATGGAAAAATAGTATGTTGGTCTACTTAGCGGATTACCTTTCACAGTTTTACAGCGGCTTTAATGTCTTCAAGTACATTACGCTGCGCGGCATCATGGGGGTGCTAACTGCCCTTGGAATGGCGCTCTGGATGGGACCGCACCTGATCAGAAAACTGCAGATTAAACAGATTGGTCAGGCAGTTCGTCACGATGGGCCTGAGTCACACCTTAGCAAAGCGGGTACACCGACCATGGGCGGTGCGCTGATTATTTTGGCAATTATCACCAGTACCTTGCTCTGGTCCGATCTGGCGAACCCCTATGTTTGGGTGACGCTGTTTGTGTTGGTGGTGTTTGGTGCCGTGGGTTGGGTCGATGACTGGCGCAAAGTCATTGAAAAAGATTCACGAGGTCTTCCGGCCAAGTGGAAATATCTGTGGCAGTCAGTGGGCGGTGCGGCCGCTGCAGTGGCGCTGTTTTGGTTGGCTGAAACACCGGCTGAAACGGATCTGTTGATTCCATTCTTTAAAGATACAGCACTCTCTTTGGGTCTTCTGTTCATTCCATTTGCCTATTTTGTCATCGTTGGTAGTTCCAATGCGGTCAACTTAACCGATGGTCTTGATGGATTGGCCATTCTTCCAACCGTTATGGTAGCTGGAGCGCTGGCCGTTTTTGCCTACCTAACAGGTCACGTTCAGTTTGCAGAGTACCTCAATATCCCATACATCCCTGGTGCGGGTGAGTTGATCATCTTGTTGGGTGCCATTATTGGTGCCGGTCTCGGGTTCCTGTGGTTTAACACCTACCCAGCAATGGTCTTTATGGGCGATGTTGGTGCTTTAGCGCTGGGTGCTGTGCTGGGTGTGGTGGCCGTGATTGTACGCCAGGAGCTGGTACTCCTCATTATGGGCGGAATCTTTGTTCTAGAGACAGTCTCAGTCATTCTTCAGGTGGCCTCTTTCAAGTTGACCGGTCGTCGCATCTTTAGAATGGCTCCGATCCATCACCACTTTGAATTGAAAGGTTGGCCAGAGCCACGAGTCATTGTTCGCTTCTGGATCATCAGTTTCGTACTGGTATTGATCGGTTTAGCCTCATTGAAAATACGATAGGAAATAACGTGTCACTGATTACGAGCGATAAACGCAGAATCATCATTGGTCTTGGTCAAACTGGCCAGAGCATCGCACGCTTCTTTGCAAGCCGTGGTCTGCCGTTTGCCGCTTGTGATACTCGGGAGAGTGGCGCTGCCATTGATGCATTCCGTAACCAGTACCCTGAGGTAGAGCTGCAAACAGGCCCCATTAATGCTGAGTGGTTGAGCCAGGCTGATGAACTGGTGATCAGCCCCGGTGTGGCAAAAGATCAGCCGGCTATTCAGGCAGCCATCGCTTCAGGCGCTAAATTAATTGGTGATATCGATCTGTTCGCTCGCGAAGTCTCGGCGCCGATCATTGCGATTACCGGCTCCAATGGCAAAAGCACGGTCACCACGCTGGTTTGGCAGATGGCGGTGGACGCTGGGTGTCGTGCTGAGATTGGTGGGAATATTGGCATTCCGGTTCTGGACCTTTTAGCGAAGCCGATTGCCGATCTTTACGTTCTAGAACTCTCTAGCTTTCAGCTTGAAACGACCCATGATCTTAAAGCGTCAGCCGCTACCGTATTGAATATGTCCGCTGATCACATGGATCGTTATGACGGCATGCAGGGTTATCACGCGGCGAAACACCGTATCTATCGCCACTGTCAGCAAGCGATTTTTAACCGTGAGGATGCTCTCTCAAGACCCTTAGTGCCTAATAGCACCCCACAGATCTCTTTTGGTTTGGGCGCACCCGATCTTAACCAGTATGGCCGGTTGATCGTTGAGGGTAAGCCTTGGTTAGCAAAAGGTGCCAAAGCTTTGATGCCCGTTGCCGATATGAAAATGCGTGGCGAGCACAATGAGCTGAATGCATTGGCGGCGCTGGCTCTGTGTGAATCTCAGGGCCTGGAGCAATCCTCACTATTAAAAACGCTGTCTCAATTCCCAGGTCTTGAACATCGTTGTCAGTGGGTTGCAGAGCAAGATGGCGTTAGCTGGTTTAACGACTCTAAAGGGACCAATCTTGGCGCTACTCTAGCAGCAGTAGGCGGTCTTGGAGAGACTCAGGAGCGCAATAATTCATTGATTCTAATCGCAGGTGGGCAGGCCAAAGGGCAGGACTTTTCTGGTTTGAAACGTCCCAGCCAACGTTACCTAAAATCACTCATTCTGATCGGTGAAGATCGCCAGCAGATGGCCAATGATATCGAATTTGAAACAACGCTGTTTGCCGATTCGTTGATGGATGCAGTGCGTTTGGCTTACTCACAAGCTAAGTCGGGGGATTTGGTTCTCTTATCACCAGCCTGTGCCAGCTTTGATATGTTCTCAGGGTTTGAAGATCGCGGCCATCAGTTTGTGACGGCGGTGAATGAGGTGTTGTCATGCGATTAACACTTCCAAACGTCAGTAAGCTGTGGGACTTCAAATTGCCAGCCGAGCTGCGTGTTCCGAAGGGAACTTTGCCGTTCGACCCTCTGTTGATGTTGAGTATGCTGGCGTTGATGCTGACGGGTCTTGTCATGATCTCATCAGCCTCAATGG
>JAAZVX010000090.1 GCA_018623095.1 Marinobacterium sp. | reverse complement strand
GGCTTAACGAAAAGCAAAAGCGAGTTGGACGACATCGTTGAGTCAGCACTAGAGAAAGCGGGCCTTTGGAACGAAGTTAAAGATCGTCTAGATCAACCAGGTACAGGATTATCAGGCGGCCAGCAGCAGCGTTTATGTATCGCACGCGCGATTGCGGTAAGCCCAGAGGTGATTCTGATGGATGAACCTTGTTCTGCACTGGACCCAATTGCGACAGCAAAGGTTGAGGAGTTGATTGAAGAGTTGAAGAGTCAGTACACCATCGTTATCGTCACACACTCAATGCAACAGGCGGCGCGCGTCTCTGATCGTACGGCTTACTTCCACCTGGGTGATTTGATTGAGGTAGGTAATACTGAACAGATCTTCACCAACCCATCACACCAGCTGACACAAGACTATATTACTGGCCGATTTGGTTAATTTTAAACCGAGCCAATAAAGCCCCATGAATGCAAAATTCTTGGGGCTTTTTTCGTTTCATATAATTTAAATAATAGTGACGATTTTCCGTAACATAATTTGCTTAATCTCAACTCCGACGAATCAAACCAATCCTCATCGGAGTTAGTATGAAACTGAATAAGCTCACTTTTGCTGTTGTAGCAGCATCAATGACAATGGCAACTGGTCATGCAATTGCTGGCGGTCATGGAAATAAAACCATCGGTCAAACAACTGCTCTAATTGCAGAAGCTGGATTAGCTACCACTGAATTGAAAGATGGTGAAAGCGCTAATACCAATTTCCCGTTTGCCAACTTCAAAGCACTGGCAACCGTGGGTGAAGTAGATGCTGAAACAGGCTTAGCTTTAACCGGTTACCCAGATGGTCAAGCCGCTTGGCTAGCAGATGAAGAGACTGTGCGTGTTGTTTATCAGTCTGAGTCATACGCCACTATGGGCAGAGCACCAAAACCTGAGACTTATCCATGGGCGATGAAGAATGGTGTTACTTTCACAGGCTCACACATTCACACCATAGATTATGATCGCGCTAAATTTGCTCAATTTATGAAGAGCGACATGCCAGCTAGTGAAATGGTAAAAGGCTCTGGCAAACTATTCGATACTGTCTACAACGTTTTTGGTGAGAAGGTCGCCAAACCCTCTTTCGAACCAACGAACCTAGCTGGTAAATGGGGTAACCAAACGCGCCCAGATGGCACTTTGATTCAATTCAAAGAGAGTCACCGCCTTTCAGAGGCAGATTACTTCTTCCAAAGTTTCTGTGGTGCCTGGTATGAGCCAGCCAATAAGTATGGAGATGGAATTGGCTTTGCAGACGATGTCTGGTTAACAGCTGAAGAGTGGGAAATTGGCTCGATGTTCCCTGCCGGTGCTGCAGACACTGCTGCTACCATGGGCTTAGCCTCTGTGGTCGTTGATATCAAAAATAGAGTGGCCTACACAGCCCCTGCTTTAGGTCAGACCGGCTACGAAAAAATGATGCCGATCAACTCAGGACACAAAGATTACGTTGTAATCGTAACGTCTGGTTACAACCACGGTCAGGAACCTGCGCCCCTGAAAGTCTATGTCGGCATGAAAGACCGTAACGCAGATGGATCTGAAATCGATTACGATAGCGCTAACGAGCGTGATGCATTCCTAGCACGAAACGGCTTACTGTTCGGCAAACTGTATGGCATGGCGGTTTCTAACGAAACAGCATCATCCCTAGTTGCTGAACCCAATCCATCTAAAAAAATGATTGATGAGTACATTCAGAACGCAGAGGCACCTTCTAGCTTCGAAGCGACGTATGTACCGACTTCATACCAGTGGGGTGGCTGGGACAAGTCTGTAGCGGTTCAGGATACAGAGATGATGCTATGGGAAGAGGAAGATGAACAACCCAAAGGTCATATCTACTTTAACGGTGATAGCAAGGTTGAGCACGTAGCTGGCGATCCGACGGGGGCACCTCGATACTTTGCCAATATGACCAATAAAGGTGGTCTGTTCCGCGTTGACTTCAAAGCGTTTAACTTTGATGGCCAGAATCTTCCAACCGCATTGCCGGCAATGGTCACTCGTTCAGTTGCGTCTGTTGAAGGTGCTCTTACTGTAAAAGTAGGAGACGAAGGTAAAGTGAAAGGCGGTGATGCATCCATTCATATGGAAGCAGGTAAAGCGCAAATGGTCGCTCCAGATGGTCTCTACTGGGCTAAAACTGCAGACGGTGACTACCTAATCGTTGAAGAAGATTCAGGCAATGATTTCGGCGAGCGTAAATACGTTCTTACTCTTGATAATGACCTAAATGTTGCAGATGCACATCTACTTGGTCTTGCCGGAGGTAAGCACAGCTCACGCTACCAAGCCGGAGTGTCTGCGCTTGGCGGCGCATTCACAAAAGCGGGATCAACGGAGTTTTCAGGCTCATGGCCTGTTACGGCATTAATTGCCAAAAAGCCAGACGGTTCTTTCTACAGCTTGGATGAGTTAGCCGGCACAGGTCGTCAAGAGATTCGTGGTCAAATAGCCACTAATGAGCAGGCGTATATCGGTGTTGTACAAGCTCGACCTGAGTCGTCTGGTGCCGTCGAGAAAAATGGCAGTGATGCTGGCGGACAGATCTTTATGTTCAATATGAACTTGCCAAACTAAGTTCACTCTTTCATTCAAAAGGCACCTTAGTGGTGCCTTTTTTATGATTGTCACAAAGTGTTCACAAAGCTTGCTTAGAATAATTTCTTATCGGAGCGCGGTTTTATGCCTGCGCAGATACGGAAAGGACGCCGACCACCCGAAGGGAGCGATCGATTGATCACTCCCTTTTTCTTTGTCAAAAAACTGTCATCGTACCTTAACTGAATGATCACGATACCTATCTAATCTGATTAGATATTTCTACTTGAGGCAAAGGCGATGCGAATTCTTTACGGTGTACAAGGCACAGGTAACGGCCACATCACACGCGCACGAATGTTAGGGCCTGCGCTAGAGTCTCGAGGCATTCACGTCGATTATCTATTCTCTGGCCGTCAGCCTGAACACTATTTCAATATGGAGCCTTTTGGCCAGTACCGTACACGCGAAGGGTTCACGTTTTTCACGGAAAATGGCGAAGTCGATATGAAACGGACTGTGCTGAATGCCAAGCTCGGCCGCTTCGTGAAAGATGTCGCCAATCTTAGCGTTAAAGAGTATGACCTTATTGTCTCAGACTTCGAGCCAATTACTGCATGGGCTTCACGCCTTAAAGGTGTGAAAAGTGTTGGTATCGCTCACCAGTATGCTTTTACCCACAGAATCCCTGGCCGTGAGCACAGTCGATTTGAACACCTTGCCATTCCTGTTATGACGCCGGTTAACCACGCCATAGGGTTACATTGGAACAGCTTTGGAAAGGCCATTTTACCGCCAATGATTTCGCCGATTTCTGGTGAGCTAAGAATTTCGCCCCGCAAGGTACTGGTCTATCTGCCTTTTGAGGACCTAGATCGTGTCATCGAATTTTTAAAGCCCTGGTCGAGCTACGATTTTCATATATTTGCAGCGGTAGACCAGGCTTATCAAGAGGGTCACCTCCGAATTCACCCTCTCTCTAGAGAAGCGTTTCACCAATCTATGTTGAGCTGTGCGGGGGTGCTTACCAGCGCCGGTTTTGGTGTCTGCAGTGAAGCGATACAAGTTGGAAAGCATCTGCTTGTTAAACCACTTCAGGGACAGTTTGAGCAATCCGCCAATGCAACTGCTCTAGAACGACTGAACCTTGGCCATTCAATGGACCACCTAGACGACATCGCCTTGGAAAATTGGTTAGGGAGAATGGACCAACCACTCACAGCAAACAATTGGCCAAATACCTCTAATATACTGGCTGATTGGATAGCCGATGGCTGTAACGAGCCATTAAACACGCTCTGTAATCGTGCTTGGTCAAGAAACAACCAATTACAGCCTATCAACCCAGTAGATACTGCAATAAAAGCGACACATTAATGTCAAATGAAGGTCACCAAAGTGACTTACTCTCTAACCATATAGAGAGGATTTGCTAGATGCAGTTAGATGTAAACCAGGTTGTTACCAACCGCTTCCCAGCGTTCAAAGATCGTTCGCCACGCCTAAGTCAATTAACCGTTTTCTCGTTGAGAAAATTGATTCGTGAGTCTGAAATCAATGAGTTTTTGTCATCACATAATCACGAATCCGGCATGGAGTTCGTCGAAGCTGTTCTCGATTACTTCAATTTAAGTTATCGAGTCAGTGACCGCTCGCGCGCAAACATCCCTGCAACCGGTCGTGTAGTTATCGTAGCCAACCACCCTTTAGGGGCTTTGGATGGATTGGCCCTATTAAAAATGGTCAGTGACGTACGTCGAGACGTTAAAATCGTCGCTAATAATCTTCTTTGTCATATTGAAAACCTGCAGTCGGTGCTTTTACCCGTCAACAATATGTCGGGGCGCAGTAATAAAGCAGAGATCAAAGGGATTTATGACGCGCTCCAGCGCGAAGAGGCTGTCATTATCTTTCCAGCTGGGGAAGTCAGTCGTACTAAGTTTGGTTTCGTTCGAGACTGTGAGTGGCAACCCAGCTTTTTAAACTTTGCACGCAAAACCGCGTCACCTGTTTTGCCTATTTATGTGCGCGCAAAGAACTCAGCACTGTTCTATTCCGTCTCTAAGCTCAACAAACCGCTCTCTACGGTGCTATTGCCACGAGAGATGTTTAAGAAACGATCCACAGAACTGCCCATGCACATTGGCGAGCCCATTCCGATCGAGCAACTTGACCTTTTGCCATTAGCTAACAAACAGAAGGCTCAGTTAGTCCGCAAACACCTCTACCGCTTAGGAAAAAAGAAGAAAGCGCCGCTGATTAAAAGTGAAAAGGCCATCGAACACCCACAACCTCGACAAGCGCTAAAACAAGAGTTAAAGCAAGCCCAACTACTCGGCCGGACCAGCGACAATCAGCAGATATTGCTGACCGACTACCAGCCTGACTCTGCCTTAATGCGTGAGAT